>CAYRCJ010000011.1:18640-22587 GCA_964422785.1 uncultured Candidatus Saccharibacteria bacterium | reverse complement strand
CTATTTATCAATACCGCGACACCTCGAGAACAGGTGATCGAAAGCCTAACAGCACTTGGAATATTGGACTATTTTGACCATATATACGGCCGCCCTGGAACAAAATCGGAAAACCTCCAAAATATTATTACCGCGGAGTCAATCCATTCCGAAGAACTTTTATTTGTAGGCGACCAGCATAGCGATTACGAAGCCGCGCGCGAGACCGGCTGTTACTTTATCGGCATCCACACCGCGCGTAACACGCGATGGGACGGCCGAGGATCGCCGTTCCCTATTATCTTTTCGCTTCGAGAATTGATACCGATAGCCAAAGATTTTAGATGGTAAAAAATTACCCCTCCGACGGCCGTCGGAGGGGTTTTATTTCTATTTAATATTATGTTTCTTCATCAAATATTCAGCGTACTGAAAATCAAATTCAGTATCAATGTTCACCGATTCCCATGACTGCATTTCAAATCCGAGAACGCGATCACCGACAGTGGAATGTTTTTGCAAAACAGTTTCAGGCCAAAACGCGTTCACGCATCCGTTGTTCTGATATATCGGCGGGAGCGCCTGACGGGGGGCATCTTGAGATTCCTTAACGCCCCAGAAGCTCTTTTCTACAAACGGATTGAGGGACCCCTCCGGAGACAATCTCCACATTTTTGCAGGATGTTTTTGGGCGAGGGTCACCGCGCGCACCGCGTCGGCATTTTTTTTCCCCGCTTTCATTAACAACTCAATGCCCTGATCGATGCGATCTGCTTTCCGAAGAGGCGCTGTGGCCCGAAGGTCTACTACCATATCCGGCAAATCATTCATTTCTCTGAGCTTTGATAAATGCTCTGTAAATACCTCAAGATCAGAAACGCTGTCATTTCCAAAATCCAACGAACGCCAAAACACTTCAGCATGCCAAATCCGCGCCACATGCGCGATATCACAACTATCGGTGTTGACTATCACTCTCGAAATATATTTTGACTTTTGCGCCTCCGCGATAGTCCAGGCGATGAGCGGTTTATTGCAAAGATCCTTGATGTTTTTCCCGGGAACGCCCTTTGATCCGCCTCGAGCCGGAATAATTGCGTATATTTTCATATAAAGCTCCTCTAAGTCTCATTATAAAACAAACAAAAACACTCCGATGTTACGGAGTGTTTTACCTTATATTTTTTAATCAAACTGATATCTTCCCCAATTTTGGAGAAATGTTTTTCGGTCATTGCGATTTTTTCTCGCAATGCTGCGGTCTGTATAATATGAATCGCCGGTCTCATCTTTGGTCGATACTTCTTCAAAAACGCACCCGGATTCTGTTCCAAAAGAATGCCTTGTACCTCTTGGAATTTCGAGTTTCTGTCCCGGAATAAGAAAGATCGGACAATTATTTCCCTCGATCCAAACATTTAAAGTGCCGTGAAGAACCTGAAATGTTTCCGCTTTCTTTTTGTGATAATGTTCCGGATTCCATTGGCCTGGCAATTGGACAATAATTTTTTTGGCGTATTCTTCGTGCTCAACACAGGTAATAAGAACACATCCTATTTCCTCAAAACGCTCGAGCCCGTAGTGATGTGAAATCTCCACCCGGAAATCGTGCCCGATAATAACTTTGGCTTCGTTGAGAATACCCTTTACCGGATGCACGGCTTTTGAATAAATTATATCGCGATGGCTCAATGTATCCGGACGGATAGATCTGTTAATCGGATCACCCGTTTTGTAATCGCGATCGGCGGTTAACCCGTCAACAAATCTGCCGCTGGTCAGCTGATCCAAAACAATAGGAATTGCAAAAAATACTTCCCGCTCTTGTATCGTATCGCCCTTTTTTATTTCGCGGGCCGCGTAAACCCCGCGCATAAGAGATTCCAAATCCGTTTTCTCTGCTCCGCTGATCGCCCGCGGACCGTCTGTGCCGCACGCGGCCTTTGCCTCTTTATACGCTTCGATCCATTTCCCCACTTGCTCCGGGGTTGCCGAATATTTATTTAGCGTAATATTCTTTTCCGGATTCGCAATGCCAACATGCTTTTCAAAAATACGCGCGCCCTTTGCATAAGCAAGTCCGACGAGCGAAGTGTTTGCCGGGTCTTCGTGAGTGGAAAATCCTACCACAATCCCCGGGTAGCGATTTTTGAATACTTCAATCTGATTGAGATGCGCATCTTTCGCCGGCATCGGATAAATGGCAACGCAATGCATCAACGCGAAATCTACAGCCCGCTTCTGCAAAAATGTCACCACCCAATCTACTTCTTCAATTGACAGCCCTCCGGTGGAAACAATTACCGGTTTCCCGACCAAGGAGACCCTCTCCAAAAGCGGACGATCCGTCGCGGAACAACTTCCGATCTTGATAACCTCGATCCCCAACCGCTCAATTTTATCGACCGAGGCTTCGTCAAACGGCGTACACATAGTAACCAAATTGTGCAATCTGATTTCCTGAACCAATTCGGCAAACTGCTCTTCGGAAAGCCGTGTTTGCTCAAACCGTGGAATATGTTTGTTTGTCGTCGACCCGCGGTGCGCCGGATGAATAAAAGTATCGAGATCCCGAAACTGCAATTTTATCGCGGCACGGATGTTGGCCTCTTTGGCCAATAGCCCAAACTCCCGCGCTATGCGTTTGCCGTGTTCCAAATATCCCGTATGGTTATTAGCCATCTCAAAAATAAATTCCAAATCCCCAAAATTGAATTGCGGCGTCCTTTTTATCTGCATAATCCCCCTAAATTATAAAAAAACCAGCTCTATATAAGAACTGGTTTTTAGCCTGATTTGTTTCGCTATTTTTGGAGGTGGTACAACGCCACCGCGCCTCCGCAAGGGACGTCTTTCTCGAGCAAAACGGCGTGATATTTTAGCCATTCCAGAAATACCGATATTCTATTCCGGTCAGTTTTGAATCCTTTGTCTTTCAATAAAACATTGGGCAGCCTTTTCTCAAAATCTTTTATCATTTTCTCTCCGTGCCCCCAAGATTGTTCAAAAGTTTTCCAGCTTAATTTCATTTTAAGTTTTTTGGCCCACTTCTGAAATTCCAAAGGAGTAAAGTAATGCAAGTCCGCCAAGGTTATTTTTGCGTCAAAAAGCAATTTCAAAGCCACCAAAATATATCCCCGCGGATTGGACCAATTGGGGCAGGTGATAATCAAAGAGCCTCCTGGCGCGAGCAAACTTTTTAATTTCCGAAGCGCTATCACCGGATCATTAAGATGTTCCAGCGTCCCCAAGGATACAACAACATCAAACTTTCCGCGGATATTGCTTATGTCATCCGCCCGAAAAACAAGATTTTCAGACCGGTATTTTTTTTGGGCAACCTCTATCGCCTCTTTGGAATAATCTATCCCGACCGCTTTCCTGGCGCCTTTTTTTGCAATCAGATACGCCAGTTCTCCGGTCCCGCACCCGGCATCCAAAACTGTTTTACCGCGCCAGGAAATTTCTTTCAAAACTTCAGCTTTTGCCGGAGGCACTTTATCCCCCGATAAAATCAAAGAAGTATAATGCGCGTCCTCGCCCTTCTTATAAATCTTGTTATAAATCTTTTTTAAGTCTTTATTTCTCATTTTCTCTCCGAATATCTTATTATATAACAAAGCAAAAGCCCCGATGTAACGGGGCTTAGTTTATAAACTTTTTTCTATTTTTTCAACAATTGAATCCGCGTCGAGACCGTGATATTTCAAAACTTCAGCCGGCTCTCCGCAAACAGGAATTTCACTGACTCCAAAAGATAAAATTTTCGGAAAAAAAGTAACCTGGCCTGATGAAAATATTTCCGCGAAAGCGCTCAGAAGCATCATACCCTGGCCGCCGTCGATATAATGATCGTCGATGGTGACTATGGTTTTGTAAACAACCCGGCCGCCAAACAAAGTCCTGGAAAGCCAATTTTTATCCACCGTATTAAGCCAAGGCAAATTCACCACGGCAGTAGAGATCCC
>CAYRCJ010000011.1:16703-18540 GCA_964422785.1 uncultured Candidatus Saccharibacteria bacterium | reverse complement strand
ATATCCCTGACGGCCTGATGCGAATGCCCGGGAGTCGCGGGCAGCAGCCCCGCGAGCGATCCTACATAAATAATTTTTTTGCCCTCTGTGGCATTATTGTATATTTGTTCGTTCGGTCTATTGGAAAGAAATTGCGCGAATGAATTGACTATCGGAAGCAATCCCCGCGAAGCGATGCCTCCGGCAGTAGAAACCATATCCTGCTCCGCAATGCCGCATTCAATGAACCTTTGAGGAAATTTATTTCTAAACGGCACGAGTCCGCAATCTTTTACCAGGTCTGCGTCCAAAACTAAAATATCCCGGCGCGATTCCCCGATACGAACCAATTCTTTGGCGTACACGGCAACCAGCTGTTCGTGGTCTTGCGATGATATTTTTTTGGGGATTGCTTCGCTCGCCGTAACAAGCGGACCGAAACCCAAATCTGAAAGTCTATTAGAAACTCTTTCGATCAGCTCGTCGCATGCTCTGCTATAATCTTCCATTGTCGGAGCTCCGCTATGAAATTTGTAGAGTTCTCCTCGTAACGCGTGAGTTGATTCCATAAAACCAACTCCTCTTCCCTTGACGGTATTGGCGATAATCACCTTCGGACGCTCGCTGAACACATTGCGCAATTGAGAAAATACGGTATCGATCGATAAAAAATTATGTCCGTCGCATTCCAACACGTCCCAACCAAACGCGGAAAATTTTGCTTTTATATTCCCGAGATCGTTGACATCGGAAACAAAAGTATCGGATTGCATAGTATTGTGATCCACTATCGCGATGAGCTCGTGCAGCTTTTGATTCGCGGCTTGCTGGAGCGATTCCCACAGCTGTCCTTCCTGAAGTTCGCCATCGCCCAAAAGAACATATACTCTGCCGTATTTTTTCAAAATCCTGCTTCCCCGAATCATTCCCTTGGCTTTTGAAATTCCCATTCCCAGCGAGCCGGTGTTCGCAACAATATACGGCGTTTTAAGATTGGGGTGCCCGGGCAAACCGTCCAACCGGCGCAAGCGATGCAAATATTCAAAAGGGATTTTTTCCTGGCTGATGAGCAAAGCGTAAAGCCCGGGCACGTCGTGCCCCTTGGATGAAAAATAAATATCGCTTATATCTCCATTTGGTTTATTGGGATTTTTCATCACATCTTCCCAAAGCCAGGTCACAATATCCATCGCGCTGAAGCTCGAACCGATATGCCCTCCCCTGGCGCGCATAATCATATAAAGAGCGTTGATGCGATTGATATTAGACAAAATTTCACAACGCACATAGGCGTTTGGAGAACCTTCAACCTCATAGCGAATCCTCCGGATTTCCTCCAAAGAAACGTACCGAAAATTTTGACTCATTGTTTTTCTCCTCATTCGGCGGATAAACTTTCAAAGTTCTAACTTTATAACTACGCGGACATTAACATATTTTCCAAATTGCTGCAACACAATAAATTTGATATAGTCAATAGATGTGGCTACTATTTGCATTGCTTTCGGCATTATTCGCGGCTTTAGTTTCAATATTTGGAAAAATCGGTCTAAGCGAAGTGGACTCAACTTTGGCGACAACAGTCAGAGCTCTCTTTATGTTTCTTTTTGTTCTCGGAGGTTCGGCGATAACAGGCAAGCTTTCCGGACTTAACTCAATCAACGGCAAGACGCTTAAATTTATTATTCTTTCCGGAATCGCCGGCGGGCTTTCCTGGCTCTTTTATTTCTCCGCACTCAAAATGGGCGTTACTTCGAAAGTGGCGGTAATCGATCGACTCTCCATTGTTTTTATATTTTTTCTTTCCATTCTTTTTTTGGGGGAAACATTAACCATCAAACATTTAATCGGAATCGCG
>CAYRCJ010000011.1:0-16603 GCA_964422785.1 uncultured Candidatus Saccharibacteria bacterium | reverse complement strand
TTCCATTCTTTTTTTGGGGGAAACATTAACCATCAAACATTTAATCGGAATCGCGCTTGTCGCCTTGGGCGCAATTTTGACGATTGGATAAACCCCCTCTAACTCCCCCTTCGTAAGGGGGAGAAAAATAAAATTCCCCTCTCCTTACGAAGGAGAGGGGCAGGGGTGAGGTTTCAAAACGCGGTGTATCCGCCATCTATTGTCATTTCTGATCCTGTCATATTTCGTGACGCATCAGACGCTAAAAATAAAACAGCTTCGTCATAATCTCCCGGGGCAGCCAATGGAGCATGTTTTTGATAAGCTCTGACAAATTTTGGATCATGATTTCGGTTATATACTCCGCCCAGTACAAGCGTGTTGATACGAATCGGCAGCCTTTCGTATTTGAAATAACCGGCAAGCCATTTTGTAAATCCGATCATCCCCGCTTTCGCAACAGTGTACGCAATCGGTTTGTAAAATTCTTGACCATAGTCTTTCCTCAAAAAATCGTATAGAGATTGGTCTGGAGATACAACGCCGTAAATCGAAGAAATATTTATGATGCTTCCTTTTTCTTGCGTGGTAATTCTAAATCGTTCTACAAATTTCTGCGTCACCAGTAGCGAACCCTTAAGATGTGAATTCAAAACCGCATCCCACGAACCAACCGAGTAATCTTCAAATCTTGGATTATTATTCCCGCTAGAATGAGGCGATGCGTCAATGCCGGCATTATTTACAAGTATGGAAGGGACTCCGTTCAACGCTCCGTTATCGCTTCCGCCAAAACGCCAATGAACTTCCTTAAAAGCTTCTTGCACTGATAATCCATCGGTGATATCAACTTGAATAGTAATTACATCAATCAGTGCTTCTTTTTTTAATCGAGCGATAGTTGGAGAATCTTCTTTTTTTATGTCAAAAACTGCCACTTTGGCGCCGGCTTTTGCCAGCGCCTCAACATAACCGCTTCCCAAAATCCCTTGCCCGCCGGTAACGATCGCCACCCGCCCGGACAAATCAAATTTTTCCATGACTGTCTCCTTTCCTTTTTAAACTTCCTTTGGATCGTGATCAATCGAAATAACTTTCCATTCCGAATAAAAATCCAGCGCGTCTTTGCCGGGTTCTCTTGTACCGTTTCCGGAAAGCCCGATGCCTCCGAAAGGCATATGCGGCTCCGAACCATATGTAGGCCCGTTCACCCGCACTACACCCGCTTTATATCGCCTGCCGAATTCCATAGCCCGGTTGATATTTTGAGTATGAATCGCCCCGCTAAGCCCGTATCTGGAATTGTTGGACAGCCGAACGGCCTCCTCAAAATCTTTAGCTTTGTATAAACAAGTCACCGGTCCAAAAATTTCTGTTTGGGAAATTTCGTGATCCATAGGAATATTTTCGAAAATAGTCGGCCTTACGTAGCAACCCTCATGAAATGCAAGCCCCATAAAACGGCTTGTCTGATCAGCAAAGTATCCGCCTTCATAAAGTCTTGCCCCTGGAAAATGCAAAGTCTTATTCACCAGATTGTTTATTTTATTTTTTTGGTTTTTACTTATTACCGGTCCCAAATCATCTTCATCTCCAACGCCCATCTTAAGCAAACTGGCTCTCCCAACAAATTTTTTAACGAACTCGTCATAGGCTTTTTCAAAAACAATTATACGCGAAGCGGACGCACACCTTTGGCCGGCATCTACAAACGCCGAGGATACCGCGCACTCAACGGCCAAATCCAGATCGGCGTCATCGCAAACCACCAAAACATTTTTCCCGCCGGATTCAATTGAAACTTTGCAAAATTTATCTTTTCTTTTGGCGGCGGCAGTTTCAATCAATTTCGCCGTGGCATCAGACCCCGTAAAACTGATCGCATCAATTCTTAGATCGTTTATTAACGGCGTACCCGCCTCATCTCCAAGGCCTTGAATTACAGAAAAAACTCCCGAAGGCAAGCCGGCGCGTTCCAAAATCTGCCCAAAAAACACCGGAGTGTATGGAGTAAGCTCGTGAGCCTTAAGAACCGCTGTGTTTCCGCAAAGCAAAGCCGGGAAAACTTTCCAGGCCACACTCGCCAATGGATTGTTGAAAGGAGTAAAAAGCGCGCATATTCCGCGGGGCATTCTTACCCGAAAAACCAAACGATTATCGTTTGAGCTTGTAAAGGTTTCCCCGGAAAATCTCTGCGCCTCCGCAACAAAAAATTCTCCGCATTTAATTGCAGCTTCCACTTCTCCTTGGGCGCTCTTTTTTGATCTTCCGGCCTCGAGCGAAATAATTTCAATAAAATCTTCTTTTCTCTTTTTGATAATTCCTATCGCGCTTTTCAATATTTCCGCGCGGCGCACAACATTAGTATCGGCCCAATTGTGACGCGCGACCTCCGCGGCGTTTAGAGCCGTGTTAACCTCAAACCATTGCCCGCGGGCGACTTTCGCAAGTAACTTCCCGGTGGCGGGATTAAATTTTTCAAAAAACTCGTTATTTAGCGAGCAGCATAATTTATCGTTGATCCAATGGACAACCTCTCCGGGATAAACACTTTCCATACAGCACCTCCACACTTAATAACCTTCGGACACCATACAATGTTTTATAGAAAAAGTAAACCCCTAATCCGCTACCCAACCTTGACTTTATTTACCTGTTGGCATATAATGTTTTTGGCTAGGAAACTAGTCGTTTTTCTTTGAAAATTTGAAAATATGAGGTGAAAAAATGATAAAGAGACTAAATTTGATCTTGGTTCTGTTTTCCGTACTCGGCCTCGCCGCCTGCGGCGACCCGGTACAAAGCAATGGCGCGAATTATCAGGTAAATGTCCAACCGGCGTCCGTATCAGCTTCTGAGGGTTTGGATCTTCAGGCCGTAGGAGAGCTTGCTAAGCAAGCAAAGACAGCGGCTGAACTAGAAGCGATGCTGAATAAACCGGGCGGAGTAAATAACCTTGATCTGGATCAAGACGGCTCCGTGGATTATATCCGGGTTACGGAATACGGATCCGGAAATACCAGAGGATTTTCTTTAACAGCGGATCTTGGAAACGGCCAGGAGCAAGAAATCGCCACCATCAACATCGAAAAAACTGCTGACGGCGCGAATGTCCAGCTCCAAGGCAACACTCAAATCTACGGAAACAATCAGTACTATTATTCGCATTGGACGCTGACCGATTTCCTGATTCTGAATTATCTTTTCAGCCCTTACCATACAGTTTATGTTTCTCCGTATCACTACGGATATTATCCGGGCTACTACTCTCCGTATCGCGCGGTGCCCGTTACAACGTACAGGACATACACCAGGACGGTCACAAGAACCTCGACAATTCAAAAAGTTCAGTCGCCAAAGATCACCTCTTCCGCGACTTCGCCAAACGCGAATAAATCGGCGGCAAGCATCAAAGCGCCATCGAGAAATCCGGCGGCATCGCAGACATCATTTAAAGAACGGGACACCAACAAATCGGTAGGAACTGGCGGATTCGGCAACAACAGCGCCAAAAATCAGCAAAGCAGGCAAACAACCCAAAGCAGCCCGGCGCCACGGCCGTCCTCTCCTTCGAGGCCCAGCGGCGGCGGCGGGAGGAGAAGATAATGGAAGTAGCGACGAACCAGGCAAAAAGAACCAGATACGCATTATCTCCCGAGCAACAAAACGGTTTTAGCATTACACTGCTTCTCTACGAAATTGCCATGGGTGTTAATAAATTTTCTTTGCCGCTTTCGCCTACACAGCTTTGCTTAAAAAATCTTCTGGGCAAAATGAGAAATCAAGATTTGATTGAGTTTCCCACTTTAAAAGGATGCCGACTAACCCCAAAAGGCAAAGAACATCTTGAAAAAAAATTCCTTGCGCCATTCAGCGAATATCGTCTGCTTTATTATCCTTTCTGCGCGGTAGATACAGAAAGAGGCGAATTCGCCTTTTCATCTTTCGATAACATGAATGATGACGAGTGGAAAGAATTTCTTAAAAATGAAAGGTGGGAAGATTTAAGGGTGGCGGTTGTCGAATACAAAAAAATCAAATGTGACACCCCATGTCCAAATCTCGATCCTTTGGCGATGGTTTTCATGGCATTGCTGGACGAAGGAAGATTTAAAACCGATGAGCCCGGCTGGGAAGAATCCCTGGCCTCCGGAGAAATCTTCAATGAAATTGTCCGTATCTGCAATAAAAGTCTTTCCTGGGAAGAACTCGGAACTAAGGATGTAATCGAAGACATAATCACCCAGGGAACAGCAATCGTAGCGGCATTCAGACAAAAAGAAGACGAGCAGAATGCCGCCGCAGCCGCTCAAAATACTGAAGAAACTATAACCACAACTACAACCGAAACAATTGTGGAAGAAGAAATTATTGAAGTACCGTATTACACCACCTCGTATTATGATCCTTACTTTATTGACCCATTTTATGTTTCCCCAGTTTGGGTAGACCCATGGTGGATTTACTAAAATAAAAAGAACCCCTCCGATGACCATCGGAGGGGTTTATTTTTTATATTTATTCCAGGTGCTCTTCCAAAATCACAAAATCTGGGGCCATATCAACCTTGGCGACTCTGCCGACCACCGTATTGATCAAATCTGGTTTTATCCCGCCGCGGCCGGTACTTTTGAAAGCAATCATATCTTCCGTAAGTATTGTGCCAGCAGATACCGCGACTTTTGCAACAATATTCTTGGCATGCTTCTTGCGATGCTTTTCTTCCCCGGGATGCAGATAAATTCTCTTATCAGCAATGGCTTTTTCAATCTTCCTGATTTCCCATACCATTTGGTGAAATTCAATCGGATTTAAACTGACAGTAGCATGATCCGGTCCGGGCAATGTTTTATCCGTGGTAAGATGCCGCTCCACAACGCACGCGCCGATTGCCACAGCGGCAACTGTCGGCACAAAACCTTCTTCATGACCGGAATATCCCACCGGCAAATCGTCGTAACGCTTAAGCAGCGTCGAGACGGCTCCGATATTAAGATCCTCCGGCGGAGTCGGATAAACGGAAACGCAATGCAAAACAATCAGTTGAGAATTGAATTTTAAAATTGCGTCTACCGCATTGTCCCTTTCTTCGAGAGTCGACATTCCGGTTGAAAGAAAAATTGGCTGGCCCTGTTTGGCGACGGCTTCAAGAAGCTGCGGGTGCGTTGCGTCAAACGAAGCCACTTTCCAAAAATCCATTCCGATATTCGCCAAAAAATCGACGCTCTTAAGATCAAAAGGAGTTACACCGAAAGCCAATCCCAAAGAGTGAGAAAAATTTCTCAGTTCTACAAGCTGCTCTTCGGTCAATTCCAGACTCTGGCGATACTGCCCGTATGTCTCCCCCAGAGAGCGCGAGGAAGTTTGCGGAGTAGACAACAGCTCCTCTGTGAACACTTCGTTCAAAAATCTTTTCTGAAACTTAACCGCATCCGCGCCGGCAAATGCCGCAGCCATGATTGTCTTTTTTGCCAGTTCCAAATTGCCGTTATGATTGTTCCCAATCTCAGCAATTACAAAGGTTGGCTGTCCGCGGCCCACTATCTTGTTATACACGTCTATCTTCATATTTATCCTTTCTCAAAGTCTAAGTATATAACGCAGCTTTTTTTAGGTTGGTTTTACCCGCCAAATTGCCTTGCCGCCCGCACAAAATCCCAAAAAATCTTCTTTCGCTCAAACCAAAGCCCGTCCAGCCATAAAAACGGAAGGGCCAGCTTTCTGCTTAGGGGTATCACAGAGGAAGTTATCGGACGGGTTAACAGCTTCGAAAAATAGCGGGAATAAGAAAGCGGGGCAAAATACGATTGCCCAAGCGCCTGATTTTTGTAGCGTTTTTTCAGAGCAATCCTATTTTGATCCTTAAAAAATAAAATATCCGGGATCGTGGCGATGCGGGTTGAAAGCGCCACCTCTGACATAAAAATCCTGTCCCAATGTATTCCTTCCGGCTTTGGGCGCGAAAAAACTTTATTCAAAAAATCCCGTCTCCATAACCCGTAATCACAATGATGAACGGGCTCGCGCCTCACCATCTTTTTATATAAATCGTAATGCGACATATCGGTTAAATCCGCGGTGCCGGAAAATACAACATTATCGTAAATTTCCCCGTCTGTGTAAACTCTTTGATATGAACTCATCGCGAGGTTATGCGATAAATTTTTATTTAAAGTGTCAACAAGTTTTTCTATAAACTCTCCGCCCCATCTGTCGTCATCGGCCGCCCACATAAAATAATCCCCCTTTGCCTCTCTGAGAACAAAGACAAAATTATTTACGTGCCCGGTATTTTGAGGATGCCTTATATATTTTATTCTTGAATCTTTTGCGGCGTATGCTTCGCAAATCTTTTGGGTTTCATCTGTCGAGCCGTCGTCCGAAATAATCAATTCTATATTTTTGTAAGTTTGATTCAAAAGCGAATCAACCGCGCGCCTTATCGTCGAGGCCCGGTTGTATGTCGGCATTCCTATGCTTACTAAGCCAGCTTTGTTCATTTGTGTAAAAATAAAACTAAATACAATCGTATTTAGTTTTAAGTTAATTTTATATGATTTTAATGTCGTCACCAATAGGCACAATGAATTTACCCCCGCGGGCCATAAATTCTTTCTCTTTCTCCAAAATAGCGTCCCTATAGTTCCAGGCCAAAAGCAGATAATAATCCGGAGGATGCGCCTCGGCATACTCCCTGCTCACCACCGGTATATGCATTCCGGGAGTATAAAGACCCTGCTTTGAAGGCAGATCTTCCAAAGCGAAATCCAAAAAATCAGTTCTCAATTTACAATAATTCAACAGCGTATTTCCTTTGGCCGGGGCGCCGTAGGCTGCGATTCTTTTCCCGGTTAATTTTAAATCTATCAAAATATCTAGAAGCTGGTCTCTTGATTTTTGAACTCTCTTAGCCAATTTCAAATAACTTTTTTTCTTATCGAGGCCCAAAGCCAGCTCCTCGGAAACTCTTTCAGAAACGCTTGGCGAGACTTCGTGCCATCCCTTTCTGCCGATAAACAATCTGAGAGATGTCCCCTGCGCTTTTACCAATTGAACATCAAAGATCTCGAAGTCGAATTTCTGAAAAAATTTTACCATCGGCCTTACTGCCAAAAATGAAAGATGTTCGTGGTAAATAGTATCGTAAGCGAGATTTTTGAACATATCTAGCAAGTACGGCGCTTCTATAACCAAAACCCCATTTTTGGCGAGCAGTACATCGACTCCTCGCATAAAATCCCGATGATCATCGATATGCGCGAATACATTGTTGGCAAGTATTACGCTTGCTTCCCCGTATTTTTGTAAAATCTGCCCTCCGACCCCAAATCCCCAAAAGCGCGGCAGAGTTTCTACGCCCCGTTCGTTTGCCAGCTTGGCGATATTTTCCGCCGGATCAACTCCAAGCACCTTATAGCCTTTGTTTTTAAAACAAGAAAGCAAAATGCCGTCATTACTCCCAATTTCCACAATCAAATCACTGGTTTGTCCGATTCTATCGGCAAGAAAAGCTTTGGTCACATAATCGGCATATCCTTGCCAATGCGCGGACACTTTTGGCATCCCGGCAGAAAAATAAATGTAATCCCGGAACAGCACTTCGGGATCAACCACGTGAACCAACTGTGCCAGACTACAGCTATCGCAAACATACGCCTCAAGCGGGTAAAAACCTTCCGGATTCGGCTTGCCATGCAAAACCTTATGCAACGTCTCTTTGGTCAAAAAAGCGTTGGCCAACGGCTGACTTCCCAAGTCCAAAAATTTAGAGAGCTTTTGGCTCCCGCACATCCGACACGAAGAATTTATTTTCATCGAACCTCCTCAACTCCGGACTCAAATTGTTTTCAATCTGCCCTTTTACTAAAACTCGATAAACACTCTTTAAGTTTTAAAATTATTTCTTCCAAACTAAGGCCTTTTTTGATCTGCTTTATGGGGCGCACATGCAGGCCAAATGGCTCATTTTTCCAGATATATTCTTCCCATCCGTATTTAAACGCGTTACAAAAGCCAAGCTCCCGGAATCCGCGGGAAGTCCAATACGATCTGTCTTTTGGAACATAGCAAAGCCCGTCCGGCAAAAGAAATTCCAATACGCGGTTGAGCCCGTACCACAATTTGGCCGCCGGATACGAATCTTGCGACGGCTTGAGCACGGAAACAACACACTCCGACTTTATGTTTGGATCCCCAGCGAACTTTTCAAAAAGCCTGTGCGCGGTGTGTTTCTCGGCCCCTATCGTCCGGCGGTTTGCAAAATCAAAAGTGTTTAAAAATCTGGAAATAAAAAAGATGTGCTTTTTTGGAGGAGGATTTTTTTCTTCATGGTATTCCATCGGAGTAAAATCCAAATCATTTTTATTTATTTTTTCCGTGTCCACAAATAAGCATTGATGCGCGGGAAAATATCTGAACTTTTTATATTGCTTCGGGTGCCATGGGGAGCCAAAAAATGCCAGATTATTTTTTTTCATATATTCAATAACTTCCGAAATACAATTTGGCCGGAGCATATAAAAATCGCTGTCCAAAAAAAGCAAAAAACGCGTCTTGGCGTATTTGATGGAGTTATTCATCGCGACGTTATGATGAAAACTCGGCTTAATCCAATCCGGCACGTTATCGGGCGCACTCATAAGCCCGGGCACCACCGTAAAACCGTCTTTTTCTGTGAGTTTTCCGGGAAAATCAGCCGGAGTGTTATCAGCCAAAATCCATTCAGAACCCGCTCCCGGATTTAATTTTTCCGTCAGATCCCTGTTGATTTCAAGAAGTTTTTTTGATTCCGTAGAGTGATATACGGATAAAATTGTTATTTCGGCCATGCCAACCTGTTGATAAGGAGAGAAACCAAGCTTTTCTTTTGGTATCTTCCGGCGTATTTTTTAATAAGTTTCCCGATTTGATCTTGAAGCTTATCCTCCGGCTTCCAGCCGAGCTTTCTCAACTTTGAATCATCAAGCGCGTATCGGATATCCTGCCCGGCGCGATCACGCACGTATTCCACTGTAGAATCATTAAAGGGCTTTCCGAACCCGCGCAAAATAATTTCCGCAATCTGATTGACGGATAATTCTTCCGGCGAAGCAACATGATATGTTTCGTTTGCGCGCCCTTTTGTCATAACATCATAAATCGCGCGGCAATTGTCTTTGACGTGAATCCAATTGCGCACCTGCTCGCCGGTTCCGTGGATTAAAATTTTCTCTCCCTTGAGCAACCGCAAAATCGCGCTGGGAATTAATTTTTCAGGATGCTGGCGCGATCCGTAATTATTTGTGGTGCGGGTAATTTTGTAAGGGATACCGAATGTCCTCCCATAAGCGAGCACCAACATTTCTCCGCCGGCCTTTGATGCCGAATATGGATTCGATGGAAGCAACCGATCGTCTTCTTTAAAAAAACCGTCTTTTATGTCCCCGAAAACTTCATCGGTACTAACATAAATAAACATCGGCTTCTCCGGTCTTTTTACCAAAAGATCCAAAAGATTATGAGTCCCCATTACATTGCTTTTGGTAAATACCTGTGAGCTCCTGATGGAATTATCCACGTGCGACTCGGCCGCAAAATGCACCACATATCGGCATTGCGGAAGTTCTTTTAAGTCATTGATATCTTTTTTTATAAAAGTATAGTGGCGCGGGTATTTACGTTTAAAAACCGCGTTAATTTTGGGGTCTGACGCGTACGTGACTTTATCAATATTTATGACTCTAAACCCCTTTTCCAAAAGGAGCTCTATAAAATGGCTGCCTATAAATCCAAGCCCTCCGGTGACAACCGCCACCGCCTCTTTTTCTTTGGCCATAGTATTAATTAAACCACAAATCCGGCAAAAATGTTTTGGATAAGTAAAATCCCGACATAACGTCGGGATTGATGTAGTCTAATAAAGACCTCTGAGCTCATTTAAAATTTCGGTATATGCTCCGATGGTCTCCCGGATTTCCGCGACCTCTCGCTCCGTTCTGGCGTTGCTCTGGCGCGCCAGTTCTTTCAATTCTTCAATGGGCTGAGCTTCCGGGTTTTCCGGCCAGAACATTTGTTTAATTTCTATAGTCCGTTTTAAAGCTCCTAAATATTTTTCAATTTCAGCGGGAACCTCTTCCAGTTTAGCAAGAAGACCGGTATACTTTTCAATCTCGGCTGAAATTTCCTGAGTTGTTGTTTCCAGGATTACTCTATTTTCTTCTTCAGAAACCAAACCGGTGTCTGATCCGGCAGGACATCCCAAAGATCTCTCCAGATAACCCAGATAACCCTCGCTTCCGGAGCATCCTTTTATCCCGAAAATATCGAGTTCTTTATTTCCGGGCACAAGTCTTTTGTTGAACTCCAGCTTTCTTTCATCTCGAGCCCATGATGCGGGATTACCCAATGCTTTCAAAACTTCTTCTTTGCCTACGGGCTCTCCGTGCATCTTTCGTCTTTTGTCTGACACGGCATCCTCCCAAACTTAATCTGACTGAAAAAATATCATTTATAAACCGATATGTCAATATCCTTCGAAATCGGGCGTTATTGTCTCGTTATCCCCCGCTCTCCACGGATAATCGCAAATATTTATAAACTTCGCTTCTTTCAGGTACGGGTTTTTTATTAAGTAACCAATGCCTTTTGGAACATCTATCATCACGGCCTCTCTTGAAGCATCAAGTTTAATTTCTTTCAGTGCTTTAGCACTGATCCCGACGTTACGTCGGGATGAAAGCGGAGCTTTCAATTTCTCCCCAATTTTATAAATAAAAATGGCTTTCCCTTCCAACAAGGTTAAAAGCCCTCTTCTTTTTTTATGCAAATAAGGCCCTTTTTCGGTTTTGGGCGCGCAAGTAAAATAGTAAACGAAACGCGGCTTCATTTTTGGAATCGAATCATAATCTTTCCAAATTGGAAGCATTGAGCCATTTTTTTTGCCCTTGTTTTTTGTCCCGAATCTTTTGATTTTATATATTTTCACCATCTGATATATTATACAACGAAAAAACCCGTCTGCGGTTGCAGATGGGTTTTATTTATTAAAGCGTCTCGCCGTATCTATGCAAATTCTCTTTCAACCATGAGTGGGTCCGCGCCATGCCGGATGAAAATACAGTCTGCGGCCTCCAATTGAACGATTGAAAAGTTTTTGTCATATCCGCCTGCCATCTGTCAGAGTCGTAAGAAACATTCGGCAGGGCGCCCCATTCAGCCAAGCTTTTAGAACCGGTTACCACAAGAGCCTGCCGAATCACCTCTTCAAGTGTTGTTTTTTCGCCCGACGCGGCATTGAATATTTCGCCTTTATATTCGCCGGCGCGATCCGCCCCCTCGATAAACAGATCAACAAGATCATCAACATAAATAAAATCTCTGGTGATGAGAGGCGAGGTCATTTTGATAGGCTCACCTTTCATGGCGCCGAGCAATGCGTTATAAACCAATCTCCCATTTTGTATAAACGGGCCGTAAGGAGTAAAGATGCGAAATGTTACAATTGGTTTCTGATGGCGCTGCGCCGTCAGCCGGCACAACAGTGTCGTGGCCAGCTTGCTCAATCCATATTCATCACCGGGCTCGCATCGCTCCGATTCTTTTATGGGAGAATTTTTTAATCCATATTCTGAAAAACTGCCCGCCTGCACAAAGAATTCGTAGTCAATATTTTCTAAAGAATGAATCAGTTTATTTGTTCCCAAAAAGTTAATTTTCCAGACTTCTTCTGCGGAAGCCATAACTCCACTCATAATGGTGGAGGCGGCTAAATGAAAAATTCCGTTCGGATTTATATCCTCGACGATTCTTTTTATCTTTGAAAAATTATCCGAAAGGTCAGCCTCATGCACAACCACTTTTTCCATAATATCGTCCAATTTCCAAAAGTTGGAACTTTTCCTGATAAATGTGTGTATTTCGTGCCCGGACCCAACAAGCCTTTTCGCTAAGTTGGAACCGATGAAGCCGGTCGCGCCGGTTATCAGGATTTTTTTATTTTTCAACATACCCGCTCCTTAATTTCTCTATCTCAAGTGCTACCATTTCTCCGGCTGATTTGTCAAGCCCGCAAGGACGGATAAACTCTCCGATAAATTTTTCTCTGTCCGGTTTTTTGAAATCTATTCCCGAAAGCAATTTTGAAAAAACAGCCAAAAATTCTTCGGAAGTTTTGGTTATGTAAAGCGCGTTGCTTTCACGCATGTGCCGGTAGTGCTCCGCCAAAACTTGAGTAGCGGAAAATTCATCTCTCTCGAACGAAATTACCGGACGCCCCGCGATAATAGCGTCGACCATTCCGCTGGTATTAATGCTTGTCACGGCCTCGGAGTAAAAAAGCAGATCATAAAAATCCTGCAAAGATTTCACGTCTTTTGGCATATCGCCTTCCTTCTGGACGAAAACTTTCGGCAGCGAAAAATCCCGATACACTTTATAGTTTGCCGGGTGCGGACGAAAAATAATTTGGGTATTTTTTAACTTTTCATCTTCGGACTTATCTAGCGCGTCTCTTATTTCTTTTATTAACCAGCGCTCGTCTGGAGCAATATTGTCAGAAGAGCCAAGATAGAGAACATAAGGGTTTACCCTGTTAAATAATTTCGCTTCGCGAAATTGCCGTGGAGCGGCATTTAACAGGGTAAACCATTTATCAAAAAATGGCGCCCCGACGATTTTAATATTTGTCTCCGGAATATCGTGTCCTTCCATCGCTTCTTTTTTTTGAGATTCATTCCATACAAAAATTGCGTCCGGAATTATATGCATCAGACCCTTGGTTGTCAGGTTGTCCCAGGAAATCACCGGAAGCCCCGTGGGAATGCCCAAAAATTTCGCGGCTTTTAGATATTCCAGATCAGCGGAAGATTGCCGAAAGTTCACCGGCGTCGCCAAGACAACGTCGGGATTATATTTTTTTATATTTTCTAAAATACTTTTATCCGGAGGCGCGATCTTTTCTATATATTCCAGAAATGCTCCGCAAATTTTTGATTTCACAAATATTTTAACCGGCGGGAATATTTTAACAAAGGCCCTGAATTTGGGGGAAATATATTTTAACCATCGGTCTCCATAAAATTCTGATTGATTTTTATCAAGCAAATATCTTCTCCAGCTCAGAACCTCTCTCGAAAAAAATAAAATTTTCTTCCATTTGTCGCTCCGTGAATGCGCCCATTCAAAGCTGTGGCGCACATCGGAAATATATTCCGGCCCGGTCCACTCTTGATCAAAAAGAATAATCACCGGGTGTCCGCGTCTTTCCAGCGCTGAAACTATGGATTCATAGTAATGGTAAATTTGCGCCGACCGGATGACAAACAAAATTTTTAATTTTCGGTCCATTTTAGCTGAGTCCGCCGTCCCAAATGTATTCAATTTTTTTTGTCGGCTTCTTAAATCTGCGGGCGATGCCAAGATATAATAAATAAAAAGGTTTTAAAAATTTGCTTTCTTTAAATATCATTCCTATTCTATATTTTAAATAAAAAGACGCATTACAATACTCTTTTGCGAGCCGTATTGTATCCGCTTTGTGAACAGCGGCGTTTCTCAAAACAAGGCTATCATCAGCCAATATATGATAATACAAATTGATCCTGGCGAACCTCACAACGCATCTATTTTTAATACAGCGCAATACAAATTCTTTATCTGAATTTACGTTAAATCCGATAAGGCCCGCTTTTGTAAAAGCGCTGCGCCTGACAAAATGCCCGACTCCGGTGTCGGCGCCTTTATAAGTGAAAGCGTCCTCCGGTTTTCTTCCATAATTAGAATTTGCCGGCAAATATACCGGCCTTTTCCGTCCGCGATATTCTTTAACTCCGCCGCATAACAAAAGATCTATTTCGGGATTGCTCTCCATAACCTTTACCGCCGCCTCTATACCTTCCGCATGAAAAATATCATTATCGGTAAGCAATTTTATATATTTCCCGGATGAAAGCAGAATGGCTTTATTGTGCGCGTGCATCGCGTGGAGATCCGGCTCTGTCACAAACACGCTCACAAGATCCCCGTATTTTTTGATGACCTCAGCCGTTTCATCCTTTGACCCGCCATCCACTACAATAAGCTCATCTTTGGGTGTTATGAGATTTCGGGAACGCGCCAGTGTCTCGTCTAAATTTTTTCCTTTATTCTTTGTTAATAAAACAAAAGAAATGCGTTTGGAGGCGTTAGAATCGAATGTAATTTTATTGGAATCAAACATTTAAATTCTTTTTAATATCCCAATTTACTCTCCGGCATGTGGAAAATAACTTTACTGCCGAATTCTTCAAATTTAAACGGAACGTGAATCAGATTTTTTAATTTTTCTTTAACGCTTTGCTGAAATTCCGGTTTTACAAAAAATAATATGAATCCACCCCCTCCGGCACCGAGAATTTTCCCGCCCAAAGCCCCGGCCTCCATGCCGGCCTGATAGATGTTATCAATTACCGGAGTTGTGATCTGAGAACTTAAACTTTTTTTTATGGTCCAGGAATCGTGAAGAAGCCTTCCAAAATCTTCCAAATTACTTTTTTTGTCAACAAGTATGGAGTGCGCCTCTTCAACCATTTGACGCATTCTCTTAAGCTCCTGTTCTTTATGGGGAGTATTTTTAATCTGTTCGGCGGCAACTTGAGAAGCATTTCTGGGGTAACCGGTGAAAAAAAGCATCAGATGATTTTGAAAATTATTTGATCTTTCTTTGTCCATTTCAATCAAAGAAACCTCGATTTTATTGGGGCCGCCGAATAATATTTTTCTTAAGCCCCCAAAGGCCGCGATTGTCTGATCCTGAGAACCTACATTTTCTTTTATCCTGCTTTGTTCAACGTGGATCGCCTCTTTGGCCAGATCATATTTTGAAATTTCTTCTTCTTTTAGCGCGTGAAGAGCTTTTAAAAACCCGACAGTAAACGCGGAGCTTGAGCCAAGCCCGGACATTCCGGGAATATCTGTATTGTGCTGCATCTCAAGCCGCTTATCAAAATTTACAAACGAAAGGCATTCGCGAACCGAAGGATGCTCTATTTCGTGAATCGCTTTTGTTTCCTCAATTTTGTTGTACCGAAGGCGATAATTGAAATCAAAAAACGGCGACAGCTGCCGGCAGGTAACGTAACAATACTTATTGATTGCGACGCTAAGAACAGCCCCCCCATTTTTTTCATACCAAATAGGATAGTCTGTGCCTCCCCCGAAAAAAGATATTCTAAATGGCGTGCGTGTAATTATCATAATAAGTGTTTTGGCGTAGAAACGTTCCCGCTGTCTAAATCTTCATAAAAAACCTTTTCCCAGTTTCCGGCGCTTTTTCTCATCGCCCAGAAACCTTTCCACGAAGAGACGGGGCCCCAAAAAAATTCCGAAACTGCCAGTGTAACTCCCGGGTGATAAGCGATCTTTGTCTTGGAATCGATTGAAGAGTCGTTGGTTCTGTGGAATTCAACCTCGGCCTTGTCCAGTTCATTGGCTTGCAGCTCCAGGTCATCACCGCAAAGTATTCCGCCGTCTGTCAACAGTTCGCCGGATTTTTGAAGATCACCGATTACATCTTTATAAAAATGCGAACCGTCTACAAAAATTAAATTAAACTTGCGCTCTCTTAAAATCGGCAGAATATCCTTGCTGTATCCTTTTATCGGAATCACAGAATTCTCATAGCCGGATGATTTGATGTTGTGCAAAAATAAATTAAAAATTTCTCCGGACTTGAGCGCCTTCTCCATCACGGCATGGCTTCTTTTTTCAATATGATCTTCATGAAAACTTCTCCAGGGGTCAATACATACGACATATCCATTTCCGTTGTTGTATTTTTTGATAGCTTCTGCAAATGTGACAGTTGATCCTCCGGCCCAGGAACCTATCTCCAAAATTTTATAATCTCCGCCGTTAAGTTTCCTGCATTCAAGCTCCACCAACTTTTGCATATATCCATGCCGGACCACCCTTCCCATCTTCGCCCCCATGACAGGCCCAAAATAGGGCTCATTACTTCTGATTGTTTTTTCAAATTCCAGCCGGTCAAAAATACCCCTAACTTCGGGATATTTAACTTTAACCTTATGGATCAGCGATTTTAGCAACATAATTATAACTTACTCTAAAGTGACCAAGTTTTCCAGCAAAAAACCACCCCTTATTGGGGTGGCTTTAAAACATTGTACTGTTTATCCAAATTATCTTTGTTTGCTTTGTACCATTCGATAGTTTCGCGAATACCGTCTTTTAAATCGACTTTTGGCGAGAATCCGATTGACCGCGCCCTCTCAACATCCATCACTCGAATCGCATCCCCCGACCCGGCAGAATTACTCCATTCAACCCTAGGCATCGGATAAATACATGACAGAACAGTATTTATCAGTTCTTTAATCGGCACGCCGGCCCCGCTTCCAAGATTAACCGGCCGAGTTTCTTCCAGTTTTGCGACCAAAAGCATTCCACGCGCCACGTCGTCAGAATAAAGAAAGTCTCTTACCACGCCTGATCCCCTGGCGATAAACGGATTTTCTCCGTCAACCGCCCTTCGGATAAGCGATGGGACCACCATTGAATTTTCCGGATTGAAATTGTCATATGGGCCGTAAGTGTTTGTAGGACGCACGATTGAGATTTTATTCCAACCGTATTGAAGACGATATGCTTC
>CAYRCJ010000010.1:0-26350 GCA_964422785.1 uncultured Candidatus Saccharibacteria bacterium | reverse complement strand
GAATCATACAAACCTTATCTTAAAAAACAAATTGAAATTATAAATCCAAAAATCATTGCCACCCTCGGAAGATTTTCTATGAATTACTTTTTGCCCGCGGCAAAAATATCTCTTGATCATGGCAAGGCCTCCAGGATTACCACATACATGCTTTTCCCCTTGTATCATCCGGCGGCCGCGCTTCGCTCCACCTCGGTACTCAAAGAACTGGATAAAGATTTTAAAAAATTACCCGCTTTGTTAAAGCTGGCGGAACATGGTAAATTAGAATAATAAAAATATGCGTATCAAAATAAACATCTCGGTAAATCGCGCGATACAGATAATGCTTCTTTATCTTTTTTTTGTAGTGCTTTCGGGCAGTTTATTTGCTCCTATATTCGCGATTTTTATAACACACTCGATTGCCGGAGCAACTCTCAGGACGATTGGATTCGCGCTTGCCTTGTACGGAGTTACAAAATCGGTTATTCAAATTCCCACGGCCAGGTTTCTGGATAAACACAAAGGGGAAAAGGATGATTTTTATTTTTTGATTACCGGAGCGGTTGTCGCGGCCATATATCCATTTTGTTTATTATTTATTTCCAAGGTTTGGCACATCTATGCCCTCGAGGTGTTTACAGGATTTGGAGACGCGGCTTTAATGGCGGCTTACTACTCTTTATTTGCCCGTCATGTAGACAAGGGCTCGGAGGGCTTTGAATGGAGTCTCTTTAGTGTCGGCGGGCTGACGATTTCAAGCGCTATCGGAGGAGCCGTCGGAGGAATACTCGGCGACATATTCGGATTTCATTTATTATTTTTAATGAGCGGGATAGCAAACTCACTGGTTTTCTTTATACTTCTTTCTTTGTATCCGATGCTTGATGGCGCGCGTCCGACCGCATTGCCGCCATTTACTCCGATTCCAAAAAATCCTTCATCGAATATATAAAAACACAACCCCGGGGTTTCCCGGGGCGTTTTTAATTTTTTTTATTTTTTTGGAAAAGATCGAATTGTAGCGCGAGCAAAGAGTGAACTAAGTATTGGGCCAAAGGGGCCTATGACCCGCCGGATGGCAAAGTCTTTAATGTTGTTCGTGCTACTTGCCCGCGCTAGCTCATATAATTATGGGCAAAACTGACCTAAGCTAATTATACGAAAGATTTTAACTTGCACAAAGTAGCCATTGTGGATAACTCCTGCCCGCCGGCAGGCAGGTCCGCGCCCAAATGGTATTATGAATTAATGACCAATCAGGAAGTTGCCAAAATTTTGCACGAGATGGCTCAGATGTTGGAGATGAATAATATCCAGTTCAAGCCGCGTGCTTATGAAAAAGCCGCTTTGAGCATTGAAAACACCGATGAGGATCTGAAAGAAATTTACAAAAAGAGCGGTGAGGATGGATTAAAGAAAATTCCCGGTGTGGGCGCGGGCATCGCCCAGCATATAATGGATCTTTTAAAGAAAGGCCACTTTAAGGAATATGATGATCTTAAGAAAAAGATTCCGGTGAATATCGGCGAGCTTTCTTCTGTGGAGGGCGTGGGGCCGAAGATGATAAAAGTTTTATATGAAAAATTAAAAATAAAAAATTTAAACGATCTTGAGCGCGCTGCCCGTGCCGGGAAAATTGGCAAGTTGTCTCGCTTCGGCAAAAAATCAGAGGAGAAGATATTAAAGGGCATAGAATTTTTGCGGAAGTCCGGCGGGCGGCAGGTATTGGGGCAGATACTTCCTGAGATAAACAATCTGGAGCGGACCATACAATCTTTCCCGGATGTTGAAAAAGCCATCATCGCCGGTTCCACGAGGCGTCGCAGGGAAACAATAGGGGATATTGATATTTTGGTTATTTCCAAAAAACCGGAGAGTGTCATGGAAAAATTCGTTGCCTTGCCTCAGGTGGCGCATGTGTATGTCAAAGGCAAAACCAAGGCAATGGTTAAATTAAAAAATGGATTGGATGCCGACTTGCGCATTGTTCCACACGATTCTTATGGCGCCGCGCTAAATTATTTTACCGGCTCGAAAGATCATAATGTTAAACTTCGCGAGATCGCGATAAAGAAAGGTTGGAAGTTAAATGAATACGGATTGTTTAAGGGCGACAAACAAATCGCCGGCAAGACAGAAGAAGACTTATATAAAAAGCTTGGACTAAAATATATTGAGCCCGAGATGCGCGAAGATACCGGAGAGATAGAACTTGCCATGAAGGGTGGAGATTTACCGGAACTGATCGGATACAAAGATTTGAAGGGCGATCTCCAAACTCAAACCGATTGGACAGACGGAGAAAATTCAATAATGGAAATGGCCCGAGAAGCTGAAAAATTCGGTTTGGAATATATTGCGATTACCGACCACACAAAATCTCTGGCTATGACGGGAGGCGCCGATGAAAAAAAATTATTAAAACAAATCGCCGAGATAGAAAAAGTAAATAAAAAACTTCGTTTGGAAGGCGCCAAAATAAAAGTTTTAACCGGTGCCGAGGTAAATATCGGAAAAGGCGGGGCGTTAGACATTGAAGACAAAGTTTTAGAAAAACTTGATGTGGTGGGGGCGGCAGTCCATAGCCACTTTAATCTTTCTTTGGATGAGCAGACAAAGAGAGTTATTCGCGCGATGGAAAATCCCAACGTCGACATAATTTTCCATCTCACGGGGAGAATAATAAATAAAAGAGAGGCTATTCAGCTGGATGTTGATGAAATAATAAAAGCCGCCAAAAGAACCAAGACGATTTTGGAGATTGACGCTTACCCCGATCGCTCGGATATAAAAGATGAATACATAAAAAAATGCGTTGAAGCCGGAGTTAAAATGTCCATAGATTCCGACGCGCACTCAATTCAGCATTTTAAATTTTTGGAGATGGGTATTGCTCAAGCCCGCCGCGGCTGGGCCACGGCAAAAGACATCGTAAATACAAGGCCACTCAAAGATTTTTTGAAGCTGTTGGTGAAGAATTAGAAAAACTCCCCCGATTATTATCGGGGGAGTTTTTTATGCGAGTTGTTCAAGGATTTTTTTGAAAACTGTCGGGTGATTTTCTGCGAGCTCGGCGAGGACTTTTCTGTTCAAAGCAACATTGGCTTTTTTCATTTTGTCTATTAGGGCGCTGTATTTAGTGCCTGACTCCCGGGCCAGGGCGTTAATTTTTATATTCCAAAGCTTTCTGAAGTTTCCTTTCTTTTTTCTGCGGTCCCCAAACGCGTGTCGGCCGGCGTGAAGAAGCGCTTCCTTGGCGGCGCGTTCTTTTGATTTTCTTTGCCACTTAAAACCTTTGGTTTGTTTTAGGACTTTGTGGCGGCGCTTTAGCGCCATTTTTGCTCTTTTTACTCTTGTCATATTATCGGTACAGGTACGACTTTAGCATAGCGCTCTGGGTTTTGCCAATAGTCGTTTGCCTTTTTTTATTGAGCTGGCTTGCGCGAGTTTTCTTGGCCTGGAAATGGTTAATACCCGAAGCTCCGCGCAAGATTTGCCCGCTTTTTGTAATTCTCATTCTTTTTAAAATTGATTTATGTGTTTTTGCCATATTATTTTTATTTTTTAGGTTCGATAATCATATTAAGCCCTCTCGGCCCTTTTTTAATGGGCTCGGCCGAGAACGGGTGAGAAATAATACTCAAGAATCTTTCAATACGTCCCTCAAGAAACTTTTTATCCAGATATTTTTCTCTTCCTCTAAGCGCCAAATCTACTTTGGTTTTGTTGCCTGACTTTAAGAAGTCATCCACCTGCTTCGCCTTAAGCTCAAGATCATGTTGCCCGGTGCCGATGCCTATCCTCACGCTTTTGATTTCTATCTCTTTCCTTTTCTTGCTATCCTGCCTGGCTTTCTTTTCTTGCTCGTAAAAATACTTTCCGCTTTCCATTATTTTGGCTACAGGCGGTTTCGCGGTGGGGGAGATCTCTACCAAGTCCAACCCGACCTCTTTGGCCAGGTCCAGCGCTTTTTGAAATTCCAAGACACCGAGGTTGTTTCCGTTTTGGTCTATAATTCTAAGCTCAGAAGCCCTTATTTGGTTGTTTATTCTAGCTTTTTGGATACCGTTTTCCCTAATAATTTATAATAGCTTATACTAGCATGTTTAATTTATTTAACAAGCATGATATGCTAAGAATCATTAATAGCCTTATTTTATATACGTATGTCACAAATGATGCAAACTTCGAATTTTATGACGGCCATTGATATTATTGACGTCATCATCGGTTTTATATCAATTTATATAATGTTCAGCCTAAGGGCGAAACTTGGCGGAAGAGTCGGAGGGATTTTAAACGTTGTTATCTGGGGCGTGCTCTTTAACACGCTAGCCTTGTTGTGGTCGTTTGTTTTTGATCTTGGGCTATTGCCTTCGTTCATTCCAGATATCGATTTTCACCATCTTTTTATGACAATTGGAATGATTCTTTTTGTCGTAGCCACCAAAAAGTTCTTTTCCTTAAGCCAAGGATAGCGCCTACATGGCAAAAAATGATATTAACATTGCGGTTGAATTGGCAAATGCTGTTCTAGAGGCGGCAATTAATTCTCTGGGTGTTCCCGCGACTCGCGGCATTTTAGAAAAATCCTTTCCTCAAGGAGAGGTTACTTTGAATAATAACAATCAACTCGATATCAACGGCCCCAACCGCGAAGAAACTGTAAAAAAGGCGATTGAAGCCTTGGTTGAAAAAATGACGGTAGATTTCGGATACAATCTTCCGGAACATACGCTGCAAACCGCCTATACTGTTCTGAAAAAATCCCACAACGACTATCTCGGAATTTCAAAAATGCTCGATTTTGTGCCGGAAGGATTTCTTGAGGAAGAAAAAATAAAATATCTTTCCAAGGAGGAACTGGAAAAACAAGTTCTTGAAAAAACAAAAGCGCTGCGCGCCATAAACGAGCATTTGGAAGAAAAAGTGCTTGAACGAACAAAGGAGCTTACCGAAGCCAACACGCGTTTGCTGGCACTGGATAAGGTAAAATCCGATTTTGTATCGGTGGCCGCGCACCAATTGCGCACTCCTTTATCAGAAATTAAATGGGCCATTACGTCTCTTGTGGAAGGGGAGTCGGGCAAGCTCAACAAAAAACAGCTGGAAGTATTGCAGAAATCTCTAAATTCCACCCAAAGCCTTATTGAATTGGCCAACGACCTTTTAAACACAGCCAAGCTTGAGGAAGGGCAAGTCGGCTACGAGACCAAGCCGCAATCTATAGTTCCCATAGTTCAAAAAAGCATTGCCGGTTTTGACATTGCCATAAAGGAAAAAAATATTTCACTGAAGCTTTCTTTGCCGGATGAATCGCTTCCTAAACTTAACTTGGATGAAGAAAAAATGGGCGTGGCGATAGACAACGTTCTGGATAACGCGATAAAATATACTCACCCCGGCGGGAGCATAACGGTTAACATTTTTTGGCGCGATTCCGGAGTCGCAATAGATATTAAGGACACCGGCATCGGCATTCCACCGGACCAAGCGTACCGGGTATTCAGCAAATTTTTCCGGGCCAAGAATGCCCAGCTTTACCAAACAAGCGGGACGGGCCTTGGGTTATATATGGTAAAAACTATCGTCGAGAATCTTGGTGGAACGGTTTCGTTTGAAAGCAAAGAAGGGGAGGGCAGTACTTTTTCCATATTTTTCCCCGTTATAAATAATAAGTCATAATGGAAACTGACTTTAAAAAAGATCGTGATTGGACGGTATTTTTGAGCAGTTTGTTTTTTGTTTTGGGTTTCTCGACGGTGTTTTCTTTATTCGGCGTGTTGCTCCAGACTATTTTGCAGAATGTTTCAAGCGAGGTTCAAATTTGGCTCGGGAGATTTGGCGGAGCGGTTATAATTTTGTTCGGGCTTTTTGTCCTGGGGATTTTTACTCCATCTTTTTTGCAAAGAGAATACAAGATAGCAGTCAAAAGAAAATTCAAATCTTATTTCGTTACTTCGTTTGTTTTCGGCGCCGCTTTCGCAGTCGGCTGGACTCCGTGTGTCAGCGCGGCGCTCGGGGCGATCTTGGCACTCGCGACCATAAATGCCGGAAGCGCTTTTTTTCTTTTGGTTGCTTATACTCTCGGTGTCGGCATCCCATTTATTTTGGTGGGATTGTTTACCAATCAGGCTCAAAATTTTATCACCAGATTTAATAAATGGTTCGGGTATCTTGAATATTTATTCGGGATAATTTTGGTGATCTTGGGGATTCTTATATTTACCGGCGAGCTAAGCAAGATTGCAAATTTTCAAATACTGACAAAATTTTTAGTTGCTTTAAATATCGGAACCGCGGCAGGGGGAAATATTTCTTCTCTCAATATTTTTAATATCGGCGTGGCTTTGTTCGCCGGTCTGGCTTCGTTCTTGAGTCCTTGCATTTTGCCGATAGTGCCGGGTTTTTTATCCTTTTTGGCCACAACATCCACCCATCATGAATAAATCAAAATATTTTAAACTCATCACTGCTTTTATTTTTATAGCTCTCTCTATTTGGTATTTGGAGACAAAAAAACAAGGACAAATTTTGTCCGGGAACAGCGCTTCCAAAATTGCGGTGAGTTCCGGAGCGGCTTTAGAGAAGGCGAAGCTTTATTCCCCGGCCAAAGAAATAATACCGGGAGGAGGATTTATAAATTCAAAAGAATTTTCGCTAAAAGACCTGGTGGGCAAAAAAGTTATTTTATTGGATTTTTGGACTTATAGTTGCATCAATTGCCTTCGCACGCTTCCTTACCTCAAAATGTGGCATCAGAAATATAAAGATCAGGGCCTGGAAATAATAGGAATGCACACGCCGGAATTTGATTTCGAGAAAGATTACTCGAATGTTTCTAAGGCCGTGAAAGATTTGGGTGTAGAATACTCGGTGGTTCAGGATAACAATTACTCAACTTGGAATGCCTATAAAAACAAATATTGGCCGCACGAATATTTAATAGATATCGACGGCTATATCGTTCATGATAAAATCGGCGAGGGCGGTTATGACCAGACGGAACGGGAGATTCAGGCGGCGCTTAAAGAGCGCGATAGAACACTCGGTCTGCCGGATACAGTTCCCGGGGGCATAGTAAATCCGACAGACGCCGTTGCCGTCAGCCAAACAGAGGCCCAAAGCCCCGAAACGTATTTTGGAGCCGGGCGCAATGAATATCTTGGCAATGGAGCAAGGGGCGCTGTCGGCAAGCAGCGGCTTTCACTGCCGCCGATAATCAATGAAAACACTCTTTACTTAGATGGAGAATGGAATTTTGAAAATCAATTCGCGGAGAATTCAGGCGGCAACGCAAAAATTATTTATAAATACAGCGCAAAAAATGTTTACTTTGTGGCCAGCTCCAAAGAGGGAATTAATATCAAAATTTTGAAAGACGGCAAGGAGTCGGGAAATGTTTTTATCAAAGACAATAAATTATATAAATTAATTGGGGGCTCGGATTACGGCGATCACACAATCGAAATCCAAATAGAAAAACCCGGGCTTCAGGCTTTTACGTTTACTTTCGGATAAATAAAAACTACAAAATTAAAAAGCGCCTTCAGGCGCTTTTTAATTTTCAATGTGGAGATGCCGGGAATCGAACCCGGGTCGGGGGAGTTATAAACCGGCGGTTGACAGGCTTAAATTTTTGCCTCTTTTTTCAAATGTTGAATCGAAGCAAGTTCAACATCGCCTCGCTAATATAACACCTGAAATTTTCTTAGCGAGAATCAGAAGTTCAGATGCTCCCGGCGTAAAGCCGGGAGATATTGCACATTAAGCTAGGGCAAAAGCCGGTTGCTTAAATGCGTTGAATAAGTTTGCACTTATTTTGTTTGTAAAGAATTTTAAGGAGATTACTTTACATGCTCCGCCTGAGCGCGTGGTCAATTTCTCCTCCTCGAGGCCGATCATCCCCGTTGTAAAACAACACCGAGCTTAGCACTTTTTAAAACGCGCATAATTTTCTGCTGAAAATTTGCTATGCTCGCCCCGCCGGGCTGCGCAATGTTCTAAAAAGTGCTAAGCTCGGTGTTGTTAAATTTTAAAAGCAGCCGAAGTAATGCGGCATGGAGGACGTACGGAGGAGAATCTGCCATTGGGCAGATTCTCCGGCGCGAGTCTTCAGGGTTTTCGTAGCAACGAAAAACCCGGGTCCTTCAGACCGTATGACTTCGGCTGCTTAGATTTCTTTCAATGTTCTCTCAATTTTTCTTTCTTCTTCTCGCGACTTTATTTTTTCACGTTGGTCGTGTTTCTTCAAGCGTCGCGCGATCGCTATTTCCAATTTTATCGTGTTGTGTTTATTATACACCTTTAGAGGCAATATTGTCAACCCTTTTTTGGAAAACTTTCCCAATAGATAATCAATTTCTTTTTTCTTCAGCAAAAGTTTTCTTTCGCGCATCGGCTCGTAATCTTTCGGAGTGTTCTTGGGTTGATACGGAGAAATAGTGGCCCCGACCAAAAAAAATTCGCCTTGTCTGGGGAAAACATAAGAACCCTCCAAACTCATTTTGTTGGTTTTGATTGCTTTTACTTCAAATCCAAGAAGCCCGATGCCCGCTTCGAAAGTCTCGAGAATCTCAAATTCAAACCGCGCCTTTTTATTTTCCGCGTAGGATTGCATATTTCATTCTTGCATTTTTTAAGCTAAAGTAAAATCATTATGTTTCGAAAGTTAATTCAAGGCGAAATAGCAAAGCTGGCGCCGGAAGGCACCAATTTTTCCGTCGAAGCCGCTGAAAATCCCGAGCACGGTGATTATGCTTCCAATGTTGCAATGGCGCTGGCCAAATCTCTCGGGAAAAATCCTAAAGAAGTTGCGGAAGATCTAAAAGAAAAGTTGCTTAGCAATCGGGCTGCTAAGTGGATAGAGAAAATCGAAATCGCCGGGCCGGGATTTTTGAATTTTTTTATTTCAAAAGATTCTTTAGCGTCATCGCTCCAAGATATTTTAAAAGATGAAAAAAAATGGGGGACAAGCGACGTTGGAAAAAATAAAAAAGTTATTGTCGAATATTTTCAGTTGAACATCGCAAAGCGGCCGCATATCGGGCACATTCGCTCTGCTGTTATCGGCGACGCGATAAAAAGAATGCTGCTTGCGTTCGGATATAATGCCATTTCCGATACTCATGTCGGCGACTGGGGGACACAGTTTGGAATTTTGCTTTTGGCATGGAAAGAATCCGGGAGATCTCCCGCAGAATTGAAAACGGGCGACCCGTTTTCAATTCTCGAAGATTTATATATTGCCGAAAATGAACGAATGGAGAAGGAGCCGGAAAGGCGCGAGAGGGCCAAAGAAGAATTTGCAGAGCTTGAGAGGGGAGACAAAGAAAATAGAAAGATTTGGGAGCAGATGGTTTCGGTTTCTATAAAAAAACTGGAAGACAGTGTTGATCGCCTCGGAATTTTAAAATTTGACGAACACAAAGGCGAAAGCTCGTACGAAAAAGATATGCCGGCAATAGTTGATTTGGCTTTAGAAAAAGGCGTTGCTTTAAAAGAAGATGGCGCAGTGTTGGTTAACCTGGAAAAAGAAGGTTTAGACAAAGCGATCCTCATTAAGTCAGACGGCGCTTCCACGTATTTACTGAGGGATTTAGCTACTATTAAATACAGAAAAGCGGAATATAATTTCTACAAGAATTTATATCTGGTTGATGTCCGCCAGGAGCACCATTTTAAGCAAGTTTTCAAAGTCGCCGAGCTTTTGGGTTTTGAGGGCGTGGGCGAAAGCGAACACGTCTCTTATGGATTCATGTCTTTGCCGGAAGGCGCCATCAGTACTCGAAAAGGCCAGACGATTTCTTTGGACGACGTTTTAAATGAGGCGGAGACCAGAGCCCTAAAAACAATAGAAGAGAAAAACTCTGAACTAAAGAATAAAGAAGAGGTCGCAAAAATGGTTGGCCTGGGCGCTCTTAAATACTTTGATCTCTCGCACAACCGTCATTCGGATATTGTTTTCAAATGGGATGAGGCGCTTTCGTTTGAAGGCAACACCGGGCCCTACGTTCAATATACTCACGCAAGATTAAAAAGTATTTTACGAAAAGCGGGACATGGCGGCGGGAAAATAAATGAGAATATTGAAATGGATAAAACAGAACGCGAGCTTGTTGTATTGCTTTCTCGTTTCCCGGAAGCCATAGAAGACGCGCTTTCGGTCTATATGCCAAATCTTTTGGCAAATTATTTATTTCAACTTGCTCAAAAAGCAAATGAGTTTTATCATTCGCATCCCGTGATGCAGGAAGCAGATGAATCTAAAAAACAATTTAAACTCTCGCTGATAGGAGCAATTTCTTTAATACTCAAAAAAGGACTTTACCTATTGGGCATTGACTCTCCGGAAGAGATGTGATACGGATTTGATGGGATTGAAAAAAGAGGAGGCGTTGCGAGGTGCGAAAAGTTGATGTTCAAAAATTAGCCAGGTTGAGTAAGGGTGCTAAATCCGAAGAAAAAGTCAGAGTAGAAAAATTACTTAGAGAGTCTGCCGCGAAAGATGTGGCCGAAACAAAAAGAATCGCGAAAGAAATTCTTGATAAATTGCCAGAGCGCCTGGAAGAAGTAGCGACAAACGGCAAACACTTGCTTGATGTTGCCGAAATGATAGTGTCAGGCAAAAGAGACGAGCATGGATGGGTTGTGGATTTCAGAGAATGCGACGCAGGCGAGCATCCGGAAAAGTATCTTCGCGGCTATTTGCAGGTTGTTTATAAAGCTTGCAAAAAAATAAAAGGACTGCGCACTAGTTTCCGGCATCGGCACGATTACGGCGACACCGATCACTGCGTGTTAATTCTTGTTGTATCCTGGTAAGGAGGGCGCGTGCTTAAAATTTTTTTTCTGGCCACTGCCGGACAATTTATTATTTACGAAGTTCTTTTTTGGATTATTGACGGCGCCTCAGCCAAGAAAGTTTTGTTTTTGCAGTTTGATTCTTTGTTTGGATATGCGTTTTTTGCAACACTTTTGGGATGCGTTCTCACATCTTTTGGCGGAGCCTTAGTAAACTATGCCCTGATACTGCAGGCTCAGGATCACAGCAACAATCTTTGGTACGGACAGTTTGTGGTTTGGGCAAGCGCGCCGATGCTTTTTGTATTGTTGTCGTATTTTCAAAGAGGCATTCCTTTTGACCGGCGCACCGCAATTTCTCTAGCTCTTTTATTTTTGGCAATGTTTGTCAGGCAAACAAAGTGAACTTGGCAGAAAGCAAGCCAAGACAATTTTGATTGCCTTGCGAGCCTGGTCTGAGGCGAGCACGAGGAATTTTTCAGCAGAAAAATATCCGTGCAGTCAAAATTGTCTTGGTTTGCTTGATTTTAACAGCCGCTTTAAAAAATGGCTGTTTTTTGTTACAATTTTTGAATAATGGCCGAAGCAGAAAACAACAAAAAAGAAAGTTTTTCGTTTCCTCAAATGGAAGAGGAAATTCTTTCATTTTGGGAAAATAATAAAATATTTGAAGAGTCTGTAGCCCTTCGACAAGCTCAAGGCAAAAGACACTTCGTGTTTTTTGAAGGTCCCCCGACGGCCAACGGCACTCCCGGAGTGCATCACGTGGAGGCGAGGGCATTTAAAGATATAATTTTGCGATACAAAACCATGCGGGGGTTTTACGCGCCGCGCCGGGCCGGTTGGGATACTCATGGTTTGCCGGTGGAAGTGCAGGTTGAAAAAGAACTTGGTTTAAAATCCAAAAAAGACATTGAGAAATATGGCGTCGCGGCGTTCAACAAAAAGTGCAAAGAATCCGTCTGGAAATACAAAGACCTTTGGGAGAAGATGACTTCCCGGATGGGTTTTTGGATAGACATGGGCGATCCATACATCACTTATGAAAATTATTATATTGAATCGCTATGGGCGATTATCAAAGAATTTGCCAAGAAAAAATATCTCTACGAAGATTATAAAGTTATTCCGTGGTGCGTAAGATGCGGCACGGCATTGTCTTCGCACGAGCTCGCTCAAGGATATGAAAAAATAAAAGAGAATTCGGTGTATGTGAAGTTTCCTATGAAGGGAGAAAAAAATACTTTTTTCCTTGCCTGGACAACAACTCCATGGACTTTACCGGGGAATGCCGCGCTTGCGGTAAACCCGGAAGTTTCCTATTTGGAAGTGTCATCGGGTGAAGAAAAATATATTCTGGCTGAAGCATTGGCGGGCGTCTTGGGAAATTATGAAATCATAAAAAAAATCAAAGGCAAGGATCTGGTCGGGATGGAGTACGAGCCGCTTTATCCGGCTGACGCGCCATATAAAATTGTTTCCGCGGATTTTGTTTCAACGGAGGAGGGGACCGGCATAGTTCACATCGCGCCCGCTTTCGGGGATGAAGATTTTAATGTCGGCAAAAAATACGGCCTTCCCGTTTTGCTTACGATTGGAGAAGATGGAAAAATGAAAACCCCCGGAAAGGAGTGGGACGGGATGTTCTTTAAAGACGCCAATAAATTAATTACGGAGGATTTAAAATCCAGAAATTTACTTTTCAAAGAAGAGACGCATGAGCATGATTATCCTTTTTGTTGGCGGTGCAAAACCCCTCTGATTTATTTTGCCCGGAAAACCTGGTGGGTCGGAGTAAATAAAGTCCGCGAGGAGCTTATCGCCAATAATGAAAAAATAAATTGGTACCCGGATTATCTTAAACATGGCAGGTTTGGCGGCTGGCTTAAAGAAAAGAAGGACTGGGCGTTTTCCCGCGAGAGATATTGGGGAACGTCGTTGCCGGTTTGGAAATGCGAGAAATGCGATGAATGGGAAGTGATCGGAGGGATCGACGAACTTAAAAAAAGAGCCGGCGCCGCTTCTTCAAAAAATAAATATACTTTGGTGCGGCATGGAGAAGCGGAGCAGAACGTCAAAGGTATTTTAAATGGCGATATTTCCAAAAACCATTTCTCTCTTACTGACGAAGGCAGAAAGCAAGTCGAAAAATTATCAAAAAATCTCAAAAAAGTAGATTTGATTTTTACTTCACCGTTTTTGAGGGCAAAAGAAACGGCGGAGATCTTGGCCAGGAATCTGAAGGTCAGCCAGGAGAATATAAAAATAGATCCGCGGCTCGCGGAGATTTCTTTCGGTGCCCTTGAGGGGACGACTCCCGAGGATTACTTCAAATTTTATAAAAATTATCAGGAAAAATTTGAGAAGGCTCCGGAGGGCGGTGAGAATTTGCCTGACGTTAAAAGAAGAATGGGAGAAGCGTTTTTGGAAATTGACAGCAGATACAAGGGCAAAAATATTTTGGTGATAAGCCATGAGTATCCGCTTTGGATGCTTTGGGCCGCGATTGAAGGCAAGACAAACCGGGAATCCATCGCCGAAAAAGAAAAAAGAGGCTCCGAGTTCATCACGACCGCCGGCCATGAAATTTTGGAGGCGCCGGAAATTCCCCGCAACGATGATTTCACGCTCGATCTTCACAAGCCATACATAGATGAGATTAAATTCGATTGCTCCTGCGGTGGAGTGATGAAAAGAGTCCCCGAGGTTGTAGATGTGTGGTTTGATTCCGGTTCAATGCCTTTTGCCCAAAGCCACTGGCCGTTCAATAAGAAAATAGATTTTCCTGCGGATTACATTGTGGAAGCGATAGATCAAACCAGGGGATGGTTTTATAACCTTCTGGCTGTGGCCACTCTTCTTGGCAAAGAGAATCCATATAAAAATGTAATTTCAGTCGGGCATTTGCTCGATGCCAAAGGCAAAAAAATGTCCAAGTCTTTGGGAAATATCGTGGAGCCAATTCCTTTAATTCAAAAATACGGAGCGGACGCGGTGCGCTGGTATTTTTTTACGATAAACCAGCCGTGGGATTCAAAGCTTTTTTCAGAAAACGACGTGAAAGATTCTTCCCGCAGGTTTTTTATGATTTTGTGGAACACGCTGCAGTTTTTGAAAATGTACGGCGGTGCCGGAGAAGTCAAAAAATTAAATCCGAACCTGGTAATAAATAAATGGGTTTTATCCAGGTTAAATCAACTTACCAACTTGGTGACAGAAAAAATTGACTCCTACGATATAGTTACCGCAGCCCGCGATATAGAAAATTTTGTTATTGAGGATTTGTCCAGATGGTACATCAGAAGAATTCGCGATGTAATGAAGGATGATTCAGAAGCAAAAGATGAAACAAGCGCGGTTTTAAAATATGTGCTTTTGGAAGTTTCAAAAATTTTGGCGCCATTCGCTCCATTTATTTCCGAAAAAATTTATCAGGAGCTTGGCGGCGGGAAGAAAAGCGTGCATCTGGAGGATTGGATAGAGGGAGATCGGAAAACAGACACAGACCTTTTGAGCGGAATGAGCCTTGTAAGATCTTTCGCGTCCACAGCTTTAATGAAGCGCGCTGAAGAGAAAATAAAAGTACGTCAGCCCCTGCAAAGATTTTCGGTTAAGCACGACGGAGAAGAACCCAAATACTGGGATCAGCTTAAGGAAATTTTGAAAGATGAAATTAATGTAAGAGAAGTTGTATTTGAAAGAGGCGGTGGCCAGGATAATCCTTCGTTTGAACTAGACACAAATATAACGCCAGAACTAAAAGAAGAGGGGATGCTTCGCGATCTGATTCGAGAAATCCAATCTGCCCGCAAAACTGCCGGGCTTACTCCGAAAGACAAAGTAGATCTCACGATTTCCGCGGAGAGTGAAATGACAAAAGTGGCGGAGAAGTATAAAGAAGTAATACAAAAAGAAACAAACTCCCAAAATATAAAAATTTCCGAAGGCGCGGAGCTCAAAATCTCTTTTGAAAAATGAAAGAGGCGCCCTAAGCGCCTCTGAATTTGTTGAGGATTACTATTTGCAGGAGAGTCCCGCAATCGGCTCGCTTGTGTTTGTCGTGATTTTCCCTCGATATGAATACGTCGTTTCCGCTATCGCTGCGTTTCCTTGATTGCAGACAATGAATGTCCCGTGAGCCTGGCTTCCCAGATTGTATGTTTTATAGTCTATGGTTTTCACAACCTTGCCTCCGGTTTTTTGCTCAGTCATTACGACCAGAATGAATTCGCCGGTAGGCTTCGCCATGTATCCGATTACAAAAGCCACAATTACGACAATGGAGACGATTGTTATTTTCATATGCTCTCCTTTTTCGGTTTGATGGTACCATTATGAAGACATTCGATTCTGTTATGAATATATAATATATATTAAAAAATGTCAAGTACATATTCAAATACCGAGGGGTTGGTTATGAAAAAGCTTCCGTTTGGAGAAGCGGATTTTTTGGTGCGCGCGCTCACCAGGGATTTAGGCAAAATTGATCTATTGGCCAAAGGGGCCAGAAAATCCGGTGCCAAACTCAACGCGCATCTCGATATGCTAAATCATATCCGCGTTGCTTTCGTAAGAAACGGCGGGAGGATTCCTACTTTAATAGACGCCGAGGTAATTAACAGATACGACGATTGGTTTCTGGACGCGGATAAAATCTCAACCGCCGGCCGGGTGCTCCAAACTTTGGATCTGATGATACCGGCAGAAGAAAAAGATGAGGATTTGTTCTCTATGGTTTTGGGGTTTTTCAAAGACGCGCTCACAGCGGACGCGATGGGCTTTTTGAACAGATTCTTTGAACACCAGGGCTATGGAGAATCTTTGGATTTGTCTCTTTTGCCGTCGGAGATTTCTCAATCTATAATGAAGATATGGCCAGCCTTGAAGAATTAAAGAAGAGATTATACAAAGAAAAAGAAAATTTTTCGGAGCGCTCATCTTCTCCCGACTTATTCCGGCCGTCCAAAGAATTTTCTTATCAGCCGGAGCAGGAAGAAAAAAAATTGCCGAAATTCAAGGGCAGAAATTTTTTTAGAAATTTAAAATTCAGTTTCTTTTGGGGGACGGTTTCTATTTTGGCGGTAGCGATTCTCGCTATTTTATTTTTCTTATTCGGGGCCGGATCTGTTTTCAAATTAGACGCGCCCCGGCTTGAGATTCAAGGATTAAAAGAAATAAAGAGCGGAGACAGGATCGTCTGGGAGGCGGTAGTCACCAATACAACCAAAAAAACAATCAACGACGCGGTATTGGTTTTTAGTTTTCCTCCCGACGCTTCGCCGGTTTCCGGTTCCAAGCCGGCCGGAATCTTTAGGGAGCGTAGGAGTATCGGGTTGATCCGGGCGGGCCAAAGCATATCTGAGGATTTTGACGCCTATGTTTTCGGGGGGCGAGGATCTTCAAAACAAGTTAGCGCTCTTTTGGAATATCGGCCGGAAGGAGTGAGCGCCGTATTGGCGAAAGAAGCATCTTTTGATTTCAATATTGCCCAGGCGCCGGTTGCCATTTCTTTTACAATGCCCGACGAGCTAAGAATAGGCCAGGAAACAGATATTGAAATTCATTATATTTCGCAATCGGAGACACGGATCAGTAATCTTTTGGTGGCCGTCACTTTCCCGGAGGGATTTGAATTTATCTCTTCCGCTCCGTCAGAAAATCCCACGGACACAAACTCCGACAAAAATACAAAATTTTGGAAAATTCCTGAACTGACGCCGAATACAGAAGGAGTCATAAAAATCAAAGGAACTATACAGGGGAACGATCTAGAGTCAAAAAGTTTTTCCGCAAAAATCGGCATGCCGGATCAAACGGCAGCCGGCAATATTTTGAGCTATGATGAAGCCGCGCATTCTTCTACTCTTCGCTCCCCATTTTTAGAAGTTTCAATGGCGATAGGAGGCAATAAAAATAACTTTGTTGTTTCCGGAGACCGTATTTCGGTAAACGTGAATTGGAAAAATAACCTGCCGGATGAAATAAAGAACGCTATTTTGGAAGTTAAACTCGACGGTTCTTCTTTGGATTTGGGCAGCCTGGCCGCCGACAGAGGCTCTTATTCAGAAAGCCAAAAAAGCATAATTTGGAACAGCTCGACCTACGATAAATTTAAAGACATAAAGTCCGGAGATTCCGGCAGCGTCAGCTTCGCTTTTAAAATAAAAAATAATTTAATATTTGAATCAGGCGCCTCGCGTCCGCTGATTAAACTAAACGCTGTTTTCAAAATTGCGGGTTCTGTGCCCGGGCACGAAGGCTTTGATGTATCCGGATACAACGAGTTGGATTTAAAAGTTTCTTCGCGGCTCCAGTTTTCATCGAAAGTTATTTACTTCAACTCCCCATTTCTCAATACTGGTTCGCTGCCGCCGAAAGTCGGCCGGGAAACCACATATGCTGTTATCTGGTCTTTGGCCAACACAACAAACGATGTTGATAATGTAGTAGTGCGCTCTTCGCTTCCGCCCTACATTGATTATAAGAATATAATGAGTCCGGCCGACACAAATTTATCATACGATCAGAGTACCGGGGTTTTGGAATGGAAAGCCGGGAGGGTTTCCGCTGGTACGGGATTTTCGAGCCCCGCTATTCAGATTTCTTTTCAGGTCGGGCTCACTCCTTCTCTCAACCAGGTTGGCACCGCGCCGGTCATCGTAAATGATGCGGAGGCCGCGGCCAGAGATACCTTTACAGATCAGCCGCTTTCTTCAACGGATTCCCAGATAACCACCGAGTTGCCGGACGACCCGGCGATTGATTTTAGCCAAAAAAACGTAGTAAAGTAATGTGATGGAAAGCAAACTCGAAAAAATAGTCAGTCTATGCAAACGTCGGGGATTTGTTTTCCCCGGATCCGAAATTTACGGAGGCCTTTCAGGCACTTGGGATTTGGGCCCCCTGGGCGCGGAGCTCGCGCACAATATTAAAGATTTATGGTGGAATCATTTTGTAAAAGGAAGAGAAGATATGTTCGGTCTGTCCAGTAGTATTCTGACTTCAGAATCTGTTTTCCGGGCAAGCGGGCATTTGGAAGGATTCTCGGATCCATTGGTTGAATGTAAAAACTGCAAATCCAAATTTAGGGCCGATCAAATAGATTTAAAAGAGGCATGTCCCAGCTGCGGCAAGAAAAATACTTTTACAGAGGCGCAACAGTTTAACATGATGTTTAAAACAAATTCCGGCGCCGCAGAATCTTCGGAATGCGCTAGTTATCTGCGCCCGGAAATAGCCCAGGGGATGTTTGTTAATTTTAAAAATGTCCTGGACACTATGCGGCCGGCGCTGCCTTTTGGTATTGCCCAGATCGGCAAAGCTTTTAGAAACGAGATTTCTCCGAGAGATTTTCTTTTTCGTGTCCGGGAATTTGATTTGATGGAGTTCGAATATTTTGTAAAAGAATCAGAATGGGAGAACTATTTTGAAATGTGGAAAAAAGAAATGTGGGCCTGGATAGACAGAGCGGGCATCGACAAAGAAAAAGTATTCGAGCTCGAGGTCCCGCCGGAAGACCGCGCCCACTATTCAAAGCGCACGGTGGATTTTGAATTTGAATATCCATTCGGCAAAAAAGAGTTGTATGGTCTGGCTTACCGGACCGATTATGATTTAAAAAAGCATATGGAATCTTCCCAAGTTGATCTGCGGTATACCGACCCGGTTTCCGGAGAGAAATTTATTCCACACGTGATTGAGCCGACGTTTGGTTTGGGCCGCACAATGCTCGCGGTTTTGCTTTCTAGCTACCGAGAAGACAATCTTGGAGGAGAAACGCGCACGTATTTGGCGTTGAGGCCCGGAGTTGCTCCGGTGATAGCGGCGGTATTTCCATTGGTCAAAAATAAAGAGAATATTGTCGCCAAAGCCCGGGAAGTTTATTCATCGCTCAAAAGAGAATTTGGAAACGTGATGTTTGATGACAATGGCAACATCGGCAAGCGTTATCGCCGGCAAGACGAAATCGGGACACCATGGTGTGTTACAATCGACTACCAAACTTTGGAAGACAACACCATTACGATAAGAGATCGTGACACAGGAGAGCAGACGAGGCGGAGCGTTGATGGGCTTGACGTACACTTCAAAGAAAAGTTAACTTAAAACCTGAATATCTTTTTTGGAGGCGCAGCTATGTTGATTTTTCTGAGCGGTTTTGTAATCGGATTAACTTTTGGAATAGTTTGCATGCTAATGTTGTTCAGCGTTTTGTTCGGAGGCCCGTCCGCCGATGACACATCCGAAGGAACATAAAATACGAGGCCGTAACGGCCTCTTTTGTTTATTCCATAAATGTGTTAGAGTTTTTATAATGCATTACGAAAAAAGAACTTTCTCAAATAAGCTCCGGGCCATAGTGGCTCCGATGGCGGATACCCAAGCGGTAACTCTTTGGGTGCTTTTTGGCACCGGTTCAAAGTATGAAGTGAAGAGAATAAACGGCATCTCGCATTTTTTGGAACACCTATTTTTTAAAGGCACCAAAAAACGTCCAAAACCGGCGGATATTTTTAACGCGCTCGACCGTATCGGTTCCCAGCACAACGCTTTTACCTCAAAGGAGCACACCGGATATTATGTTAAAGCTTCGGCCAAGCATTTTGATATTTCGCTGGATATTGTGTCCGATATTTTATTAAATCCGATTTTTAAAGCGGAAGAAATTGAAAAAGAAAGGGGAGTTATTTTGCAGGAGCTTTCAATGTACGAGGATGATCCTCCAAGACAGGTATACCAAACATTTGAAGGATTGCTTTATGGGGACCAGCCTGCCGGTTGGGATACAGGCGGGTATCCGGATACTGTAAAAAAAATAACCAGAGAAGATATTATAAAATACAGGCACTCTCATTACACTTCTTCAAACGCGGTGGTGGTGGTAGCCGGAAATATTGATGTGGAAAATACTTTTTCTAAGATTGAAAAGGCATTTTCAAAAATGCCTGATGGCAGAAAAGTTGAAAAGCTAAAAGTTAAAGAACTGCAAAATAAACCCAAAGTTAAATTCAAGAAAAAAGATGTTGACCAGACTCACGTGCGCATCGGGGTAAGAGGGTTCAACATGTTCGATGAAAGGAGATACCCGATGATGGTTTTACAAACTATTTTGGGAGGAAATTCCTCAAGCCGCCTCTGGATGGAACTTCGAGAAAAACTCGGGCTCACATATTACGTCGGGGCGTCAGCGGAAGAATACACCGATACAGGCTATTTAGTAACTTCTGCCGGAGTGCCGCATGAGAAGCTTCCCGAGGTCGCAAAAAAAATAGTTCAAGTCTTAAAAGAAGTCAAAAAGAACGGAGTGTCTCAAAAAGACATGGACTTTGCCAAAGAATATTTGCGCGGATCTATGGCGCTGGCGTTTGAATCTACCGATGAGGTGGCCAGCTTTCTGGCCGGGCAGGAACTTTTTTACAAAAAAGTAATGACCCCGGAAGATATCCTGGCAAAAATAGAAAAAGTTAAGAGGAGTGATATCATTAAAGTAGCCAGAGAAATTTTCCGCGCGGAAAAAATAAATATGGCGGCTATCGGCCCGCATGAAGATATTAAAAAGTATGAGACAATTTTAGGAGAACTATAATGATGGAATCGGATCAAAAATTATTTAATGTTTCTTTCTGGGCTTTTTTTAAGGCCGCAGTTTTGATTTTGTCGCTCTGGGCTCTCTGGATCTTGAGGGATTTGGTGGCGGTTGTGCTTCTTTCTATTGTAATCGCTTCGGCCATTGAACCCGCCGCCAGATGGTTTAAGGCGCACAAAATCCCCAGGCTTTTCGGCGTGCTTTTTATTTATCTTGCCGGAATAACTATTTTTTTGCTGATTTTTTATCTGGTGATCCCTCCTCTTTTGGGAGATCTGCTGGATTTTCTCTCGACCCTTCCTTCATTTATAGAAACAACTTTTCGTCCGAACAGTCCGATTTTCTCATTTTTCCCGGAATTCCCGGCTGCTCTGAGCGGTTACATAAAAGATTTGGCTTTGGCTCTTGAGGGATACATTCCTCAGATAACAGACAAAATATTTTCTTCCGGTTCAGCAATTTTTGGAGGAGCTCTTTCTTTTATTTTGCTTATCGTGCTGTCATTTTACTTGTCCGTGCAGGAACATGGCATAGAAAGTTTTCTTAGGCTTGTAACGCCGCTTGAGAAAGAAAATTATATTTTGGATTTGTGGAAAAGATCTCAAAGAAAAATCGGGCGCTGGCTCCAGGGCCAAATTTTGCTCGGCGTTTTAATCGGTGTTTTTGTGTTTTTGGGGCTCACAATCCTCGATGTAAAATACGCTATTTTTCTCGGAATACTCTCCGCCATCTTCGAAATAATTCCCGTGTTCGGCCCTGTCATGGCGGCAATCCCGGCCATTGCAATCGCCTCAATTCAAAAACCCGTTCTGGGTCTTATGGTTTTGGGTCTTTTTATAATCGTTCAACAATTTGAAAATCATCTTATTTACCCCTTGGTGGTAAGGAAAACAGTCGGAGTTCCTCCGCTTTTGGTGGTAATCTCTTTGGTGGCCGGATTTGAGCTCGGCGGATTTTTTGGCGTTATACTCTCTGTGCCGGCGGCTTCGGTGCTTGTGGAATTTTTGAATGATCTTGCTATCGAGCGCCAGAGCAAAAGGAAATGAAGAAAAAATTTTATATCACCACCTCGATTCCTTATTTAAACGGGCCGCCGCATATCGGCCACGCTTTGGAATATGTCCAGGCTGACGCCATTGCCAGATATCAACGCCTTCTAAATAAAGATGTATTTTTTTTGACGGGTTCCGACGAGCACGGCGCTAAAATAGCTAAATCCGCAGAAGCCGCCGACAAAAAACCGCAAGAATTTGTGGATAATTTGGTTATTATTTTTCAAAAATTGCTGAATAGTTTAAGTATTTCTAACGACGGATTTATCCGCACCTCCGATCAGGAAAGGCATTGGCCCGGCGCCGTGCTTCTTTGGGAAAGATTGGCCGAGTCAGGAGATATTTACAAAGGTTTTTACAAAGGGCTCTACTGCGTGGGCCACGAAGCTTTTGTTACCGAAAAAGATCTGGAAAATGGCGTTTGTGTTTTACATAAAACCGCTCCGGAAGAAATTCAGGAGGAAAATTACTTTTTTAAACTTTCAAAATACTCTCAAACCATAAAAGAAAAGATCCTAAATGGCGCGATAAAGATTTTGCCGGAGTTTAGGAGTCAAGAAACAATCAACGCCTTGGAAGAGATCGGGGATACCAGTTTTTCGCGGCCCTCGAAAGATATTTCTTGGGGGATTCCTGTGCCGGGAGATGCGACTCAGACAATGTATGTTTGGTGCGACGCTCTTTCTAATTATATTTCGGCGCTTGGTTTCGGATCCACGGACGAATCTAAACTTAAAAAATATTGGCCCGCGGATGTTCAGATGATCGGAAAGGATATAATGAAATTTCATACTATTCTTTGGCTGGGCATGCTTATGTCGGTCGGATTTCAGCTACCGTCAATAATTTTTATACACGGTTTTATAAATCTGAAGGGAGAGAAGATGTCTAAAACCGTCGGCAATGTCATCGATCCGTTTCCTTTGATTGAAAAATATGGCACCGATGCTGTCCGCTTTTATTTGCTTTCACAGACTACCTTTGGAGACTCGGATTTTTCGGAGGAACATTTTCACGAAATCTATAACGGAGTTTTGGTGGGCGGATTGGGCAATCTCCTGAGCCGTACGGTTAAGATGATGATGAGCTTTCCGGAAATACCAAAACCGGCGGAAGAAAAAATTTTCCAATTTCCTTTTTTAAAAAATATTGATTCTACGGAAATGGAAGAGATGGCCGTGTCCTTGGCGGTGGACCGGATTTTTTGGCCGGAGTATGGCGCGCTGATGGAGAAGTATGAGCTTCAGGGGGCGCTCAACATAATATTTGAACTTCAAAGAAAACTGGATGAATACATAGAGAAGTACAAAGTGTATAAATTGCTCAAAGAAAATCCCGAAGGCGCAAAAATTGCTCTTTGGAATTTGGCTTACGCGCTTGCCGCGATCGCGCGGATGCTAAAACCATTTTTGCCGGAAACATCGGAGGAAATCCTGAACACTTTGGGCCTAGATCCAAATTCAGAAGAGTCTCCGACAACTTTTATCGCCAAAGAAGTTATCCATCTTTTTCCGAGAATTGAGAGATGATTAGTTTTTTCGACGTCCATACCCATACTCAGGCTTCGGAGTACGATAATGACCGTGAAGAAGCTATTAAAAGGGCGCTGGGCGCGGGTGTCGGTTTTATTAATGTCGGTACGGATAAAGAGAGCTCAAAAAAAGCAATCGAAATCGCAGAAAAGTATCCGGAAGGAGTTTTTGCGGCGGTCGGACTTCATCCTTCGGACCTGGAATCTCAAAAAGAAATTGCCGGCAAAGATTTCGATTATGATTTCTACAAAAAACTCGCATTATCTTCCGAAAAGGTTGTGGCAATAGGCGAGTGTGGCCTGGATTATTCTAGAGTTACAGATGAAGAGCTTAAAAAGAGACAAGAAATTATTTTTAAAAAGCAAATTGAATTGTCTTTAGAAGTTAAAAAACCGTTGATGATCCATTGTAGAGAAGCTTTTGGAGATTTGATCAGGATTCTTGGCGGCGCTAAACTGCGGGCGCCAGATCCCGGCATTATTCACTTTTTTACCGGCACCTTAGGCGACGCTGAAAAACTTTTAGACCTAGGATTTTATTTTTCTTTCGGCGGAGTCATTACCTTTACCCGTGACTACGACGAAGCAGTTAAATTTATTCCGTTGGAGAGGATTTTGCTGGAAACAGACGCGCCGTATGTGTCTCCGGTGCCGTATCGCGGCAAAAGAAATGAGCCTGTTTATGTTTTGGAAACCGCCCAAAAATTGGCGGAAATAAAAGGAGCGGCTTTGGGTAAAGCCGCTCAAGTGACCACCGCCAACGCCAAATCAATATTTAAAATTTAAACTTGTTTCTAATCCCAGGGAATAACCTTGATTTCTTTCAAGAATTTAATATCTTCAGGTGTGAGCTTTTTGGCCGCCAAAAGTTTTGTTTTTAGGGGGACTTTGATCAAAATATTTGTCGCCTCTTTGACCATACAGCCGTTTTTCACAAAAAGGATGCTGATATAACACAGTCTGTTTTTATCTTTATCTAAGTTTTGGTATTTTATTTCTTCAGGAGGAAATTCTATCTGTATATCGCGCGCTGACAAGGCCCGCCTTATTTTACTAAGCCTGGGGTCGGAGCAATCCAATTGGATTATTTTTATGTACTCTTCGCACAAGGCGACCGCGGCCATCCTGTTGTAGTTTTGGCTCATTTTCCCGCAAGCCCTCCTATTTTTAAAGGTGTTTAGGCTTATTATTTCTTATTAAGCCTTAATTGTCAACTTTGTTAAAAATTGTTATTTTGTAATAGCAATGTCTAAGAAATACGATCACAAAAAAATAGAAAAAAAGTGGCAAAAAAACTGGCAGTCTCGGGAGAATTTCTCCGCTGATGATTTTAGTCAAAATCAAAAACAATATGTTTTAGTTGAGTTTCCCTTTCCTTCAGGCGCGGGCCTTCATATGGGGCACTTGCGCCCTTATGTGGCGGGAGACGTTTATAGCAGATTCTCAAGGATGAGAGGCAATGAGGTTTTGTATCCGATCGGGTGGGACGCATTCGGGCTTCCGGCGGAAAACTTCGCGATTAAAAACAAAGTTCATCCAAAAGTTTCCACCGCCAAAAATATAAAAAACGCCAAAAAACAATTAATTTCATGGGGCATTTCTTTTGATTGGACCAGAGAAGTGAACACCTCTGATCCCAAATATTATAAATGGACTCAATGGATTTTCCTGCAACTTTTTAAAAAAGGTTTGGCCTACGAGGCTACCGGTTTGATAAACTGGTGCCCGAAAGATAAGACGGGGCTGGCAAATGAGGAGGTGATCGACGGAAAGTGCGAAAGATGCGGCACAATTGTTGAGAAAAAAGAATTGCGGCAATGGTATTTAAAGATTACCGCATACGCCGACAAACTTATCGGGGGTTTAAAGAGTTTAAATTGGCCGAAGGAAATAAAACTTCAGCAGGAAAATTGGATCGGTAGATCCGAGGGAGCCGAAATAGAATTTGCAGTAAATAATTTTAATTCAAAAATTAAAGTTTTTACCACCAGGCCCGATACTATTTTTGGAGCCACATATTTGGTTTTAGCGCCGGAACTTCCGTTAGTTAAAGAATTAAGATCCAAAATACAAAATTGGGACGAGGTTCAAAAGTATATTGAAGAAGCAAAGAATAAATCCGACATTCAAAGGTCCGCATTGGAGAAAGAAAAAACCGGAGCGGAGCTAAAAGGAATTATGGCCGTGAATCCGGCGAATCAAAAAGAAATCCCGATTTGGATTGCCGATTATGTTTTGGGAGGCTACGGCACGGGCGCGATTATGGCGGTGCCTCAACATGATGAGCGAGATTTTGATTTTGCCAAAAAATATAATCTGCCGATTAAAATTGTAATAGAGCCGGTTACCGGTGAAGTGAAATCGAATGAACAGCTAAGAAAAAGTATTGTAGCTATTGTTGAAGACCCAGAAACAAAGAAGTTCTTGACTCTTAATTGGGGGCCAAAACTCGGAGGCACTTTGTTTATTGGCGGGGGCCGCGAAGAAGGGGAAGATATAATTGATACCGCCATAAGAGAAATAAAAGAAGAGACAGGATATACAAATTTGAAGTTTGTGAACAAAACAGAGATGATGCACCACCATTATTTCGCTTTTTCCAAAAATGTTGCTCGCAACATCGAAGTAGTGGGATTGCATTTTAAACTGATGGGAAAAGAAAAAATAAGCACTGATCACCAGGAGGATGAAAAAGGAAATTTTATTGTTGAATGGTTAAGCAAAGATGAAATATTGGCGAAAATGGAAGACGAAAATCATATTTTAAATTTTAGGCGCCTTATATTAGGCGAGTTATATATTGGAAAGGGGATTCTAACAAATTCCGGAAAATTTGATGGGATGAAATTCGAAGAAGCCAAGGAAAAAATTACAGAATTTGTCGGCGGGAAAATAAAGGTCCAATATAAACTCCGGGATTGGGCGTTTTCACGCCAGCGTTATTGGGGCGAGCCGATTCCATTAATTCATTGCAAGGAATGCGGAGTAGTGCCTGTGCCCGAGGAAGACTTGCCGGTGAAATTACCCAATGTAAAAAATTATGAGCCTACCGGCACCGGCGAGTCGCCCCTGGCCGCAATCGATAGCTGGGTCAACGTAAAGTGTCCAAATTGCAAAGGCCCCGCCAAGAGAGAAACAAATACAATGCCTCAATGGGCAGGGAGCTCCTGGTATTATTTAAGATATATAGATCCAAATAATGGTGATAAATTTGCCGATGAAAAGTTAATGGAATATTGGCTTCCGGTTGATTTATATTTTGGCGGGATGGAGCATACCACTCTGCATTTGCTTTATTCGCGTTTTTGGCATTTATTTTTGTACGATCAAAAATTGGTTCCAACCCCAGAGCCTTATACAAAAAGAGTTCCTCATGGAATAATTTTGGGGCCC
>CAYRCJ010000009.1:14060-26847 GCA_964422785.1 uncultured Candidatus Saccharibacteria bacterium | reverse complement strand
CTTACTGAAATGTTTTACTTCAGCGGGTTCGCTACTCCAATTCTAGACTGGAGTATATTTATATTTCTATAAATAAGGTTTCCCCATTCGGAAATCTTCGGATCAAAGGTTGCTAGGCACCTCCCCGAAGCATATCGCCGTCACGCCGCGTCCTTCGTCGCCCTCAAGATCTCAAGTCATCCACCATATGCCCTTATAACCGTCCTGCCTGTCTATCGACAGACAAATCTGTCAAAGCCAGACAGGTTAGAAAATGCACTTACAATTTAATTAATTGCTTTAGCAATTATCCCGACGTCACGTCGGGATGAAGACTAAAGTCTTCAGATACTGAAATTATTAAAGTTCTCAATCTAAGAAATAAAAATCCGCTCGTCAGGAGCGGCTTCAAGCTACACGAAAAAATAGAGCTTTTATCCGCTTTTTTGTCCTGATAATTGAATAATATTAAACATAGATTGTGTAAGTTCTATTATAGTCATAGATTTTTCGCCGTCAAGTACCCCAAAAATATGTGGATAATGTACAAAAAAGCCCCGCATTGCGCGGGGCTTTTGATGAATCTTATTTACTGGTCTTTTCCACGGGCATATTGAGCCCTGGCCCAATCTGGTCCGGTGCCGCCCTCCGTCACGATAACGGTGTTGGTGCCCTTGGGCCCATTGGAAATTACCTTGAGCGCGTCCCATTTCATATAATCCCGGTATTCTGGATTGGCTCTGATTGCCGCGCCAATCTTGGCAATGCCAAGGGCTTGAGCCTCTGTCGACGCCAGATCATTCTGTGCTTTGACGACAGCCGGATCTTGCTTGACATTCGAAAGTTGGGCATCCTGAAGTTTAAGCGGGACCTTTTCTTCTTTGAATGTTTGTACGACCATATCAGAAATCTTTGTGTTTAAGTTTGCATAATCCGCTGCTACTTCTTTGTAAGACTTGTAGCTCGAAAATATTGCGCGGATATTGTTGCGAATTTTTCCAGCAGCAAATCGCTCGTAGACGTCCTTGATCATAATCCACTGCACGCGGTCATCTTTTTCTACCGGAGGCACCAATTTTTCGCCGGAAACCGGTGTGACAAGCGTGAAAATATTATCCGAAGTCTTCTTATCGTCCGGCAACATTAACCGGACATAAACGTCGACCGCTAAAGGCGCGCCGTCCGCTGTCATAACTCTATGGTCAGTATTGTCTTTCTTTGTAGGATCAGCGTTGGCCTCTAAAAACTGCTCTTTGACTGTGGTACTCGTCGCCTCGAGCAAAACCATAACATTGTAGGTGCCATCGCTATTTGCATCGCGGAGATCAACCTGGCCGGAAGTCCGGGTTTCAGGCTCCCAACCGGTGGGCGTCAGAACACGGGCAACGTAGCCGGCAGGAATGGGTTTAACGACATTGCCACAGGCCGCCAATAAAATCGAGCAAAACAACAGAGCAAACAATTGTGTCTTTTTCATGCGGTCTCCTTTCACCTGTTTTCGCCGGAATGGCGTTGTTCAAAGTCTCTTTGGGTTTGATCGACATCTTTCCGATCCACCCTACCGCGCGGCGTGTTATTAACCACGAACGTCGGAACCAATCCAAGAACAAAGACCACTATTACACCGATCAAAACCCAATTGCGGATTTGGCGGATAAGTCTTTGTTCCGGAGAAAGGCGCGCCGCAATCGCGGCCAGGATGGAGATAACAACGAGCAAAACAAACAAGCTCGTCAAATCCCCGAGATACAAACGAAGAAAATCCATCGCATTCTCCTTCTGCTATTTGAGGCATAGCTACCATTTTGCTTTCAAATTCCGTTTCATATTATAGCAAATTAAAAAGCCGCTGTCAAGAGCGGCTTTTATTTTCTTATTTATACGAGCCCTGCCGTAATACCGGCATTTTGGGGAATTTCTTCTGAATCTTTTTCAAGGAGCGGAGCCAGAATTCGCACCCGGTCTTTAAAATCTATATCCGCATCGTGCATTTCGTCATCCAAGTCATCAACATCGATGTCCCACTTGGAAAGCGCGTCTGAAATATCTTTGTGAGAAATCTTAAGATCAAGCGCCGCGGCCACAACATCTCCGTCTGAATATTCTTCATCTTCCGGATAAGCTATATCAATGGCTTCGAAAAATGCATCCAACATTTCCTTTTGAGTAAACCCTGCTTCAAGAAATGCTTTCATCATCGTTGACAAAGAATCATTCCAATCTTCCAAAATATAAACCGCAATGTCTGTGTTTTCAACTTCCGCGGCACGAAATAATTTAATAGTCCATTCAAGCGGCAAATCTATACCGCTTCTGGTATCGCTGTCGCTAAAATCAACTTCTAGATCTTTCGCAATTTTTCCAATTTCATCGACTACAATAACTACACCCTCGCTAACTTTAGATAAAATATCTCCGAAACTCAAAATGTCGGCATCAAGAAATTCTATAAAAATATCTTTGAGACACCGCCCTTCCTTAATCCACGAATCAAGACGGTCGTTTTCTTCTCTTGAAATCTTTTTTCCCTTTTCAGCGCCGAGCAAAGCAGGAAGAAACAGCCAAACCACAACAACTATAATCCAGAAAATATCAGAAATACTCATTAGCCGGGCTCCTTTTCGTGTTTCAAATCCGAATATCATTCTAAATTAAAGCGTCCGTTTTGTCAACGGACGCTGGTTTTTATTACTTGGGAGCCGGTAGCTGAATAAATGGCATTGCGCCGCCGCTGTAAGTTGAAAGGGCGCCGTTCCACTTGCCGATTGTTTTCTCGTTAATATCCAATTGTCTCCATTGGAGCAGCTGCGGGGTAAGCGAACTGGTAAGAATCTGATTCGCCTTTGCCTCGCCATTGGCCTTTGCAATCGCCGCCTTGGCTTCGCCCTCAGCCTTCGCAACATCTTTCTGGGCCTGGGCGTTGGTTTGGCGCACTTCGTTTTCAACACGAATCGCGTCTTGCGTCGCCTTCACCTTGCCATTAATACTGTCGATAACAGCTTGTGGCGGACGCGGGCTGCCATTGAAACCCAGCTGCTCAAGATGAACGCCGTATGGGTCAAGATCTTTCTGAACAGTATCGCGAACTTCTTTCAAAAATGGAGCGTTGTCGCCCATGATTTGCTCAATCTTATATTTGCCGGCTATCTCGTCAAATTTTTGCCGAGTTAGGTTTCGCAAAAATCCGTGCGTCCATTTGTCGATATCGTCGGCACGAAATTTAACATAAAATTCCGGAGCCTTAGCTGCCTCCAGTTGATACGCGAGACTGATGTCCGCGTAGACAACCATCTGATCACCTGTGTTGAAACTAATTTCTTCATTCCTGGGATGGCCTTCTCCCGGATCTTTTGTCCACGATACGTTTTGTACAAATACGGGATATTGGATGACGCTTGTGGTAAAAGGATTGTACCAAGTAACACCGGTAACAGCAGGATAATCGGAAACACCCTTATTCTGCCCGTAAGAATTAACTTGAATCCCAACATGCCCCGGCTCGATAACTGTCCTGCCGCAGGCAGTGGAACTCATCGCCGCCAAAATTAATACGGACAACAGCGCGATATTTTTATTGCCTGATTCTTGGGCGGGCGCCACTTCTTCACTAAAAATTTTCTTGAAATAAGAAAAGTAATTGCGTCCTATGAAATACCATCCGACAACAAGCACTAAAAGTTCCGCAAAACCAACGACCATTTTCATATCATCAGCCGCGCTAACCATGCCAAGACCGAAACTCAAAGCCGGCATGCTTGCGATAACCAAAACAGCCAATGCAAGAATTCTCCAAAACATAATAGATTCTCCCCTCTTTTTTATTTTCAAAGTACGGTCCGGTTGACCGCCGTACACATTCTTAAGACAAGTATGAAGTAACGTCAATATTGACAAAAATATAAAATATTATTAAAAAAGAACCCTTTTCGGGCTCTTTGGTTCAGCTAAACTATGTTGTTTAAAAAATCGCTTTTGATTTTAATACTGAGAATCTCAGGAGATGATCCGCCACAAATGCCGGCAGATGTGGCCATCCCACCTTTTAAAAGCCTGGCAAATTCACCGGCAAATTTCTCCTGACTTGATAAGAAATCTTTCTTGGTGAATTTTATCCCCGTCAAAATCAACGCTAAGTAAGCATTTTTTTCTACCATATTACTGGGAGAGCACGTCAGGCCGTCGTCCGATCCGGTAAATCTGTATTTAATCTGCACGCCTACTTTCGCGGAGCTGGCGTCCCTCAGGATAATAGTTTCCTGTTTTTTTTCGTATACCGCGTCCGTCGGCTTGTTGATCCATCTGAATCCTTCGATAACTACATAAGCGCATAGCGAAACCGCCAAAACAATGAGCGACAATTTTTCTTTTTTGGTCACAAATGCCTCCTTATTTCTAGTTTAAATTATAACAAATCAAAAAACCACTGTCAAGTGGTTTTTTGATAACTTCCTAATAAGTTGAAGTTTATTATCTGTTTGAGATGTCTGAACGAAGTTTTTCCAAGAATCGCGCGGCTGTGTCTTTTCCACCCAATCCGAATGCCAATCCTCCCGCGATAGCAAGCATTGCTACGAATGCTGTAAATAATGTCTGTACAAAGACTCCGGCAATTCCCAATTGGTATAATGCGGCCAGTAGCGCAAAGATCCAAATTGCCCATTTGGAAATTCCGGCCATAAATCCCGCTGAAGGAAGGTTGGCTGCCTTGGCTGTGCCCCAGACAACTTTATAAACCACATCGGCAAGAAGAGCGGCGGCAAGCAAGATCAAAGCGGCTACTATTACCTGCGGGATGTAGGTCAACACCACGCTTCTCAAAAATTCTGTGACCTGAGTAAGGCCAAGAACATCGATTGAAGCAAACAAAAATACCAAAATGAAAAACCATCTTACCAAGCCTCCGACAAAAGCTCCTGAATCAAGCCGCATTCCGGCTCTCTGAAGAGCGGTTTCTGTCCCGAGGCCGCGAAGGGCGGTATCAACCCTAAGAGACTTTATAATCTGATGAACTACCTTGCCCAAAGCGACGGCAATAACCCAACCGATTAAGAAGACCACCACCGCTACAACCAGCTTTGGAACAAATCCTATTACTCCGCCCCAAAGTTCTTGAAACGAAGCAACTAACACGTCGCCCCATGTTTGTACTAGCATATTGTTTTTCCTTTTAAATTATTAAATTAAATAAAGTTAATAGATTTTGAGCCCCGCCTACCGTCAGGCAGGCTAATTTACGCTTAACATCTCGACCTTTAAGTTGTAAATAGGCTCTTACCCTCTATTTTAGCACAAAACATCCCTCATTACGCTCGGGGTGTGGATAGCGAAAACCTCTCACAATGCCCTTAATTTTTGGGCGATCTGCTTAATTTCTTTCTCCCAATCTTTAGTTGTCTCTATTTCGGCCATAAATCTGATCGGCAGTTTCTTCAAAATAAACCGCCCGCCATCTTTTGGCAGCCATTCATAATGATTTGGAGTCCGCCTCCACATTTCGCGGAGCGCCACCACCGCTCCGGTATTTGGCCCGGACCAATTTGATCCCGCTCCTCCAAAAAACGAATCCTTTGGATATTTCGCGGTAGCCAGGCGCCCGATCATCACATCGCGATCGCAGAAAACCCGTAAGTAAAAAACTTTTGCTTTTATTTTTTTGGCCTCCGCTTCAAGGTTTTTTCTTTTATCATCATAAACAAAGTCTGAATCAACAACCACGTTTCTCCCCTGTTTAACTATGGAGATCGCGTAGCGCTCCGCCACAAAGCGGGAATCCTCGTAGCCTTTGCCCATTTTTCTTAGCACCATCTTTACTTTATCGCCGCTTACCACGTCCGCTCCGATCATAGGAGCCAAAAAGTTGGCTACCGAAGTCTTGCCGGATCCGGTCAGCCCGACCATCGCAATTATTATTTTCTTTTTTGATTTGGTTTTTGGCATACTTAAATTTTAATACAATTATGGTGGACATTGCAGGGATCGAACCTGCGGCCTTTCCGATGTGAACGGAACGCTCTACCACTGAGCTAAATGTCCTTACTTAATACCTAGTTTATTTATCAAAAACTCGTGAGGATAATCCAGAAAATCGCGGAGGAATTTGTCGTGCATGGCAAGGCGATAATCAAACTCCGAAGACGAAAAAAGCGCCCAGTTTAATTCTTTGCCGATTTCCGATTCAAGATTTTTTATAAAATTCTCGAATTTATTCTTTTTAAATCCGTCTCCCACAAGCACCAAATCCAAACTCGATGTCGAATCGGCGAATTCCCTTTCTTTGACGTCCAAAAATACCCCGCCAAGACCCACCACCTTAATCTTCCCCCATCTTTTGAAGTACGAAAAAATTCTTTCTCGGGAAACCGGCGAGGCGGTGATAAGGAGATTGCGAAGCGCCAGGAGAAGAGGAAATGTTTTGGACAAGATTACTCCCTGTACTTTTTTACGAAGAATCTTTTTCTTGCCTCTGACCTCATCAGTACGCCATGCTTTTTTTATAAAAGAGAGGTTCAAAAAAATTTTCAGCTCTCTGGACGCGGCGCTCCCGGGGACTTTTGATAGTTTAGAAATTTCGTTTGAAGTAAAAATTTTGTCCGGATTTAAGAAAAACAGCCGTAAAAGCTTCACCCTTGCCTGGCTTCCAAAAAGTTTTTCTAGGATGTTCACTATAGTAATATATAATAAAATTTTAATATTAAAAAGAAGCAAAATATGTCGTTGAACGGGTTTTGTCAGCAGACAACCCCGAGCGAGCAGTAGCGAGGCGAGGAAAGTGAAACGATTTATTTTGCTGCTTTTATAAAAAAAGCCCTATAAAAGGGCTTTTTTTATTTCAATTCCACAACAGCTCCGGCTTCTTCGAGTTTCTTTTTAAGATCCTCGGCGGCGGCTTTATCAAGCCCCTCTTTTACAACCTTTGGAGCGGCATCCACCAAATCCTTGGCTTCTTTAAGTCCCAATCCTATCGCCTCTCTCAAAACCTTGATAACGGCGATCTTCTGGCCTCCGGCTTCTTTGATCTCAACATTGAAAGTTGATTTTTCTTCCTTAGCTTCTTCTCCGGCTCCGGCTCCGCCGGAGGCGGCCATCATCGGCATAGCGGCGGACACGCCGAATTTCTCTTCTATCTTTTTGACCAAATCCGAAAGTTCAAGCGCTGAAAGCTTTGAAACTTCTTCTACAATTTTTTCTAAATCTGCCATATTTTTGTTGATTATTAATAAATTATTTTAAGCGACCTTGTTGTTATCTAATTTTTTACTTACTTCATTTAAAACTCTCGCCAAACCGGCAACAGGCTGGGTCAACATAAACGCGAGCTGAGTAAGCAGGGCTTCTCTTGAAGGAATCGCCGCGAGCTTCTTGATATCATTCATATCAATCCAGGCCTTGTCCCAGAAACCTCCGATAATCTTTAAAATTTCAGAATTTTTTCTGGCAAAAGTCGCGATATCTTTGGCAACTGACAATTTTGAATCCTCCGCGTCCTCGGAGAACACCACTCCAACTTCTCCGGTCAATTTTTTGAGATCCAAATCCAATCCGGCTTCTTTTGAAGCCACCCCGATGAGGGTCTTTTTGCCAACCACATAATCAGCCTTTGATTTTCTTAAATTTCTGCGGAGCTCCATCGCTTTGGCGACAGTTAGTCCGTGAAAATTTAAAAAAGCCACAAAAGAAGAAGCTTTTAGTTTCTTTTTTAAATTTCCTACCACTTCTTCTTTTTGTTTTCTTGCTGTTGACATAAAAAAATAGCGCACTAAAAGCCGCTTTTAGAACCTGGTGAGGATTTATAGTATTCAACCTCACGTCTACGGCCTTTGAGAGAAGTATAGCAGCTGATAAAATGCCGTCAAGCCCAGAGCAATGTGAAGCTTCCGGCGATAGCCGCGGTTTCGGCGCGGAGTATCAGCCGGCCCAGTGATATAACTTCGAAATTGGCGTGTCCCGCCGCCATTAACTCCCTATCATCCCAACCCCCTTCCGGGCCGATAAATAGGTTAAACGCCCTATCTCCGCCACCCCTTATCATATTGTCTTTTTCGCGCTCTGAAGCAAAGAATGTGCGCGGAGAAAATGACTTTGCCAGCTGAATGGCTTTCTCAAAACTTACAACCTCATGAAGCTTGGGAATAATAGCCCTGCCTGATTGCTCAGCGGCTTCTTTTAAAATCTTCTCGCATCTGGCCTGTTGAATGCTCTTTTTTTCGGATCTCGCGGAAATCACCGGTATAAATTCCGATACTCCGGCTTCGGTGGCATGTTGGAGGACCAACTCAAACTTTTCTTTTTTTATAAGTGACTGAAACAAAACCAATTTTTTATTTGGCTCTCTGGTGTTTTCCTTTTTTCCCCGGAGCATAAAGACCGCGGAGGCCCCCTCTATATTTTTGAGCTCCGCCGAAAAATCAAAACCGAGCCCTTCCGGATATGCGTTAAAAAAAGAAACAAAATCGCCCTTTCTAAGACGCAAAACATTCTTCATCTGATGAAGAATCGTCCTTTCCTTTATAACGATAATATCTTTATCCAGATGCTGATCCAAAAAAAATCTGTTTAATGCCATATTATTAACCTTAATTTTACATAAAATACCAAAAGAAAAAAGCCCTTATCGGGCTTTCGCTTTTACTGTTTCCAACAAACCCTGCAAACCGCGTGGGCGATTTTTGTGGGCTTCAAAATCAGCGCGCAATTTATCGATATCATTTCTGACATCCTTAACAGCCGATGACAAATACTCAATCGCTTGAACGGTGGCAATGAGAGCAAATCTTGTTTCCTCGTTTTCAATTTTGCTGGGAAACTCCGTCGCCTCTCTTACTTTCTTCAGCTTCGCCTCAACATCATTCAGAGTAATTTTCATGTTCGGCCTCCCTTCAATCTGATTTTATTCCTACCAAGTATTTTATTTTTTGTCAACCCTGTTAAATTTGCGCATATTTAACAGGGTCAACTATCAGTACAAACTCCCCTCTTTGCTTCTCTCCCACAAAATGTTTTTCTGCTTCGGAAAGAGTGCCGCGGAAAATTTCTTCGTAGATTTTTGTCAGCTCCCGGCCGACGTTGCAATAGCGATCACCCGCAGCCGCCCGTAGCTCGCGTAAAGTTTTTTGAATGCGGTGCGGGGATTCAAATAAAATTACCGGCACTTCGCTGGCCGCGACTCTTTTAAAAAATGTTTGGCGGCCCTTTTTGTGCGGAGGGAAACCCAAAAATAAAAATTCGGAACAATCGATATCGCTTACAGAAGTTATGGCAGAAATCGCAGACGGGCCGGGAATTGGAATTATTTCTACTAAAGAGCCGAGGCCATGCGGGATGGAGGACGTACGGAACGCGTCGGCGTGAGCCTGCCTGCCGGCAGGCAGGTCTTTCAGGGTTTTCGCAGCAGCGAAAAACCCGGGTCCTCCAGACCGCATGGCCTTCGGCTCTGAAAAAAGATAACTAATGAGCCTTTGCCCCGGATCAGAAATCCCCGGCGTTCCGGCGTCTGTCACCAGCGCTAAATTTTTGCCCTCATTTAATAAGCCGAGTATTTTTTCTAAAGATTTATCTTTTGAATATTCGTGAAATGAGATAACTGTTTTATGGATACCGAGATGCGTGAGCATTTTTTTTGTAACCCTGGTATCTTCCGCCAAAATAAAATCCACTTCCCGCAAAGTCTCAATTGCGCGAAGCGTAATGTCTTTTAAATTCCCTATCGGGGTAGCTACTATAAATAGCTTGGACATATGAGAGTATATTAGCATAAAAAAACGCCCCGATAATCATCGGGGCGTGTTTTCGGTAAAATATTTTTCTCTATATTCTCCAAGCAACTTTTTTAATTTTTCGGTTACAGTTCCAGGGCCTGTTTTAAATTTATGTTCAATGTCTTTCAAATCGATGATGCTTCCGACAGGATGAACTCCGCGGGTAGTCGAAGTAATAAAAACTTCTCCGCTTCCGGCATACTGAGAAACATCCGAGGAATAACAGGCCGGCATCGAGTCCTCTACCCTGTAAAAAAGATTACTTTTTCTTGCGATATCCAACACAACGGATCTGGTTACCCCTTCCAAAATTCTGTCGCCCGGAGTATAGAGTATCGGACCCCATTCCCCGCTCCAAATAAAAAATATATTCCCCACGGAGGATTCGGTGATGCCGGTTTCCGGAGACGAGAAAAGAAAATCATCGCATCCGTGAGATGCCGCAATTTCGGCGCGGATCATTGTGTATCCGTATCCGCCGGCAAGCTTTATCCTGGGAAGTTCTCTGATACCGTTTTGCACTTCAAGTTTTAGCGGTCTATCAAGTACCTTTGGCCATGGCAAAATTTCGATCAATATTTTGGAAGTTTCTGAAATCGGATTTTTGTGATTTATAGAGTCTCCGCGTGTCACCAAAATCTTAACTAAAGATTCTTTCTGTCCCCGGAACTCAATTTTTTTAATAATCGGCTTCTTTAGAAAATCTTTATTAAGCCAGAGCGGGCTCATGGGGATGCGGGCTTCCACGCACGACCTTATCAGGCGCGCATAATGATCTTCCCAATGAAAAAGAACTGTGCCTTTTGCCGCAATAGCCTCGAACACCGCCCAGCCACGCCATAATGCCAAATCATTTTGCAGGTCAACATTATCCATAAAAATCCCCCTCACAAAATCTGAATAGAATATACAACAGAAAGACTGTTACAGCAAACTTTTTACAATTCCGGAAAACTCTTTTCCTCTTTCTTTTGAGTTTTTGAACATATCAAAGCTTGCTGAGGCCGGCGAAAAAAGAATAACATCGCCGGTACCGGCGTTTTTCTTGGCCTCCAAAATAGACGCGTGCAAATCTTCGGCTATTTTAACCGTAGCCGCCCCTTTTATCTCATTGGCTATTTTTGAAACAGAGGCGCCGTAAATAATCACCAGCTTTGTTGAATTTTTAAGAGCCGGTTTTAAGATCCCGTAATCAAAATTTTTATCTACCCCGCCGGCAATAAGTATTTTGGGTTCGGCAATCGCGAGCAGTGCTGCCCTTGTTGACACCGGATTGGTGGAAGCGGAATCGTTAAAATACCGGACACCGTTCAATTCTCTTATAAATTCGAGATGGTGCGGTAAACCCTTAAAATTTTGAATCGCCCGCCTGATAACTTTGGGCGCGATACGCAGATGCGAAGCTATCGATGCCGCCACCAGCGCGTTGCGAAAATTATAATTCCCCGGAATTTTTAAATCTTGCGGGTCTATAATGCCCGGTTTTGTAAAATCAATTTCCCTTTTTCTGCCGCTGCTTTTTCGGGCGATGCCTCGAGACAGTTTATTTTGCTTTATGCAAAAAACCGTGTCGCTCTTTTTTTGAAAAGCGGCGATCCGCGATTTTGCTTCCACGTATTCTTTCATGTTTTTGTGATAATCCAGGTGGTCAGGAGCAATTTCAAGGACCACAGCAATCTGCGGAGAAGAGTCCAAATCCTGCAGCTGAAAACTCGAAAGCTCCACAATGGAAATAGAATTTTTTTTGAGCTTCGGAATAATATCGAGCATCGGCTTGCCGATATTCCCGACAAGATAAGTATCTTTCCCGGCGTCTTTTAAAATATGGAAGAGCATTGTGGCGGTTGTCCCCTTCCCCTTGGTACCCGTAATGCCGATGATTGTTCCTTTGGCATGAGCGAAAAATAATTTAGTCATACTCGAAATCTCAACCATTTTTTTCTTGGCATTTTGAATTTCAGGGAACAAATATTTGATCCCCGGAGAGCGCACAATCAAATCAAAGCTATCCAAATCCTTTAAATAATCCGGGCTTAGATTTTTATCCCTAATTTCTACTTTTGCTTTTGGGTATTTCTTACTTACAAATTTGCGTGATGATTTTCCCTCAACCCCAAAACCTAAAATTGCGATTTTCATAAAAATTAAAACTTGGCGTCGCCGCATAAGTCACGAAGTTCGCATTTTTCATATTTGTGGTCCTTTCTGCGCGACGCCCGGCCATGGTCAATTATCATATATGTAGATTTAAACCAGTCTTTTTTGGGAACCAATTTCATAAGATCTTGTTCAATTTTTACCGGATCTTTGTGGGCGGATAACCCGCAAACATTTGCGAATCTTTTAACGTGCGTGTCCACAGCGATTCCCTCCACCACGCCATAGGCGTTGCCCAATACAACGTTGCCGGTTTTCCTGGCCACCCCGGGGATTGTTAGTATCTCTTTCATAGTCCGAGGCAATCGCCCTTTAAAATCCTTTCTGATTTTCTTGGCGGCTGCGATAATATTTTTTGTCTTGGCTCTATAAAAGCCGCAGGAATGGATTTCTTTCTCAAAAACTTTCGGATCGGCATCGGCAAAATCATCAACCGTTTTATATTTCCGGAAGAGATGCTCCGTGACTTCGTTTACCTTTTTGTCCGTGCACTGAGCGGATAAAATAACAGCCACCAGGAGCTGAATGTTGTTGCCAAAATATAAAGCGATATGCGCGTCTGAATATTTTTTCTTTAGAACTTTTAAAATCGTCCCGATGGCCATCGGGACGCGATTTTTGTTATCCTGGAGATCTGATTTCATTTTGCCAGCTCTTTGTCTATATCAGTGAGACCCTGATCCAAATTGTTAACATCGGTTGTACTGAGATCTGAGGAGATTGAGGCGGCGCTGTCGTTGATTTGCAGGTTAGCCCCTGAGCTTTGCTCGGGAACCGGACGAAGATAAAATACCCAAAAAGCGGCGGCGGCCAGAGCCGCGACGATAACAATAACCCACCATACGTGAGACTTTTTTATATTTTGTTGTGGCATCATTTCATTCATAAATATTATT
>CAYRCJ010000009.1:7884-13960 GCA_964422785.1 uncultured Candidatus Saccharibacteria bacterium | reverse complement strand
GCCGAGTGCGCTTCTTTTATTTTCGCAGCAACATCTTTTACCAAGGCGCGGACATTGGCAAACGCAGTTTTAAAATCTAAACCTTTAATGGCGTCGGCGTATTTTGTCTTGGCGTTATTTAGAGAACTTTGGGCATCGGTTATTTTGATTTTTGCCGCAGCAAGCTTCGCCCTGAGTGCCGTGACGTCTTTGCCATTTGCCGCCGCCTTGTCCAGACGGGAGCTTATTTTATCTGAAACATTATTTAGCCTATCGATTGCTGATTCAATTTTTTTAACCATTTGGTTGAAAAATTGCTCGATTCTGGCACCCCTTTCGGCTCCCAGTTTTTTCTTAATTTCATCCATTCTCTCTTTTGCCTTGTCTTCAAACTCTTGGCGTTTTTGCTTTACCTCATCCATAAATTTCCTGCGCATATCCTGGACGCTATTTTTTAATTCCTGGCGCTTTTCTTTTATTTCTTGGCGCATGCCCTTCATATTTTCATCCATCTTCCACGACGAGGTGGCCATGCCATTTGTATCGGCAAAAACAAAAACAGGCAACGCCGCCAACAAAATTGACGCTCCTGTCATAAAAAAATATTTAGTGTATTTTTGAGAAGCCATAAACTGAATATGTTTCCTCATTATACCATATTTCGTGTTTGGAAATAGGCCGACCTGTGGAAAACCCCCGCCTTCGCTAAAGCTTCGGCGGGCAGGCCCGCCGACTAGCTTAATCGGTGCCGTCAATTTGATCCATTATATTCAAAACCTGATCTTCGTAACGCCTGACGACGGTACCATTATAGTGGTGAAGTTTGTGGCGGGTATCGTCTATTTCGTAATATTTTTTTGTTTTCGGATTATTGCCGCCCAAATTCCAGGCAACAATTTCTATTGCCTCATCCGTGCTTTTAAAATTAGTTTTGCATGAATCCCATCCGAAAGGATTGTTATCGCAGGCATTTTTCCCGCCGCTCGATTCTCTGATGGCGATAGCCGGAATAAGCCGCCAATCAATGCCGTTTTTATCCGCCTCTATTGCCATCTTGGTTCCAAAACCTTCAAGAGGCATATCGCGCTTGGAGAAATAATTATCGATTAATTTTCCACGCTCCAGCGCTATTTTCATCGCGTCAGTCTGCTCTTGGTTGCTTAAAACGGCCCCTTGCATTCCTTCGGCACCGCCGAGCAAAGCCAGCCGGTTAAATAAAGGCTGCCCCGCCATTCCAGCGCCGGAAAAGCCTATGTTTAACGTTAAAATCGGTAAAACCAGGAGAGACTCCGCGAATCTTAGTATTTTATTTCTATGCATATTATGAGAGCGCCTGCCTGCCGGTAGGCAGGGTTTAGCTCCGCCAAACTCCGCACAATCAGTCATTCGCCAGCTGGCAAATCTGCCATAAATAAGGCTAAAAAACTGAAAATCACCATAAATTTGGTGATTTGTCAATGCTAGCATGTTCGGATGCAAAAGTCAATATCTGACCCAAATAGACGCTAAGGACGAATTAGTTTATAAATTACGTCTTCGAGTGCGAAAAAGTCCGAAGATCTTTTTTCTCTGGGGCGCGGCAGGGTATTTTTTACTATTTTTTCAATTTTACCCGGCGTAGAAGTGAGAGCGGCTATGGTATCCCCCAGTTCTACCGCCTCCTCTACAATGTGCGTCACCATTATGATTGTGGGCTTGCGATCCGCCCAAATTGCCAAAAGTTCCTTTCGCAATTCCTCCGCGGTAAAAGAATCCAGCTCGGAAAACGGTTCGTCCATAAAAATAATTTTTGGATCGGTTACAAACGCCCGAGCTATCCCCACTCTCTGCTTCATTCCCCCTGAAAGTTCCCTGGGATATGAATTATGAAAACTTTCCAGACGAAGCCTCTTTATTTCTTTATCAGCAATTAATCTTCTTCTATCTTTCGGCATTCCGCGGCCTAAAAGCCCCAGTTCGATATTTTCCCGCACTGTCAGCCAGGGAAGCAGCGCAAACTCCTGAAAAACAAAACTGATGTCTGATGAGGAAATATCCGGGGCCATTTTTATACTTCCGGAAAATTTCTTGTCGAGGCCGCTCATAATGCGGAGAAGCGTGGACTTGCCTGATCCGGACGGGCCGACCAATTCAAATATTTCTCCTTTTTCTATTTCTAAGTTTATATCGTGGACTGCGATAAATTCTTTATTCGCGCCTTCCTGAAAGGCTTTAGTTATATGTTCAAGCGATATTGCAATATTTTCTTTCATAAATCTATATGTCCAAAGCGGCATGGCTTCTTTCAAGAAGCGGAAGCCAAATTAATTTGCTAATCGAAAAAATAAATATCAAAAATCCCAATATTCCGAATACGGTGATTGTCGGATCGCTGGCGTACATTCCAAAAAAGTTTCCCAGCCCGCCCCGCACCCGGACAATAATTTCAGTGGCCACCAATGCCTCCCAGCCGTCGCCTAAACCGATTATTGATCCCGTCACAAGCGCCGGCAAACTTATGGGCCATAGAAAATTTTTAATATAGGAAAATCCTTTAAGCCGCGAGATTTCCACCGCCTCTTCCCAATCACGCCTTATGGATTTAAGAGAACTTATTAAAGAAAAAAAGATCGGCCAGATAACCGCGGTAACCAAGAAAAATATAACCGTAAAATTGTTAGATCCCCAATAAAAAACAGCCAGGGGAAGCGCGGCAAAAGTCGGGAAACTTTGAAGAACATCAAAAATAGGAAGCGCGATAATTGAGGCCTTGCCCTTATAAAATAAAGCGGCGCATACCCAGGCAATTACTACGGCAATCGCGTAAGCCGCGGCAAGCCTGGCCACGGAAATAAGAAGATCGTAAAAAAGCGTGGAAGACGCGATGTGCGCCAAACGCGAATACACCAGAAAAAATACAAACGGCAAAACTATCACAAATAAAGTGACAAAAACGTGCCTCCACGAAACATAAACTACGTCTTTTCTTTTTCTGTGGCTTCGATGAACCGGCATGTGATTATTTTAGCACACTCTAAATTTCTTTAACTTCTTCCAGGTATTTATTTAAAATCGCATCGCCCTTGCCGAATAAAAATCTACCGCGGAATTTTTTGCTCGCCAAAAACATCGGCACCCAGTGTTTGTCGTCCGGCCACATTTTATTGAACGGTATTTCATTTACATGAAACCATTCCGGTTTCATCTCTTCGCTTTCAGTGGGCTCCCCCAAAAAATCATCCGCCCGAAATATATGCATCTCGATAGTTTCGGGATTTCCCTGAAACTCAAAATTTATAATTCCATGCTTAGTTAAATTTTTTACCTCTACCCCAGCCTCTTCTTTCATCTCTCTTCTGGCGGCTTCTTCAATTGATTCTCCGGCGTTTACCTTGCCGCCAAAGCCATTCCATCTTCCCTCTCCAAACCCGCGCTTTTTCATCCCCAATAAAATATTGGGGTGTTTGTGGACTATGCAGAGAGTGGTTATCAATTTACGATTCATAAAGAATTATTCTTTTCTCAAATTTTCCTCGCTCTTCAGCTTTTTTATTTTTTACAGTTTGCAGTTCCATGGCGTCAAAACCCTTGTAGGCGCATATGGCCTCGATTACTTCAAGAGTGTCGGCGATTTCTTCCATTGTTTCATCTTTCAAAAATTCCGCGACCTCTTCCTGTAATTTTTCTTTTAGCTTCTCCCAGTATTTATTTGAATCGGCAAAATGCACCACGGGCTTCCCGCCTTTTTGCAAAATAATCTCCGGTATTTTATCGCGCACCAATTTGTCGTATTTCATAAGTATTATTATAGGCCACAGCGCGGCAATAAAAAACAATTGACCTATTTTAAAAAGAGTGCTATCGTATCGTGAGATAATAAAAATTGGAAATGGAGAAAAAATGGAACCGGTTAGACCTGAACTGAAAAATTTAGTGAAAGAAACCAAAGCAATTCATACTGAACTTCAAAATTTATTGAAAAATTATTTGATTAAAAATCCTGGAGGCGAACCGCAGCTTTCAGAGAAATTCCTGGTATCAATCCCGACGATAAAACGCTGGATAAAAGGAGAAAATCTTCCAGCCACAGTTATTGCCAAGCAATTGGTCAAGCATCTTAAGAAAAAAGTGGAAAAACCAGTGTCCGAGAGACAGCTTACAAACCTTTTGGCTCTCAAAGACGCGGTTTTGGAAGATTATGCTGATTGTGAAAAAGCATGCGAGAACGATTCCGAATTTACAACCCGCGGCGGAAACGGCGTTAACTGCTCTGAAGCAATTTCAACACTCCGACCACTTTATGAGTTAGCCAAAAAATGCAAATAGATTTGAGGGCCCCGAAAGGGCTCTTTTTTATTTCACTACACTCCCCGGAGGAACATCTTCCGCCGGATGCAACAAAACCGGGCGGCCGGCGCCGTCAGCGGCGAGAAGCATCCCTTGGCTTTCATAGCCGCGCAATTTGCGAGGCTCCAAATTTACCAAAATCGGCATCTCTTTTCCGACAAGCGCTGCCGGATCCTCAACAAACATGGCGATCCCTGCCATAATCTGCCGCTCTTCTCCCCCAATATCAAAAACAATTTTCAAGAGCTTATCCGCTTCCGGCACTCTTTCGGCGGAAAGAACTTTTCCTATTTTAATTTCTACTTTTTTAAAATCGTCTATTGTAATCACGGCGTTTAAAAATATTTTATTTATAAACTGCAATAAGCTGCCTGATAATCACTTGTTTGGGTGATTTTAAAAACTCACCGGAATAATCAAACCAGACACGCAAAAAATCTTCTTTTGCCAGTTTTCTTATCTTGCCTATTTCCGGGTCTTGAAGATAGATAGATTTTTTATCCAGGCCCACAACAATTGAATAGTGGCCGTCTGCCACAGCGGAATCTGAATAATCTTTCCTGCCCCTGGTAAACCAATCCACAATAACAGGAATATTTTTCTCGAGATATTTTCCGATATCTGCAAAATTTGAATTATTTTTTACCTTTGTTTTTAATCCAAATTTGTACAAAACCTTCACAAGCGCCTTGTCATCTGTACCGCCAATCTTTGAAGTACCGGCTAATTTTGCAAGCTCTCTTTCAGTTTTATTGATGTCGTAGAATTTCAAAACCATTTTTAAAACCGCCGGGCCGCAGTATCCTTTATTCAGAGTTTCCTGGAATAGTTTTATTTTTAGTAATTTCATATTTTTTATTTACTTTTTCGGATTGACGAAATACCCAAATCTTTGCAAATTTTTTCCGCCAAAAAATCGTTGATGTCATTATGGCGCGGGACAGTAGAGGTTCGCTGTAAATCTGGATTTAAAAACAAAGAATGCCTTTTTCCTTCGCGGATCAAAAGACATTTGTGCTCGCGCAAATATTTTAACAATACAAGTCGCTTCATGAATTAAGCGGGCATTGCTACTCGAAGAGATTCGCGTCGGGTATCTAAAGCCTTGCCCAACGCCAAAGCGCGATTTGCTTCCAAAACCATTTGAACCGCTTCTTTAAGATTTTCTTTAGCCTCTTTCAATGTTCGCCCTTGCGTATTTACACCGGGGATTTCTTCAATCCACGCCAAAGTCCACTTGCCTCGTTTTTGATATATTGCTGTAAATTCCCTTTTGTTCATAGTGTTATTCTAGCAAAATAAAAACAATCTGCAATCCCTGCGCATACATGCGGACAATACATTCTCAACGGATTTGCAAAAAATTGATAGGTATGTTATTAAATTAACAGGAGTAAGTCTTGATCACAATTTTTTGCAAATTAAGGAGGCTGGAGTGATCGCACAAGAATATCTCTTTATTGCTTATCTTGTAATTGGATTTGTAGTATCGCTCGTTCTTAGCTTAAAAGTTTTTGTTAATGTAAATGGCGATGCCGGAGAAATAGGTGATCAAATTTTGTTGTCCTTTTGCTGCACATTGCTGGGATCAATGGTATGGCTTCCGGTTTTGTTCGTCTTCGGAATTGGACATACTGTTAAAATGGTAGTTTACCTAAGACGCCGCATAAAATGGCGGAATCGTCCTGACTTTATTAAGCATTTTTTGAAATACTAAAATCAAAGTTTAACGCCGCACGGTATACCCAGCGGCTTTTTATTTCCCATGACA
>CAYRCJ010000009.1:0-7784 GCA_964422785.1 uncultured Candidatus Saccharibacteria bacterium | reverse complement strand
TGGAACATTCTGGCTCCTTCATTTTTATATTCAATTAGCGGATCGCGCTGGCCGTAAGCGCGAAGTCGTACGGACGAACGCATATAATCCATCGCCTCGATATGCTCCATCCACAATAGATCTATCGCCTGCAACATTACCATCCGCACATGCTCCAGAAAATCTTTGACAGATTCTTTTTTGGCGGAAAAAACCGATTTAAGAAAGGTTGTCGCAATTTCGTTTAAATTTTCTTTTGAATCCGCGGAGAAAATTTTCTCAGGAAGACCGTTTTGATCTCCAAAAATTGTTTTGAGATTTTCCTCAATCTCTTTTCTGTCCCATTCCTCCACGGAATCCGAAGCTGTATGCATCTCAATAATTTTTGAAACTGTTTCTTCTCCAATTTTCAAAGATTCTGCTTCCAGCGCGGCGGTATCGGCAAAAAGAATATTTTTTCTTTGGGAATAAATTGAGGTGCGCTGTTTGTTCATTACATCGTCGTACTCCAAAACATGTTGTCTGGTATCAAAATTAAATCCCTCTATTTTTTCCTGCGCCCCCTCGATCGCGCGGCTGACCATCTTGTTTTCAATCGGTTCATCCTCCGGAATACCCATCCGCGCCATCAGATTTTTTATTTTATCCGACCCAAAAATTCTCATCAGATCATCCTCCAATGAAACATAAAATTGCGATTCTCCGGGATCCCCCTGCCTGCCGGATCTCCCGCGAAGCTGGTTATCGATTCTTCTTGCTTCGTGGCGTTCCGTGCCAATTACCAAAAGCCCTCCCACGCTTCGAACCTTCTCAGCGTCTTCGGAAACCTGCGGGTTTCCTCCGAGAATTATGTCCACTCCACGACCCGCCATATTTGTGGCCACGGTCACCGCTCCAAATTTTCCGGCTTGCGCGGTGATCATGGCTTCCTCCTCGTGATTTTTGGCGTTTAAAATTTTGTGGGGTATTCCTTCGCGGTTTAGCAACGCCGCCAGCCTTTCATTTTTTTCAATTGAAACCGTGCCCACCAATACCGGCTGCCCTTTTTGGTGCCTTTCTTTTATTTCTCTCACCAATTGCAACCACTTGCCTTTTTCGCTTTGGAAAATTTTATCCGGCAAATCTTTTCTTATCATCGGCCGGTTAGTGGGGACCTGCACAACTTCCAATTTATAAACCTTGTGAAATTCTTCGGCTGATGTTTGGGCGGTACCCGTCATACCGCTCAATTTTTTGTAGAGCCGAAAATAATTTTGAAAAGTTATTGTGGCGAGAGTTCTCGATTCTTTTTGTATTTCAACGCCCTCTTTAGCTTCCACCGCCTGATGAAGACCTTCTGACCAGCGGCGACCCGGCATTAAACGCCCGGTGAACTCATCGACTATTATTACTTCGCCGTTTTTTACAACATAGTCCTTGTCGAGCAAAAACAAAGTCCTGGCCCGAAGCGCCTGCTCCAGGTGGTGGACATATCTCATTCCCTTTTCTGTATATATATCGGAAACACCCAAAATTGATTCCACTTTTTCTATGCCGGCTTCGGTAATTGTTGCCGTTTTCATTTTTTCATCCACGTTGAAATCTATATCTTCCTTGAGCTGCGGGATTATTTTTGAAAATGTCTTATACAACTCTCCGGATTCTGTATCGGGCGTTGAAATTATAAGAGGAGTCCTGGCCTCATCAATTAAAATCGAGTCAACCTCGTCGACAACGGCAAAGTTGTGTCCGCGCTGAACCATATCTCCCGTGGCATAAGCCATATTGTCTCTCAAATAATCGAAACCGAATTCGTTATTGGTGCCGTAAGTAATATCCGCGGCGTAAGCTTCTTTGCGGGTACAGGGCCGCAAAAATTCATGGATAATTTTAAAGCCGCCCAGGGCATCGCGAGTTTCGTCCAAATTTTTATTTCCATAATTTGGATCGTATAGATAAGCGGTATCGTGGACTATGCAGCCGACCGAAAGTCCGAGCGCGTCAAAAATCTGCCCCATCCAGGCGGCGTCTCTACGGGCCAAATAATCGTTAACAGTTACAATGTGAACCCCCATGCCGGAAAGCGCGTTTAAATATGCCGGGAGAGTAGCCACGAGCGTCTTCCCCTCTCCCGTTTTCATCTCCGAAATTTGCCCCTTGTGCAAAGTGATTCCCCCCAAAAGCTGGACATCAAAATGCCGTTGTCCAAGAGTTCGCTTGGAAGCCTCTCTGACTAACGCGAAAGCTTCCGGCAGGAGCTCAGCGAGCTCCTGCTCCGGCTTCGCGTCGGAGCCGCCTTTAAGACGTTTTTTGAGTTCTTCTGTTTTTTTCAGAAGATCTTCGTTTGAAAATTTTTCGAAATCTTTTTCTAGAGAATTTATTTCGTCGATCAACGGCGCCAAGTCGCGCACAACTTTTGCGTTCGGGTCGCCGAAGATTTTAGTAAGAAAATTCATCTAAGAATTCTAACAAAAAAAGCGGGCTTTGTCACTTTTAGGGCCTTATTTTTACTATGCTACAATGGTATTTGTAATATGAACTTAACAAACTTTTCCGATGCCCTTCACTGGGTTTTAGATCACGGATATCCGATTATTTTTATAGGCATGCTTATTGAGGGGCCGATAATCACCGCCGCCGCCTCGTTTGCCTCCGCGCTTAAATATTTCGACCTGAAGATTATTTTTATTTTGGCGATACTTGGAGACTTGGTTGCCGACTTCGCATATTATGCCGTAGGATATTTCGGACACCTTGCTATATTAAAAAGATACGGGCATCTATTTGGTATCTCGGAAAATAAAATCGAGAATTTAAAAAATCTTCTTGAGCGCCATCCCGGCAAAATACTGGCCGCGATAAAACTCGCCCCCTTCGTGCCCACTCCCGGATTAATTGTCGCCGGGGCCACCAGGATGTCTTTTAAAAAATTTACTCTGGTCAGCACTTTAATAACTTTACCAAAAGTTATTATATTTATGCTCTTGGGTTATTATTTCGGACAGGCCTACGATAAAATCTCCGACTACATCGCCCATGCCGGTTATTTTTTAATAATCTTTGTTGCCGCGGCCGTTTTGGTTTATTTGGGTTATAAAAAGATAACCGCCAATATTTCCAAAAGTCTTGAGAGAGCTTAAGATACAAAAATGAAAATCGCGATATTTTCAGACAATTTCTATCCGGAGCTCAGCGGAATTTCAGACTCCATAATAACCCTGGGGAAAGAATTGGCAGGTCTCGGCCACAAAATTAATTTTTACGTGCCGAGATATTCCCGAAAAGATTACAGGACAGCAAATGTCCCGTACAAAGAATTAGATCTCGGAAATAATATAAAAATTTGCCGGTATAATTCTATCCCTTACCCCGCCCCGACGAATCAGGCCAGATTGGTTTTCCCGACAGGCCTTCGCTGGATTGGGCTTCTTAAATTCAAACCGGATATCATCCATACCCAGCTTTTTTTCGGCGTGGGATTAGAGGCATTGGCCGCGGCTAAATTTCTTAAGACGCCGATTATAGGCACCAATCATACAGCCATCACTGAATTTGCCCGATACAGCCCCATAAAATCCGAATGGGTCAAAAAAGCTATGCTTAAATACGCTGTCTGGTATTACAATCACTGCGATTTTGTAACAGCCCCCTCTGAATCTGTCTTCAAAGAAATGAAAGAATGCGGTTTTGGGAAACCGAGCCTGGTAATTTCAAACCCTATCGATACCGAAGCATTCAAAGCCGTTGATGAACCGGAGAAAATAAAAATTAAAGAAAAATTGGGATTGTCTTTACCGACCATCGTCTATGCCGGCAGACTTGCCGAAGAAAAAAATATCGACGTTATATTAAAAGCCGTCTCCGAGGTTTTAAAAAAAAGACAAATTATTTTAGCCGTCGCCGGCCATGGAACCGCCGAGTCCCCGCTAAAAAAATTAGCCGAAAAACTCGGCATTGAAAGAAATATAAAATTTTTGGGAACATTGGAAAAAGCGGATTTGGCAAAACTATATCAGGCTTCGGAAATATTTGTTATAACCAGTACCTCGGAAACACAAAGTATGACTTTGATGCAGGCTTTCTCCTGCGGCCTTCCGGCGATAGGAGTTTCTTCGCGGGCGCTGCCTGAATATATAAATGAGAAAAACGGTTTCCTGATAAACCCCGGCGATTATTTGGCGTTGTCAGAAAAAATAAATTTTATTCTCGAAAATAAAAATATCGCAAAGACATTGAGGGAGGGAGCCCTGATATTTTCACAAAATTTCTCGGCCGGCGTGATAGCAAAAAAATGGGAACAAATCTATAGCAACGTTGCGAAAAGCCATATTTTGGGCTATAATTAAGGAAATGAAGATGAGCTTCGTAATCCCGGCCTATAACGAGGAATCTTACATCGGAAGATGCTTATTTTCAGTTCTCAAGGAAACAAAAAAATACAACGACGAATTTGAGATAATTGTTGTAAACAACGCCAGCCAAGACAAAACAAAAGAAGTTGCTCTGGGATTTCCGGGAATCAAAGTGATCGACGAACCCAAAAAAGGCCTGACCCGCGCCCGGCAAGCCGGCTTCTTGGCGTCCTCCGGAGAAATTATCGCGAACATAGACGCCGATACAATTCTCACCCCGGAGTGGATCCCATACGTAAAAAATGAATTCTCCAAAAATAAAAAATTGGTCGCTCTTTCCGGGCCGTTTATTTATTATGATCTTCCGGGATTTACCAATTTTTGGGTAAAAGTATTTTACAGAATAGGATTTTTAAGTTATCTGACAAATAAGTTTATATTGAAAATAGGATCGGCTGTGCAGGGTGGAAATTTTGCACTGCGAAGATCGGCCCTCGAAAAAATCGGCGGCTATAATTTGGCGATCAATTTTTACGGAGAAGACACCGATATCGCCCGCAGGTTGAATCCACTGGGAGACGTGAAATTTACTTTTAAACTGCCGATTTACGCCTCCGGAAGGCGTCTTGTGAAAGAGGGGGCCGTGGTAATGGGGGTAAGATATGCCATGAATTATATTTGGACAACATTCTTTAAAAAACCGTTTGATACCAAGCCGCCTCTCGCGGTGGACGGCAATGTAAAAAAAGCGCCGCGAAAATTATTCATCCCCAAAATATTGAGCGGCCTGACCGTATCGATCCTGGTGGCCGTTTTGTTTTTGATTTCCCATTTTTCAACTTTGGCAAATTTTGAAAACTCATCCAAAAACTTGGTCCAAAAAATCCACAATAGAATATCGGCTTCCCAGGGTTTTCAAAAACTGGAAAAAGAAATGCGCCCTATCCCCTCTTATCCTTAAAAACTCTGGCGCCTTTGCGCTCGAGAGAAGTTCTTTTATCTTTAAATTTTTTGATTTCTATGCCCAGCTCTTGTTCCAAAAGATCAATGGCTTCGTTTAAGGTTTCTCCCAATGCCTCTGCGCGAAGGAGTTTTTTGCCGACCGACAAGTTTGCTTCGGCCCGGAAAATTTTACCCTTCTTGTGATGATCAGTGGTTTTTTCGACTTCAATATCCAAAGCAACAGGCTCATTGCCCTTTATCAGAAATTTCTCCGTCGTCAGCACCAGCTTCCTATCCACGTACTCGCGGGTTGACTCCAGTATGGTAATATTTGTCCCTTTTATTGAAGTTCGCATAATTTAACTTTCGCGCTTTGAGGGCCATAGAGGGTTTTACTCCTATGCTATGTCTTTATATGAGTGCCAGCTCTATAGCCCTTAAAACGCGAAAGCACTCACTTATAATACAAAACCCTGGTGAAAACACCAAGGCTTTGTACAGACATAGATAGTATTCCGCCAATTTTTGGGGTTAACCAAAAATTCCCGACGAAAGACACCCACGGGTACATCCTAGCAAAACGGGGTTGAATTGTCAAGCGTTGTATGTGAATATCATAAATATATGCAAAAAAGAGTCCTTTTTATAATAACTAAATCTGTGTGGGGCGGCGCCCAAAGATATGTTTATGATTTGGCGTCACAACTGCCAAAAGATAAATTTAGCGTCTCCGTGGCACTGGGAGGATCCGGCCCTCTTGTGGATAAACTCCACCAAGCCGGGATAAGGACAATATCCATCCCCCACCTGGAAAGAGATATAAATTTTGTAAAAGAATTGTTTTCCTTTTTTTCCATATGGAAAATAATCAGACGGGAGTGCCCGGACGTAGTACATTTAAACAGTTCGAAAGTCGGCGGGTTGGGAGCGCTGGCATCGTATCTTACCCAAAAATCCACTTCATCGGATTTAAAAACCATTTTTACTGTCCATGGCTGGGCATTTAACGAAAACCGGAATTTTATTTCAAAATCCGCGATATATTTTCTTCAATGGCTCACCGCCCTTTTCTCCGATCAAATTATAATAATTTCCAGGCACGATTACCGCCAGGCAATTCAAATGCCTCTTATACCGAATGAAAAATTTGTATTAATACCGCTCGGCGTCCCCGCGGAAAAACTGAATTTTTTAAACAAGAAGGAAGCGAAAGAAAAACTTTTTAAAATTGTGGGACTTAAATCCGAGAACAAAAGTATTCTTGTTGGAACAATAGCCGAACTGACTCGCAACAAAGGACTTACATATCTGGTTGACGCTGCCGGCCGGATTAAATCAGAGCTTTCAAATATAGATTTTAAATGCATTATTATTGGCGGTGGAGAAGATAAAGAAAATCTGGAAGAACAAATAAAAAATCTGGGACTGAAGGACGATATTTTACTGGCCGGATTTGTAGACAATGCACTTCAATACATAAAGGCATTTGATATTTTCACCCTCCCCTCAATTAAAGAAGGGCTCCCGTATACTCTTATCGAGGCGATGCATGCCGGAGTTGCCATAATAGCTTCTTCTGTGGGCGGGATCCCCGACCTTATCGAACATGAAAAAAGCGGAATTTTGGTGCCGACCAAAAATACCGCGGCTCTGGCAAAAGCCATCGCTCAGCTTTCGGAAGATGAAAATTTAAGGAATCAGTATGGAGAACGAAACAAAGAAATTGTCTCCCAAAAATTCTCGTTTGAGGAAATGTTAAATAAGACTATTGACTTATATAATAAGTAGTGCTAATTTGAGTTTGGACTCAAAACGAAAGGAGTGGCGCCATGGTTGCACAAGCAAAAAAATCAAAAAAGAGTCGTACTTATTTTGTTGTTTTAAAAAAATCTCACGCTGGTTGGAGCAATGGTTCACCGGATCCGAAGTTTGAATTTGTGAAGGCGGCTACGCCAAAAGAAGCGTTAGAAAAAGTTTGGCATTCAAAAGTTATCGGCAATTCCAAATCGTATAATTACTTTGTAGAAGTTCACAACAACGCTGAAGACTATCATAAAGGCAAAAAGGGGTTGGCTGAGCGTAACAAATCCGGGATAGACCCAAACGCCTGCGACAATCCAGATTGTCCATACTGCTAATAAAAATTTGGTAAGCCGCCTTACGCGGCTTATTTTTCTCTTTCAAACAGCAAAGTCAGTAAACCATAAAAATACATTTTTCATGTGACAGTATGAAAAATGTATTTTTTAAATTTGTAGCTAATTCAGTTTAAAAATGTGGCGCAGATGCAAATCATTATCTATTTCGTGAGTGGTGATAAAACGAACATATTGCTTCAAGCGCCAAAATTCAATAATAAAGTTGATTTCGTCTTTGCACTCAAATGGATGCACAAAAACGCTTTTTTGTAGCGGATAAAAACCTATTCTTTTTAGTGTGGCGGCTAACGCATCTCTTCCTTTTTTGTACCGCTCAGGAATATCGAATATAATAATGCGCCATCTCCCGTCCCATTTGTTCATGGATTTAATT
>CAYRCJ010000008.1:0-27073 GCA_964422785.1 uncultured Candidatus Saccharibacteria bacterium | reverse complement strand
GAACAAAATCATTGGAAACAACAAAAGATATATCGCGCGTTATCGGCGGATATTTGCTCACCGGAATAAATTTATTTCCCAGCTTTAGCTGTTTCGTAATCCGTGGATCTTCCGACCAAAGCAATCGGATGTCCGGCAAACTCATGTTTGCGATTGCCAGGCGGTCAAGACCAAAACCAAACGCCCAACCGTTGTAGCCGGTTAAGCCCATGTTTGCCAAAACTGATTTTCTGACCAAACCGGAACCCACCATTTCCACCCATCTGCCGTTTATCTCGGCTTCCATCTCAAAACTTGGATCTGTATACGGAAATTGGTGTTCATAAAAACGAAAGTTTGTGCCGAAAACATTCGTAGCAATGTCAGACAAAGCATTTTTTAGATCATCCGGGGTAATAGCTTTTTTTCCGTCTGGAGCGATCAACCAGGCGCCAAATTGATGAAAAACGTTCATATGAGTACTGTCTATTTCATCTTTGCGGTAGACCTTTCCGTAACAAACCGCGCCCAAAGTTTCCTTGTTTTGAATTCTTTTTTTAATTTCCGGGTGATTTAAGTAGTAGTACCAGAATACGGTATCATGAGGCCTCAAAACATTTTCTTCGTCCACATAATATGTATCCGACTTGCTCCTGGCCGGGTGCCCCGGGGGCATATTGAACAAATCAAAAAGAATATTCGTAGGAATAATTTCCGGAATCTTAATGACATCGAAATCTTTGAGGCTTTTAACATTAAGCGCGCGATCTACTATTTCTTTGAGCGGACCTCCTTCTGTCCGCGACAAATCAGGCATATTCAAAAACCGCAACATTCTTTTTGCGTCCGCGTCGCTTCTTTTTTCTAAAATTTTTTTTAACTCCGCTTCTTCCGGAGAATTAATTTCTATATTAGCCATTGTCTAATTCTGAGTGCCAATAAATTTTTTCAATTTTCCGCATTGGAGAGCCGTCCGGTTTAACGCCGTATGTGGCATGATGCTTTCTCGGGAACCCGCTGTCTTTAGAATCATTGCTGATTGCCTCGTTGTTGCCGATATAAAACCCCATGTGAGAAAGTTTAACATTTTTTTCTCCTTGGAGGCCGTTATTTGCCGTCAGGCTTTCCCATTTAATAACCGTGCCCGGCTTTAACTCGTTAATTTCGTGCCAGCCGCTCGACAGCATGTCTTTTTCCGTCCCATGCACCGCCGCGTGCGGATGCTTAATCAATTCAAGAGCCAATAAAATCCAGGAAACGTGCCCGCAGCAGGATGTTCCGCCATTTTCAAAAACATCAATTTCTTTCCCGGACTCATCGGCATACAAATTTCTGAAGAGATAATTATCTCCCTTGGCGGAATTTTCCGCAATCGCCAAAAGCGATTTCAGCTTTTTGATCCGAAAATTATGCGTGGGCAGAGGATGATTTTTACCCGGCTCCGTATCCATAAAATGTATCATAGCAGTTTTACGCGATAAAAAAAGCGCCCCGATGGCCATCGGGGCGCTGTCTGTATTTTTTTAAAATCCGGGAATCGGCTTTAAATTTGAACGGTTTGTCCCAAAAGACTCTTTGCGAACTTCCAGAAATTCATCCCACAAATCGTATGTGTTTGGAGCTTTGGGCCATCGCGGGCGCGACAACGGATCCCGCACGATCAACCTTCGTATAAATCTTTTGAGCGGTTCAGGAGTACTCCCCGGCACTTCTTTTCTCAACAGATGCTCCACGTCTCCGGACAAAGCATAAATCATTGTCATCCCCAAACTATAAAAATCGGATTCAGGAGTCGGCGTTCTGCCGTCAATTACTTCCGGAGCAGAAAAAAATTCAGTGTAGCCCTTGCTGCCTGATTTTGACTTGGGCTTAATCTTTGCTAAGCCAAAATCAACAATAGACGCCAAATGCTTATCGGGCTCAACAACAATATTGTGCGGCTTCAGATCGCCATGAACTACTCCCTGGTAATGAATGTAACGAAGCCCATTGAGCACCCGCTCGGTAATCCATGCCACATGTTCCGGATCAAGTTGAATTTTCTTTTCCAGCATTTTTTCCACTATCTGAGCCAGCGTAGGCCCAGGAACAAAACTCATTACCAAGGCCAGCTTTCTGTCCGGCATTCTTAAAATCCCCCGAATCGCCGGCACGGAATAGTGGCGAAGATCCCACATTATCTGCGATTCCTCAATGAGAATCTCTTCGTCAAAGTTGTCCAAATTGTGGCAATGCTTGATACACGCGAGTCCGCCGTTGGTAACATGCTCCGCCTTGTATGTCTGCCCAAATCCCCCTTCGGCAATTTTCGAAATAACCCTGTACTCGCCTACGACCTCTCCTCCGCCGAAATTTCTAAATTCTTTTTCGTACTTTGCTCTGGCCTTCGCGTCCGAAAGAATATGGTACGCTTCGCTTATTTGCCGACAGCGTTCTTCGTCGCCATGCCTGTCCGGATGGTTTTTGAGCATCAGCACCTTAAACGCGGCGTGAATGACTCCTTCCGAAGCCGAGGGACTTACTTCAAGTATGTCGAATAAACTTTCTATCGGTTTTCTGTTGGCCATAATGCCTCCTTAGTTTCAAGTTTCCGTTTTCATAATACAAAAATTCATATTAATGTCAACCCCCAAACCTTGACAACTCATTGCCGGCATGCGAAGACAAAGACGGGTGTTAAGCCCTTTGATAATATAAAAAATAAGGAGGAGCTGTTATGTCTGAATCGGGCGATTATGATCCTGGAGTGTGGTCCGGCCATGATTTTGATAGTGCCAGAAAAAACTACAGAAGCTACGCATCTTCAAGTTACAGCAAAGCCAAAAGCAAGGGCACAACCCTTAAAGATTTGGTCCCGGTAACTATCCGCACAAAAAGCGGAAACGTATTGGTTGTAATTACAGACGAAACCGGATCAATGGGAGAATGGCCCGCAACCATGTTTTCCAAGCTCCCTTATCTGGAACACGAAGCCAAAACAGAATATATGGGAGAGGATGTTGAAATTAGCTGGGGCGCCATAGGAGATGCCCACAACAACGAGAGTTATCCTTTGCAGGTTATGCCGTTTACAAATGGCACTGAACTTGCAAAAAAAATGAAAGAGTTGGTGATCGAAGGAAATGGCGGCGGGACAACTCAAGAAAGTTACGAAGTCGCGGCGCTCTATTACTCAAAAAATGTTGAAATGCCGAATGCCATAAAAGCGGTTCTCATTTTTATCGGCGACGAATCTCCGTATGATTCTATCGATAAAGAAACGGCTGAATTGGCCCATGTCAGTATTCAGAAAACAATTAAAACAAGCGATGTTTTTGAAGAGTTGATGGAAAAGTTTTCTGTCTATTTCGTACAAAAACCCTACAATAACGAAAGCTTAGCCGACGGCTCACTGACAGGAACCACCAAACGAGTCCACGAAGATTGGGCCGCCTTGGTCGGCGAAGATCACATAGCATTGCTGGGTGATCCCGGCAGAGTTGTTGACGTAATTTTTGGAATTCTCGCGAAAGAATCCGGCAAGGTTAAATATTTCAAAAAAGAAATTGAGGATCGGCAAAAGCCGGACCAAGTTGAAAGCGTTTACACCGCTCTTCGGACTATCCATGCTTTGCCAAAAGGCGCGCCTTCCAAAAAACTTCTGGGCAGCGGAAAATCGGTAACCCGAAGGCCGCCCAAAGATTGAGGCAGAAATGAATAAAAAGAGTATTTTAGAAAGACTTTTCCCGGGCCTCCCGATAAAAAAGCGGGAGGCCGCTTTTTTAGCAAAACCGCTCCAGCTGATGGTTACACTCTGGCCGAGCTTCCCCCACTTTCTGAAATTCGCCAAAGACAAAAGAATTTCCGGCATCAGATTAAACAGCGCGATGATCAGCAACCCGGAGCTGGAAAAAGAGTTGGGCGAAATAAAACGCCTGGGCTCCATTGTCCCTTTGTATTTTGACGCGAAAGGCAGGCAACCGCGTGTAACATGGGTTGATATGGAGAATAAAAATAATCTTGATATCCGATTAAATCACCCGATCTCGGTAAAAACACCGGTGAGAGTTTTATTTAAAGCCGGAGCTGACAGCGCAATCCTTGAAAGACTTGAGGAAGACGGCCGGCGTTTGATTTTTCGGGGAGGCCCCGCATACATGGTCAGCCCCGGAGAATCGCTTCATATTCTGCATCCGAGTTTCAATATCGGAGGCCAATTATTCACCGATATAGAAAAAGAAAAAATTGAAAAAGTGCGCAAAGCAGGATTTTCAAAATATTTTCTTTCGTACGTTGAATGCCAGAGAGACATTGATGAATTTCGTGAGCTCGTAGGAAAAGACCCGCTGGTCATGTTGAAAATAGAAAATCAGAAAGGATTAAATTTTGTAGCCAACAATTTCAAAAAAGCCGACAACCTGATTCTGGTCGCCGCCCGCGGCGATCTTTTTATCGAGCTCGATTGGCCTCATTATATTTTGTCGGCGCTTAAGTTAATTATCGAAAAAGATCCGGAAGCATGCGTCGGCTCAAGAATCTTGCTCTCCGCGGTCAATGAGCAAAAAAATCAGAAGGTCATCGAGGCGATTAAGTTAGTCCGCTCCGGATCTTTGAAAGATATAAATGGCTCGGATGTGGATCCGAACCACTTGGTCCATAAAACGCTTCTTTCAATGATTAATCGCGATATTCCATCGTGCGCTGATCTCTGCGAATTGGCCTGGCTTTACGACATAGGCTATCGCAATATGATGCTCTGCGACGAGCTGTGTTTGAGAGAAGATTTACTGGATATAGCGATTGGCGCGTTTGAAGCCTTTCGCGGCGATAGAGAAAAAAATTAAAATTAATCCCCATTCCGATGACCATCGGAATGGGGATTTTATTTTATATTCTTTTGAACTTTTCCCATTTCTCGTCAAAAAGCTCTTTCACGTCGTTTGCGATCAACGGATTTAAAATATTGTCCAAGGATCGGTTATGGACAAGCGCGTCTCTCGCCTCGGTAGCTGAAACTTTGGGAGAGGAGCCGTCAAATCGGTTAATAATGCGGACCGGCAAATTCCTATCCATAAAAAATTGAATATCCTCCTCGCAGCCGCCGAAATATCTGGTTTCGCTTGGAATAAACCCGGCCAAGTTTAAAATATCCTGCAAGGCCTCAAACCATTCGTCATCGGATTTGAAGTCAGGCAACCCGACAACTTTAAGATCCGGAAAAAGTTTTTTTACAAAATTTTTTCTCTCGAGATAAGAAAAAAAATGCCTCATTGACGGCTCATGATTAACGCTCCCTATCACCAAAAGGGAGTGATCAACTGCACATTGAGAAATCATATCCCAAATAATCACTTCGTGGCCAAGATGGATCGGACAAACGCGGGCAACAACAACTCCGAAACTCATATTTTACCCTCCTATTCGAAAGACAGCTCTTTAATCGCGGAGCTAAGAGCTGAATTTGTTGCGGAAGCTCCACAATTGCACGGCGCGGTGCTTTCCGGATCTTCAGTCATGCAGCCGTCTTTGTGGCGCACTCGGCTTCTTTCCAATGCAACCTTGGCTCTAACGATTTTCTCAATGAGCCTTGTCTCTTCTAGAGTCGCCATTTCGCCCTCTTTTCGTTAACCTAAATCCAAATATAAAATAGCATTTATATGCTATTTTGTCAAATAATAAAAAACAAAAGAGCCCCTGAAGCAGAGACTCTTTTGTTTTTCATTGCGGGCTTGCCCGCCTCTGGCGGGCTCGATGGGATTTGAACCCACGATCTTCCCCGTGACAGGGGGACGTGTTAACCAGGCTACACCACGAGCCCATCATCATAAAGTGTGACTTGATTTTACCAAAAAATCAAGTTATCATTAACTTCAATATCGCGGGGTAGAGAAGCCCGGTATCTCGCAAGGCTCATAACCTTGAGACAGTGGTTCAAATCCACTCCCCGCTACATTACTTTACAAAATAGCACCATTGGTGCTATTTTGTTTTTGGATCAATAAACTATCTCAACCCCAAGGAGGCCCAATGGAAGAAACGCCCTTAGAAGTGTCTGTTGTTTTGTATAACACCAAATCCGGTGCCAAGGAAGATTTAACAAATCTTTGCCAGAGAGATATACAGGTCCCAAAAGGTTTTTCTTTGAAAGGCGGGCAGCGGAAATTTATCGTCTTAATCGCCGGCGATCGCAACAAAGCCAAGGTGGTGGTTGCTATCGGGGAGCCGCTAAATGACGGATATTATTATCACAAGGATATCCTGAACCGTTCCAAAAAAGATTTTACTGAATTTCATATTTCAGGCGGCGGACAAATCGATTTCTCTTTACAAGGAGAGGATACTTCGTGGACGGCGGAGTTCTCCGGCAGCAGCGGTGATTTCGGCGTCTTTGATCAAGAACTTCTTAAAGGACAGATCGCGGAATCAATAGCAAAGGCAATGAAAATGAGTGTTGCAGTGAAGATAGAATTAAATACATACGCCGCATTTCGCGGCCGATAGTTCTTGGAATATAAAACCAAAGAAGCTGAAAACTTTCAGCTTCTTTTTATATATTGACAAATTTAGATACTTATGCTAAATTGTGTATGGATTTTGATTGACAATCGAGGAGGAAAAGGTGAAAAAAATCAGAGTGGCGATCAACGGATTTGGAAGAATTGGAAGGGTGTTTTTAAGGCAGGCTTTGGGAAGATATGATACAGAAGTCGTTGCTATAAACGATCCTTTCATGTCCATCGAGGAAGCTGCAGATAAGTTTGAGCATGACTCTGTTTACAGAAAATACCCAAAACAAGTTTATGTTTCCCATAGTGATAAATACGGCGATATTTTGGGCGTGCCTGACCATGGAAGTATTATCAAATTTTCGGAGAAAGATCCAGGAAGACTCGCATGGAAAGATCTTGGTATAGATATCGTGGTGGAAGCAAGCGGCGTTTTCACAAAAAGCTACGACCTGATCCCCCATCTTGAAGCAGGCGCCAAAAGAGTTGTTATCACCGCGCCGACAAACGATCCGGAAATCCCGATGGCCACGCCAAATATCGTTCCGGATTGGAAGGCACTTAAAGAATCGCAAATTACCTCCAACGCATCTTGCACCACCAACGCCGCTGCACCTATTATTAAAATTTTGAGTGAAACTTATGGAGTCGAATCTGCTATGCTTATTACAACCCACGCCTATACAAACGGCCAAGGGTTGGTAGACGGCCCCGGGAAGAAGGGTGACCCACTTCGCGGGAGAGCGGCCGCATTGAATATTATCCCCACGAGCACAGGAGCAGCCGAAGCAATTGGTGTTTTGATACCGGGACTTAAAGAAAAATTTACAGGAATATCAGCCCGGGTCCCCGTGCCGGCAGGGTCGCTTGTGTATTTAGTGGTCGTGCCCAGTAAAGATTATTTTTCTATAGACGGCGTCAACGAAACAATCAGGCGATTTGCCCAAAAAGATGAGTGGCGCGGGATAGTGGGTGTAATTGAAAAACCTGTCGCGTCAACTGATATTTTGGGCTCTGAATACGGTTCTTTGTTTGACACCAATCAAACCCGTACTCTTGAAAAACGGAGCGGCAAACAAATTATGGTGGCCGCGTGGTACGACAACGAATGGGGTTATTGCTCGATGCTTATCAAACACATTCAAATGGTTTCCAAATTTTTGGAATAGCACTTCGACAAGTTCAGGGTAAAGGAGGTCAGATGAATATCGAAGGTTCCCGAGTTGAACTTCGTCCGCTGACAATTGAAGATATAAGCCACGTTATGAGTTGGGTGAACAATCCTGATGTGGTAAAAAACTTCCAAAATTTCCAGGGATTTACCTGGGAAGCAGAAATGGCTTTCATCAATAAAATTACCTGCAGTTCAAACGATAGACCGTTTTCTATTTTCAGGAAAACTGACGGCGCGTACATCGGCCAGTGCGCCATCAATCAGATTAGTTGGCAAAACCGATTGGGGCGGCTCGCCGTCACAATAATCCCGGAGCATCAGGGTCAAAAGTATTCTCAAGAAATAATTCCGCTGCTCATAAAATATGCTTTTGAAGAGCTGAAACTTCATAAAGTTTGGATAATGTTTTACGCCTCAAATAAAAAAATGCATCATCTTTGTACAAAATTAGATTTTGAACTTGAAGGAATTAAAAGAGATCATTATCTTTGGCATGACGAATACCACGATGTAATCGAAATGGCCAAAATAAATTGGTAAATAAAAGCTCCAATGGAGCTTTTATCCCCCTCCGATGGCCATCGGAGGGGGTTTAATTTTATCGAAAAATATTGTATAGTAAATAATAATTTGTCAGGGTAGCTCAGTCGGTTAGAGCGCGGCACTCATAACGCCGAGGTCGTGGGTTCGAATCCCACTCCTGACACCAACTAAATATACTCCAGCTCTTTAAGAGCCCTTTCAAAACCGGAAATGGCCATTTTGGTTTCGGCAAGAGAAAGAGAAAAATCCGCTTCGTGGGCGATGCGATTCCGCACTTTGTGAGCTTCCCAAATATCGTTTATTGAATCAAAATCTCCTTTTGGAATCAGTTTTAACTTTTCCCCCAAATTTTCTCCGGGAAAACCGGCCATACCCAAAATCTTTTCAATTAAAGAATCGGCCGCGATAACAGCGAATTTTCTTTCGTTTTCATCTTCGGATTTCGCTTTATCAGTGATTTTTTTCCATTCCTCAATATTCTTATGAATATCTTTGGGAATATTTTTGGCGCGATCGAAAGCGTGAATGTTTTTCATCGCTTCAGCGGCCTTGCGGGTGGAATAAATAATGCCGAAAACGAAAACCGCCGAGGCGATGCCCGCCAATATTTTAATAAAAATAATTATCCTTGAGTAATCAAAGTATATGAAAAAATCTATTGTATCGAGAATGGTATTTAAAATTTGAGGAATTATATCCATGATTCTATTTCTTTTCCTAATTTAAATAATCTTTCTTCTCCAAAATGCGGCGCGATAAGCTGTAAAGACATCGGCAATTTTTTACCGCCTTCTTCAGTCCAGGATATCGGCATAGACAACGCGGGTACGCCCGCAAGGTTGGCCGGGGAAGTGTAAATATCAGCCAGATACATCGATAACGGATCTTCGGCTCTTTCCCCTATTTTGAAAGGTAGAGTTGGCGTAGTCGGACACAGAATCAGGTCCACTTCATTAAAAGCTTTTCTAAAATCTTCTTTGATAAGAATTCTTACTTTGCCCGCCTTGGCGTAATACGCGTCATAATATCCATGCGAAAGGACATAGGTCCCCAGCAAAATCCTTCTTCTAACTTCCAAGCCAAGCCCGGCGCCGCGGCTTTTTTTGTAAACCTCCAGCAAATTTTCGCCATGCGCCCTTTCTCCATATCTTACGCCATCGTACCTGGCCATATTGGAAGAAACTTCGGCCGGAACAACTATATAGTAAGCGGCTATAGAGTAATCAGTGTGAGGCAAACTGATTTCTTTGATTTCGTAATTATGATTTTTTAATTTTTGTATCACATCTTCTATGGATTTTCTTATTCTGTCATCCAATCCTTCTCCGAAATACTCCTTTGGAATTCCAATTTTTTTAACTGTCGGATTTTCTTTAACTTCCGGGGAATTTGTGGAAGTTGAATCCAGCTCATCCTGTCCTTTAATTGAGTTAAATAAAATTTCCGCGTCGGAAACTGTTTTCGCAATGGGCCCAATTTGGTCGAGCGAAGAAGCCATGGCCATAAGGCCGTGCCGGGACACGGCGCCGTAGGTGGGTTTCAGACCCACTGCTCCGCAAAAAGCCGCCGGCTGTCTGACTGACCCGCCGGTGTCCGAACCCAGAGCCGCCAAAGCCAAATCAGCAGCCACGGCGGCGGCAGAGCCGCCGGAAGACCCGCCGGGAACACGGGAAATATCGTGAGGATTTTTGGTAGGGCCGTAGGCGGAGTTTTCAGTGGAAGCCCCCATTGCAAACTCATCCATATTGGTTCTCCCCAAAAAGATCGCCCCCCTTTCACGCAATTTTTTTATAACAGTGGCGTCGTAAGACGAAATATAATTCTCTAAAATTTTGGAAGAAGAGCTGGCGACCTCGCCTTTGATTAAAATATTATCTTTTATCGCCAAGGGAACTCCCCATAATATCCCCGGCTCTTCTCCTTCGGCAATACGCCTGTCTACTTCCGTTGCCGCCTCAAGTGCGTCTTTTTCAAAAACCTCAAGATAGGCATTCAGTTTTTTATTTTCTTTTTTTATTTTTTCCAACATCGAAAATACCGCTTCTCGGGCTGTGATTTTTTTTGTTTTCAGATTTTCGTGAAATTCAGAAATCGTCATAATTCTAAAGAATATTTTTAACCTTAAGATAATATCCGTGAGCATCCGCAATTTTTTCTTTTTCGGGAAATCCTTTAATTAAGTTCCCGGATGTTTCTTCGTCATTCATTGACGTTGCGGCGTAGCCGGTATCCGAATCTTTCCTTTCGATATTTGAAAGTTCGTGCGCGTAAGCCGCTTCGGGAACATTGGAAACATCCACCTCATTTAGCTTTTCCACGTATCCCAAAATAGAGCCGAAATCTTTGGCCAAAGCCTCGGTTTCCTTTTCTCCAAACTCGACCCGAGCCAAATCTTTCAAATGTTCAATATCTTCCTTGGAAATCATATCCTTAATAGTAGTCCAAAAATGAAAAAGCCTCAATGCTTTTTTATTGACATAAATAACTACAAATGCTATGGATATTTACAGATTGTGGGGGGAATAAAGTGAAAAAAATCAATGTTCGCCAAAAATCTCTTACAAAAGCATTAGAATGGTTCATAATGGTTTTGGACAATTTGTCAGGCATAGTGCTGAAGATAGCCAGGAAAAGAAAAAATTACGATACAATAGAGATATTTCTGAATATGGCGCTGGGGATTTCCAAAAGAAATTGCAATCCGTTTCATGGAGATAAAGGCACTTTGCGATCTTTTGACAAAAACGAAGAATACAAAGAGTTTGAAAAAAAATTGTTCCAATACAACTGCCATGAACGCGAAATTGTGCCAAACTACTTTCACCCGCTTCTTGTAGAGCTTCTTTTTATTATTCTGCCGACAAAAACCGAAAAAGAACAAAAAATACTAGCGGCAAGATTCGTGAAGGCTTTTGCGGATGCATATCATCTTAATTGTAAAGTTAGCGCCGAAAAAATTCTTGAAAAATACCCCGACCATGCAGTATCACAAAAAATAGTGGATGAATTGGCTTCCAGATATGTCCGTAGGTGTATGAAAAGAAAAAATGGGGCGAATATATCTATCGCAATGGTTGAAAGCGCAATCTGGCTCGTGGATCTCTCTTCCATGAAAAATAAGGAAAAAATTTCCGCGGCCAAAAGGCTGTTAACGATAAAATTAGGATGCGGGCAAGAAACATTCACCAAATTTTCCAAAATCGACTCTGTTAGAAAGCTATCGGCGAGCGCTTACGCTTCTTAAAAAATACCCCCGTTTATCGGGGGTTATTTTATCATCTTCAAAAATTGTTTTTCGTCGAGGATTTCTACTCCGAGTTTTTTGGCTTTGTCGTATTTGGAGCCAGGGTTGGAACCGGCCACCACATAGCCGGTTTTTTTGCTGACAGACTCAGAGGCTTCTCCGCCCAGATCCCGCACTTTTTCTTTGGCTTCGTCCCGCGACAACTTTTCCATCTCTCCGGTAAACACAAAAGATTTTCCTTTTAACTTTAGTCCGGATGTTTTTATCTTTGGAACCTCAATTTTGATCCCGGCCCTATCCAGCTTTTCCAAAAATTTATGATTTGTGGGATCGCCAAACCATTCGTGTATGCTTTCGGCCACTTTCGGACCGACATCCGGAATTTTCTCCAGTTCTTCTTTTCCAATATCTTTGTATTTTTTTAGAAGCGAATCCGGACTTGCCGCCGGAAATTGCCGCGCCAAAACTAAAGCAGTCTCTTCTCCGACATGCAAAATGCCAAGCGCGTATAAGAATCTGGGCAAAGTAACTTTTTTTGAGGCATCAATGGCGCGCACAATATTCCCCGCTGATTTCTCCCCAAATCTTTCCAAGGGCGCGATATCCCCTTCTTTTAAATCGAAAATATCGGCGGCGTCCTGAATTAATCCTTCATCCAAAAAGGCGTCCAAAATTTTTGGCCCCAATCCGTCAATATTAAATGCTTTACGGGAAACAAAATGATACATTCCTTCCCGATGCCTCGCCGGACAGAGTTTATTCAGACAGTAACTCTGAACTTCTCCGGATTTTTTGGAAACCGCCCTTTTGCAAACCGGGCAGTGCGGCGGCATATGGAAATTTTTTTCTTTACCGGTCCTTAAACCGGTCAGCACTTTTTTAACATCCGGTATTACGTCCCCGGCACGGCCTACTATCACGCTATCCCCGATTTTTAAACCCAATCTTTTTATTTCGTCTTCATTGTGAAGCGTGGCGCGCGAAACCACGACGCCGGCTATCTCAACGGGCCGCAAAATCGCCACGGGTGTCAACGCGCCCGTGCGCCCTACCTGAACCACGATATCCTCAACAACGGTTGTGGCTTCTTTTGGAGAAAATTTAAAAGCCACCGCTCCTCTTGGAGCCTTTCCGACTATGCCTAATTTTTTAAATAACTCGTTTGAATTTACACTGACGACAATTCCATCAATAATATATTCGAGGCTTTCCCGGACGTGCGCGATCTTCTTGTGGTGCGCGAATACCTCATCTTCATTTTTGCATAATTTCTCAAAATCATACCCGGTTTTGAAACCCAAAGCCTTTAGCGCCGCGTGCTCCTCGCTGTGCAAATTGTAAACAGGACCCAAAATGTCGTAAGCAAAAAAGTCCAATTTTCTGGAGCTGGTTATTTTGGGATCAAGCTGGCGCACCGAACCCGCCGCCAGATTTCTGGAATTGGCATAAGCCGGTAAGCCCCTCTTTTTCTGCTCCCGATTTATGCGGTCAAAATTTTTCTTGGTAATAATCGCCTCTCCCCTTACTTCAATCATTTTTTCTTTTGCTTGCCCGCCTTTGGCGAGGTCGATTTTTAAAGGAATTGACTCTATCGTCTTGGCATTTTGAGTTATGTCTTCGCCCACAACTCCGTCGCCGCGGGTTGAGGCCTGATGCAAAATTCCATTCTTGTAAATAAGACTGATGGCCAGCCCGTCAAACTTTGGCTCGGAATAAAACTCAAATTTGCCGGATGGAGCCAGTTTTTTAATCCTTAAAAGCCATTCCGAAAACTCCTGCTCCGAAAAAATATCCTCCAATGAGATCATTCTGACCTGGTGAGCGACCTTTTTGAATTCTTTGAGCGGTTGCCCGCTTACCCTCTGAGTGGGAGAATCCGGAGTTATAAGATCCGGAAATTGGTCTTCCAGTTTTTTTAATTCGTGCTTTAAAGAATCCAGAGCCTCGTCTGAAATTTCAGAACGGTTTAAAACATGATAAGCGTATCTGTACTTATCAATAAGTTTTTTTAACTTTTCTATTCTTTCCCTGGCCTCTTCTTTTTTCATTTTTTAATAATTTACTTCCAAGCCTCTTTGTACGGATGTGGCCGGGCTTCCGCCGCAAATATTTTGTCCCAAAGAAGAAATTCTGGTGTTGCCCCCGCTTTTGGTAACCTGGACATTGGCGCAGGAGCCGTCAGAAAAAGAAACCGTAAAATTGCTTATGCCGGAAGACCCTCCTACGGTAGAAGAATCGTTATCGCAGGTAATAGTGCTGGTGTGGTCGGTGGCAAAGGCATTTTGCCTTGTATCCCAGTAAAGCGCGCATTCCACGCCGGAATCGGCCGCGGAAAAAGCAACAAGGGAATCTTTGGATGTACCCGCCAGTCCGAGCTCTCCGAAAAGCAGCGTGAAAACTCCCAAACCCAATGTTATGGCAATAGAGGAAACGAACATGGCGAGCAATAATGTGATCCCTTTGTTTTTTATTTTCATCTTTCTATTTTTCTTTGATTAACAGTCGTTTCCAGATCGAAGGAGGAAATATTTGATCCGCTGCCCGCCGTACCCGAAACAGCCACCGTGATTCTTGGATGCAAGGAATCGCCGGACGGAGATCCGATTACGTAGAAGGCTAACTTTTGTATCGTAATATCTGTCGATGTGAGCGCCAGCATCGGCCCCCCGGCCGCGGATCTGTTTATTGTCCCGCTTGCAACCTGATACGCCATCACTGTCCCGGCGGAATTCCTGAAAGTTAAACTCTCTCCTCCGGAAGGGCAATCTCTGGGGGTGGGATTTTGCGGTATGTCGCTGAAACTGGTTCCGCAATAATAAGAATCTCCAGTTCTTATTTCTTTTGCCATAAGCTCAAGAGCAAAACGGATATTGTCTTCGGTGCTCGCTATGGTTAAGGCTTTTTTTTGCGCATTGGTCAGCGCAAGCAAGGAGCTGGTACTTATCAAAATCGCCATCGCAAAAACTCCCATTGAAACTATCATTTCCAGCAAAGTAAAACCTTTGTTTTGAGTTTTCATGGATTTACCAATTTAGCATTGAGGTTTTTAAACTGAAACTGTGATCGCCAAATCGGTCGCTCCATGAGATTAAAGAGTTTACCTGAATTTCCACATCGGCATTTACGTTGGTTATGTTCATGGTTCTCTTGAAAATAGTGTCGGAGCCTGTCTGGTAATTATAAATTCCAAGCGATGGATCCAATTTGAAAAAATCGCATGATGATCCGCATGCCTGTATATTGAGACTTAACGCGTCTATCTGACAACCATTCGCATTAAAACAAGAATCCATTCCATCGGTCCAAGAAAGCCCCTTGATTATGTTATTGGACCGATAATTTTTTATAAGCTCAATGCCTTCTTCGGCCAAGTTGACCACAATAATATCATTTCTGGAAGCTGAGGCGGAGCGGATGCTCTGGGACGCAAGGCTTAAGGGAGCCACTATGGCGCCCACAAGAATCGCTATAGCTACTGTCGTCTCCAAAAGTGAGAATCCTCCATTTTTATTTTTCATTGTATTGATACCTGCCCTGTAGACAAAATAATTATACTTTTTGAAATTGAATTATCATCCGAACTTAAAACAAGTTTAATGTCGTTGTAAACAGACGGCAGGCCGGAATCAACCCCTGTAAAAGTAGAGCTCGGCCCGGGCCTAATATAAAAAATGTCCGCCGATGAAAGAGTACATGGTCCCGGAGGAACAGACTGTGAATCACCGCAAATCTGACTGATCTTGACCCGTGATCCTAATTTTATAGTTTCAATGCCTTCCGCGTCGACGGATTCATATCTGCTCGTGTGATTTATGTCTCCAAAAATAACATAGCCTGTCGGATCGTCTAAAGAAATATTGACACCGTAACCGGGAAATATTGCTGAGCCGGGGCTAAATTCTCTTACAGCGATTGAATAAGCCTGGGCCCGTCTTATAGAAAGAATAAGATTCCCGGCTTCCTGCTCAACCTGTATTCGCCTTGAAAATTCAGGAAAATTAAATAAAGTCGCGCTGGCGATTAATGCCATAATGCCCACCGTCACAATTACTTCGATGAGGGTGAACCCGGCATTTCTTACTCGAATTTCCATACAACGGTGTCGCCGCCATTGATTTTTATATTTATTGGACTATCCGAGATTTTCTTCTTGTTCACATAAAGCTTCCAATTCTTGCCATTTTTCCCGTTAGTCCAAGAGTCAATCATTTCCGGATAAAAATCTTTGGAAATATCAATCTTGAGATAAGAATGGGCCGCCGCCTGCTGAAGAGAGTCCCAGGCGCTTACAGAGCCATTCGAATTGCCGGTAAATTTCCTTTGGTGGCCATCCCCGTAATCAATTACCATCAAAAAGCTGCTGCTCGGAACGCCGATACTTGAAGGGATAATCAACATAAGCGCCAAAATAGCGACAAATACCGCCCCGATCATATAAAAATTTTTATTATTAGAAGAAGTAGACATGATAAATATTTATAAAAAAAGTGCTGAAATTCCAAACTAAAAACGTAGAGAAAGCCAAGAATGGGCCGAATGGGATCTCACTTTTAATATTAAAACGACCACCGCCCATAAGCAATAGAATAATACCCACAACCCCGCCTATCCAAAACGACAAAACCAGCATTGCCAAATTTAACGGGTATCCCAAAAATAAAGCCGAAAACAAAGCCAGGCTGCTGTCTCCTCTGCCCATCCATGTTCCCTTTGAAAAATACCATAGTGCGTAGAAAAAAAACGCTATCAGAAAGGACGATAAGGCATCTCTCATAAAATCATGTCTGGCTATGGCGATAAACACCGAAAAAAAGCCGAAAATATAAAGAAAATGCGTATCTATTATTTTATTCCTAAAATCATAGAGGGCGATTAAAAACAGGGCTGCAAATGCAGAAAAATAAATAAACCAAAGCCTGATGGAATAAAATTTTATAAAAACCGTGACCGCGATGAGAGCCGTAACCACCTCTACAAAAACATACTGCCAGGATAATTTGCTCCCGCAATGCCCGCATTTTCTCTTTAGGATAAAAAAACTCAAAATAGGCACCATCTCATATGGTTTTAATTTTTCTCCGCACGAAAAACACCGGGAATCTCCATAAACAAAAGATTCGCCGGTGTTTTTACGAAGCAAAACTACATTCAAAAAACTCCCTATTATCGCCCCGAAGATAAATACCGAAACCAGCACTATGGTTTAAGATCGTAACAGTATGCTCCGGAATCGGCCGCATTACACTTTCCGGCATCAGCTCCGGCAAAATTCGCCACTGAACCGGTACAAACAGCGTCTGAAGATGCGGCATCTACATCGTTATTCAAGGCCGGATTGGTTGATTCTTCCAGAGAAGCTCCCAAGTGGTAACCGGAACAAGTAGCTCCGCTGCCAAGACCGGAGTAAGAATAAACGGCGCTGTTCAACGGGTCATTTGGGACAGAAGCGATACATGGGCTTCCTCCACAGCCTGTTGTGGCCAAAGTACTCGGCAAAGTAGCCGGATACGCTCTATTTGCGTCAAAGTAAAGCTCTAGAGCCAATCTTATTTGTCCGAGATCTGCTACACGGCGGGCGTCTCTGGATTTTCTTCTGGCGCTGTTGAGTGAAGCCAAAACCACAGACGACAAAATACCGATAATGGCGATAACTACAAGAAGCTCTATTAGAGTAAACCCTGATTTTTTGTTTTTATTTTTGAACATAAAGAATTAAAAGAAGTTAATATAAAGAATTTCGACCTGTTAATTGAATTATATCAGCGATTAGAGCACAAAAAAATACATATATCCACACAAATGTGGATAACTCTAACTGGGTTTACGGCTTAAGGTCGTAACAATATGAACCAGAATCTGCGGCATTACACTTTCCGGCATCAGCTCCGGCAAAATTCGCCACTGAACCGGTACAAACAGCGTCTGAAGATGCGGCATCTACATCGTTATTCAAGGCCGGATTGGTTGATTCTTCCAGAGAAGCTCCCAAGTGGTAACCGGAACAAGTAGCTCCGCTGCCAAGACCGGAGTAAGAATAAACGGCGCTGTTCAACGGGTCATTTGGGACAGAAGCGATACATGGGCTTCCTCCACAGCCTGTTGTGGCCAAAGTACTCGGCAAAGTAGCCGGATACGCTCTATTTGCGTCAAAGTAAAGCTCTAGAGCCAATCTTATTTGTCCGAGATCTGCTACACGGCGGGCGTCTCTGGATTTTCTTCTGGCGCTGTTGAGTGAAGCCAAAACCACAGACGACAAAATACCGATAATGGCGATAACTACAAGAAGCTCTATTAGAGTAAACCCTGATTTTTTGTTTTTCATATCTTTATATTAAAACGTTGAGGAAATATTATAAATGGGTATCAAAACGGCAGCCACCAGAAGCCCTACTCCAAGGCCCAGCGCCAGTATAAGCACCGGCTCTATCAGACTTACTAAATTGTCTATTAGATTGTCTACATCTCTTCTGTAAAATCCGGCGGCATTTTTTAAAATATAATCCAGCCTTCCGGTCTCTTCCCCTATTTTTATCATTTGTGAAAAAAGCGACGGAATATCTTTGTATTTTGAAAAAGTGTCGGAGATCATAGCGCCGCCCTTAACGGACTCGATTGAATCGAGAAGGATATTCTTGTAAATGTCATTATCAACCACGTCTGAAGTTATTTCCAAAGCGCGGACGATGGTAATGCCTCCGGAAAGAAGCGTATGAAGATTGTCGGCTATTCTGGAAAGATATATTTTTCTATATAGCCCTCCCATAATCGGCACGGAAAGAATCAGGCGGGCAAAATAAAGCCGGCCGTTTTCTGTTCTGGCATATCTGGCTATCAATACCCCCAAAACAGCCAAGAATACCAATATCACCACTCCAAAATGTATTAATACATTGCTTAGACCTATAACAATCTGGGTATAAATAGGAACCGCTTGCCCGGTCTCTGTTATAATCGTAGAAATTTTAGGTATAACAACAACCAACATCAAAATCATAACAATCACAAATGATGAGAGAACAAATGCGGGATAAATCAAAGCATTTTTTGCTTTTCTGGAAAGCTCATAGGATCTTTCCAGATAATCCGCCAAAAATTTAAATATGTCCTCCAGTTTGCCGGATTCTTCGCCGGATCTGACCATGGCCACATAAAATCTTGAGAAAACTTCCGGATGCCGGGCCATGGCCTGAGACATTGGTATCCCCGCCTGAATATCGTCCAAAAGCTCCGCCAAATGTTTTCGTAAAACTTTACTTTCAACTTCCCCCAAGAGAACCTTCAGAGCGCTGACAACCGGCACCTTGGACTCAAAAAGCGTGGCCAGCTGTCGAGAAAGCACAACAACATCCTCCGCCTTTACTCTGTCAAAAACATTAAAGACATCATTTAGCTGGCCGATTGCGGAAGTGTCTTTCGCGTCGGCCGGCTCGATAGCGGTAATTAATAAATTTCTTCGCTGCAAAGAACTGACCGCCAAATCAACACTGGCCGCGTCGATCATCCCCTCTTGGATCTCTCCTTCCGGCGTTCTGGCTTTATATTTAAACTGCATTTTTTATTTTTTAATTAACCGATCAATGATTTTAACTCTTTTGGATTTAATGAGAAATTCAGAGCATTCTCCAAAGTAATTTCTCCCCGCCTTACCAAATCAGCTAAAGATCTGTTGAAACTCACCATGCCGAAATCAGCGCTGGTTTCTATAACTAAATCTATTTCATGAGGTTTGTTTTCGCGGATTAAATTGCGAATAGCCGCGTTTGCAATTAAAAGTTCGTAAGCCGGCATTAGGCCTCCGGAAATTCTCGGAATAAGCCGTTGGGAAAATATACCCAATAAAGTACTGGCCAGCTGAGCCCTGATCTGCGACTGCTGGCCGGAAGGAAATGAATCGATTATTCTGTCTATGGTTTGGGCGGCGTTATTTGTATGAAGAGATGAAAAAATCAAATGCCCGGTTTCAGAAGCCGTAACGGCGGTAGAGATGGTTTCGTAATCGCGCATTTCTCCGATCATGGCCACGTTTACATCTTCCCTAAACATTGATCTCAGAGCCGTTGGAAAATCTTTTGTATCCGCTCCAACTTCCCGCTGGTCTATTATGGAGCGGTCAGGAGTAAAAATATATTCTATCGGATCCTCGATAGTGATTATGTGCTCATTGCGGGAGTGATTTATAGAATCCACCAAAGAAGCCAGGGTGGTAGATTTTCCGTGGCCGGTAGGACCGACTACCAGGAAAAATCCCTGTTCCTTTTGCGTAAATTCAGAAAGACTCTTCGGCAAATTAAGTTCTTCCAAGGTCGCTATATGCAACGGGATCAAACGAAGGGCAATTCCGATAAAACCTTTTTGAAAGTAGGCGTTAACCCGAAAGCGCAGCTTATCTTTAAAGGAATAGGAAAAATCACTCTCTTTAAGCTGTAAAAATTTTTGGAATCCTTCCTTGCCGAGCATTATTTCCGCAAGGCCGGAGACATCTTCAGGAGACAGTATTTGTTTTTTGACGAGAGGAATAAGCTCCCCGGAAACGCGGATAACAGGATTTCTGCCGACCATAAGATGCAGATCGGAGGCGTTGCCTTCCGCAACGCTTGTAATAAGTTCTTCAAGAAGTTTATTGTAGTCCATTTTTTAAAATTAAATCTTTTATCTTTGAAACTACCTCGGATGGGGTAAATTGAGCCTTAATAATATAATCGGCGGCTCCAAGCCTAAAACCTTTTTCTATGTCCTCTTTCTGTCCAAGATTTGTAAGCATCACAACAGCCGATCGCGGGGAAATATTCTGTTTCTTTATGCTGTCTAAAACCTCGAAACCGTCCATTTTTGGCATGACTACATCGAGCAAGATGACCGCGGGTTTTATTTCTGCCGTTTTTTTTAGAGCCTCTTCTCCATTTTTAGCCAATGCCACATCAAATCCGGATTCCTTAAACTTAACAGAATACATTTCTATAAGAAAATCGTCATCGTCAACTATTAATATTTTTTGGTTATCCATAACTTTTAAATATTATTATGGGCCGGCATTCTGCCAACCTGTTCCCTTGCCGGAAATTGTATCTGTCTCTAAATCATATCTTATGTTGTATATATCTCCGGTGGAAGACTGATAACAATAATAAAAAGATCCTATGTTCCCGCATGAACCTCCGCCGACACCGTTTCTTGGATCTGTCGGGACTGCGGACATGGATTTTTCGAGCAACAAAGCGTCTGACAAACAATCGTTGGTCCCGTTTATGGCAACTTCACTGGGACATTGAGGATATTTTCCGATAGAATTGGCGTATATAGCCAGCGCCTTTTGAATTTCTTTAACATCAGATTCGCGCCTGGCATCTCTGCTTCTGGCGGAAGCCGCGGTAAAGGTGCTTACGGTAAAACTCGCAAGCAACGCGATTATTGCCAGAACAACCAAAAGTTCAATAAAGGTAAATCCTCTTTTCATAATAAGTTCTCTTTTATATTACTTCAAAAAGGTCCTCAAAGCCAACTGTTCCGGAGAGAACCTTTAATACGCCGTCCTGTTGCATGGTTATCATACCCTGTCTTTTAGCCTCTTCTTCAATTACATTCTCGGACGGTTTTTCTAAAATAAGCTTTTCCAGCTCTTTTGTCATTGAAAGCGTCTCAAAAACAGCGATCCGCCCCTTTGTGCCTTTCGGGCATGTTGGAGACACTTTGGCCTTATAGATAGACTCCGGCAGTTTAATATCTTTTTTTACTTCTTCGGGCATAAGCTTTATTTCGGACAATAACCTTTCTTTAATGTGGCCTTCCACGGGGATGGATTCTTTTGAATCATCACACAAAGTACGCACCAATCTCTGTCCTATCGCCAAAATCAAAGTCGGGGTTATTAAATAAGGATCTACTCCCATATCAACCAAACGCGGTATCACGCCGGTAGCCGTGTTGGTATGCAAAGTTGAAATAACAAGATGGCCTGTTAAAGCCGCGTGTATTGCCAGCTTGGCGGTCTCCGTATCTCTGATCTCTCCGACCATTATTATATCCGGGTCTTGCCTTAAAATATGGCGTATTCCTTCAGCAAAATCGTAACCTATTTCCGGTTTCACCTGAGATTGGTTTACTCCTTCCATAGAAAATTCAATCGGATCCTCCAAACTTACTATGTTCCACTTGTCTTTATTCAAATTGTCTAACATTGCGTAAAGAGTAGTTGATTTACCGGAACCGGTAGGCCCGGTGACCAATATCAGACCGAATGGGCGCTTAAGCGCGCTCACAATCAACTCCAGATTTCTTCCGGCAAGGCCCAGATCGGCCAATTTTTGAATGCCGGTTTCCGGATCCAAAATACGCATCTCCACTTTCTCTCCAAAGTATGTAGGAAATGTTGAGACTCTAAAATCTATTTCCCGATTATCTATTTTGGCGGAAAATCTTCCGTCCTGCGGTTTCCTTTTTTCATCCAACTGCATGTTGGTCAAGATTTTTATTCTGGCGACTATAGGCTCGTGAACCTTAAGAGGTAAGAGCAAACTGGTATAAAGAACGCCATCTACTCTGAAACGGACACGAAGCTTATCCTTTCCCGGTTCTATGTGAACATCAGATGCCCTGCCCTCTGAAGCATGCCGCAAAATAACGGCAACCATTTTTGTTATCGGCGCGTCCTCGACAAATTGAGATTCAACTGCCTGTATTTTTTCCGGAGCCAAAGACCCTTCTTCTACGAGAGCTGATTCTAGCTCGCCCAAAACTTTAGTCACCTCCCCGGAAATGCCCTTATATTCCTCTAAAACTGAATTTAAGTCTTTCTTGGAAATTAAATAAATTTTAAAAGGCTGATTCAATCTGGAGGCTATAAACTTCAGGGCCTCCCTGGCCTCTATATTATCAGGATCCGCCATCCCGATTTGAATTACGCCGTTGTCTATCCCGATTGGCACAAATTGATAGTGCCTGGCTGATTCTTCCGGGATATTTTTTAAAACATCAAAATCAACTTTTTTTCCTGTTATGGAAATAATCGGTAAGCCGAGAGCCTCTCCCTTAGCCTTAATTAAAGCGTCTTCCGAGATGCCTCTTGAAAGTATTTCTTCTTCAGGGGCCACCCCCTTTTTTTTGGATTCTTTTCTTATTTCCGCAGCCTCGGTAAGGGATATTGTGCCCGAGGATACTAAAATATCTAAAAAACTTTTCGCCATATTAATATTTTAACATTAGAATTTACCTTGCGCGGCGAAGGGATTCGTCCTGCCCTTTTGGATGCCGCTGATATTCACCCTGGGGACTTCTTGAAGACCGGAAAACTCCGCGTCAGAAAAAAATGAGGTATCCAATTTTATTTTTTTAAGCTTTGTCAGATTTGCAAAAACGGAATCCGAGATCAAAGAATCAGTTGAACTTCCGGGATTCAACCAAAAATAAGCTGCGCCGCCAAGTATCCCCAAAATAATGATCGCCCAAATTATTTTACTCATTTTTGGTAATATGATTTTGCCTTTAATGTAAATTCAAATAAATTTGCGTTTCCCGCGGAAAAAGAAATATCGGTAACGTCTATCAGCCGTAGATTTTTTTCCAGAACAGCAAGAAAAGACTTGAATGATTCGTAGCTTGCGGAAAAAGTAAAACTGTAATTAAGAGAATTAACCGGAGAAGCGTTTTTGGCCACAATAACCGGACTCGGATTTGAATCCTGATTTTCCTCAAATTGAACCTTGCGGAGGCGTATCCCCTGATTATTGGTAAGTCTCTCCAGGGTTACCAATAAATGGCCGCTATCGGATTTTTCCGGCAGAAATTCATTTAATCTGTCTACTTTATCTCTGGGTATGGAGTTGTAAGTATTCAAAAGATCATCCCTTATCCCTTGAAGCTCCTTAAGTTGGTTCAGGGTATTTGATATGGTCATATTTTCTTTTCTTAAGGACGCTGTTTCTATCCAAAACGGCCTTGCCACAAAAAATATCAGTACAAATCCGGCCAGAGTTAAAATTAATGTAAGTATTGATTTCATATATTATTTAAAAATGATCACCAGGTTAAATGTAACCTTTCCGTTATCCTTAAGCCCTAAATTTGAAAACTTCGCGCTTGCCACGTTTTGTAATGATTCAAAAACACTGGACTCCGAAGATATTGTCCCATAAGAAGTTGCCTCACCTACTAAGGCCAGTGATTTTGTGTCGCTGTTATAGGCAAAGGAGCTGAAGGATATCCCCGGCAGCGTGTTTTGTTCAAGCATGGTAAAAATTTGGGAAGTTTTAACATGATTTTTCAGCAATTCTTTGGAGTGCGCAACCGATGAAGAAACCTTGTCCAATTCCGAAATCAAAGCAGGCTCAAACTCGGTTTCCAGCTTTTGTAAGCTGGATTTTTGATCCGCAAGTGAATTTGATTGAAAATTACGATAAAAATAAAGGCCTCCGGTCAAAACGGCGGCCGCCATGAAAAACAAAAAAGATAATCTGAAAAAAACTCCAAAGCTGGCTTGATATGAAGCTTTAACGGCTGGCTTTTTTGGTATTAAAGATTCTTCGGCCATTTAAAAATTTTTTAGTGCTAAGCCTATCGCGTTTGTAAAAGTCGCCCCCACCTCCCTTAAAGACGGTTCAAGAAAGGCCGGATATACAACTTTGGAAAATGGATTTACCGTCTCCGCCTCGACTCCAAATTTTTTTATCATTGTTTCTGTAATCCCTTTAAGCAGCGCTCCGCCTCCGCCCAAAACTATTTTCGAAATCGGCCGCCCGCCTCTTCTTTTCCAATCAAGCAAAAACCTTTCCGCTTCGTAGGCGATAAATTCGACTTGGGTTTCCAAAATTGAAGCGACGCCTTCCGTTTCCGGTTTGTGCAAAATACCGTTTTCTCTTTTTAAAATTTCAGCCCTCTCGAAATTTAAACCCAAAGATTGTGAAAGATTTAGGGTCATCTCCTGCGAACCTTTATCTAAACTGTGAGCGGCCCTTACCGCCCCGCCGTCCGCGATTATCATTTTTGTGGAGGAAGCTCCTAGATCAAGGAGCAGTACCGCTCCCAGCTCTCTATGCAAAGCCGCTCTCGCGAACGGGAATACCTCCAACTCAAAATTATTTATTTCAACGTTCACATTTTTAAAAATAGACTTATATTTAGCTGTGATTTCTTGTGGCACAGCCGCCAAAAGAACGCTGACAAATTTTCTTTTTGGAGAACCGATTGAGGAAACAGCGTTTTCTTCACTCTTTGGAGGCAAGATCCACCAATCTATTTTCGCCTCGGAAAGAGGGATGGGCACGTATTTCCTGGCCTCAAACGGTATTGCCTCCTTTAATTCTTCTTCAGAAAGATAGGGCATCTCCATTGTTGTTAAAAAACTGTTTTTCAAGGGCAGTGAAACTTCCGCGGATTTTGCCCCCGCCTTTGACTCTTTTAAAATATCGGACAACGCCTCGGTTATTTTGGTGTCTATTACCACAAATGCCTTGCCCACATCTCCGTTGGCATAGCCCGCCAAAGAAAGCTCCCCATAAGTCTCCAATATTGCCCTTTCTTTCTCCTTCTTCAATTGGACAATCTTAATGGACGAAGAGCCAATATCAACGCCTAAAAACCTATCCTCTTTTTTGAAGAGCGAAAAAAGGGATTTCAAATCCAAACCTGGAAATAATGAAGTAATAGCCATTGAACATAAACGCTATGCTTGCTTCAATTGTACCACAATGTTTAAAGGAGCTCTAAAACTTATCCACACGAAATTTAGCTTTATTTTAGATCTGATATCCCCCAGGAAATGTGCCGGCTGCGGATACCGAAAAGAGTCTTTTTGCGATCTTTGCGCGCAAAAATATTTCGAAACCGAAGCCCGGTGCCTATTTTGCGGCTTCAGAAACAACACCGGTAAATTCTGCAAAGAATGTAAAACGAATAAAAAGACGGCTTTAAAGCAAGTTTTCTGGGCTAGCCGGTATAAAGAAGGGGCTCAAAAAGCGATTTTGGATTTAAAATATAGGGGTAGAAAAGAATTGGCGGAGCCATTGGGCAAAATGATAGCTAGGAAGTTTGGTAAGTTTTATCAAACCAACGACAACTTTGCGGTAATACCGATCCCCCTCCATTTCAAAAAAGAGCATGAGCGCGGCTTTAACCAGGCATTGCTCCTGGCTCAAGAATTCAGCAAACAAACAAAAATCCCGATTGAAACAAATATTTTGCAAAAGGTCAGGGAAACAAAGACACAGGTGGAAACAGAAAATAAGGAGTCGAGAACAAATAATTTGGAAGATGCGTTTCGCGCTGACGCCAAGGTATCCGAAAATATCAAAAATAAAACAATAATTTTGATAGACGACGTTTCCACCACCGGAGCCACATTGGTTCACGCCGCGGACGCTCTTACCAAGGCCGGCGCCAAAAATATAATCGGACTGGTAGTGGCGCATGGATAAAGCCGAGCTAGCGCAGGTTTTATCCGAACGAAGTGAGGTGGGTGACAACGGTAAAAATAAATGCTAACATCATCAAAGAATTGTTGTTGAAGAGGTGGAAATGTCGCCAAAAACCGCTTCGGAAATTTACGAACTCAGCCTGACGAAATTACTTTTGGGGTTTATGAAATTCGCCAATAAGAGAGGTGAGAAAAATTTTCCTCCTTTTGAATCCAGGCACTGGCATGATTTTCTTTATTTAATAAAATCGTTTCTTGAAAAATCTTACCCGGAACTCCATTGCATAGGCGCCTTCGACTGGGACGGAGAATATCCGAAATGCAGGGATTTTAGCGTGGCAATGTTTGGCTTAAGGTACAAATGCTTCAGCCAAACTCCCGGAGGCAGGGTTCTCTTAAATGGAGATGTCAGGTGCGAAAAAGAAAATGACTTTGAAAGTCATTTTCCCAGACTAATTGCCGAGATGTTGAGACTGGCCCGCACAATCCCCGGATTTTTCTAAAATTTTACCCCTTCGATGATCATCGGAGGGGTTTTGTTTTATGCAAATCGGCGGAGCAAAAGAACAGACGCCACTGCCAAAACAATTCCAGCTATCTCGTAAGCATCAAAAGACTCCTTAAAATATATTGCCCCAACAAATACTAAAACCAAAAGAGTGCTTATGCTATAAATCACTCCCAAGACATCGAGCTTCAAATGTTTCATTACATAAAACCAGCCGAAAGCGGTGAGCGCGTAAATGAAAGCTCCCAAAGCAAAAAATTTCAAATCAATATACTTTTGTCCGTTGCCGGACAGTTTGATAAAAAAATCCCCTAGTACTCCGACAATGCTTAGAAATATAACTATAAAAATTGGGCTCATGAAAAAATCTTATCAGCTTACTTAAAAATAAACCACATTTCGGCATTTTTTCGCGCCGCAAAGGCAAATTGTTTTTCTGCCAAATTTTTTGCCAGAATCAAAGCCGGCTGTCAGCTCCTCCCCCATTTTAATATTTCTCTTTGTGACCATCACCAATAAATTGACAATGCGACAATTGGGCTCGCAGGAGTGATTAATAAAATCAGCCGAATCCAACTCGCCCTTGCTTGTTTCGGCAATATAAAATCCGGGATAGATCGGCAAAGCATAGTTCGTCGAAAAAGAAGATGGCAATTTTTTAATTTCTTCGGCAGTCAGCACTCTCCCGCCCCAGGCCGCTACAACAGTTCCCCTAGAAATGTTTTTCTTCGCGAAT
>CAYRCJ010000007.1:0-28790 GCA_964422785.1 uncultured Candidatus Saccharibacteria bacterium | reverse complement strand
TATGGGGTCATTGGTGGTTTTGCAAAGACTGTTGGGACGCTATGATCTCCGCCGGCATCAGAGACGGATATGTGATTGAAAACAGCGAAATTTTGTTCAACAAAGAACACCCCGGCAACATTGTCGGAAAACAGTTTGAGAAATAATTTTTAAACCCCGCCGATGGCGGGGTTTATTTTTCTATATTAAGTATTTTTCTTTCTTTAGAATTTTAAGCTTATTCGCCCCTCCCCTGTTGTATCCGCCGATTTTTCCATCGGAGCGGATTACTCTATGGCACGGAATCTCTGAATTATAATTTTTATTTAAAATATTCCCGACCGCGCGGCAGGCCTTGGGGCTTCCGGCTCTGCGCGCCACTTCTTTATAAGTTAAGACTTTCCCTTTTGGAATTTGTTCAACAACTTTTAAAACTTTTTCTTTGAAATTCATTTTCATGCTCATATTCTTATCGATACGATATATCGTATCGATTTAGTTAACCTCTAAAATCTTTTTTCGGGAAGTAAAACCGGAAATAATACGCACTTTAAAAGTCGGGATTTTAAAATAATCCGCGATCGCTTTTACAATCGCTATATTCGCCAGGCCTTTTACAGGCGGGGCTTTTACCGAAACCGTAAACTGGTTATCGCCAATTTTTTCTATTTTTTCTTCGCGGGATCCGGGCTTTGCCGTAACAAATATTTTCATTTATTTACCCGCCTGCGCAGGCAGGCAGCCTGAAAAAGTAAACGCGTAGGCCCGGAAATTTCCTTTTTTGGCCCTGACACTCAAAATACCCTCTGTTAAATCGTTGCTTTTAAGAAGATTAAAAAGCGTGGATTTCTCTATTGAAAGTTCTTTTATTTTTTTATTATCCAGATAAATTTCCACTTCGGATTTTCCATTTGGAGATTCCAACACCAAGTTTACTTCCGTTGCCCTAAAATTTAACAATACTTCGGCGCCGGCTTCTTGAGATTCTGCGTATTCTTTTCTTGCCAAAAATTTTCCGGAAAGCGCGATTCCATCTTCTTTGATTTTGGGCGGGGCGGCATAATCATAAATTTCGTTGTCGTAGTAGCCGATGCCCTCATTTGATAAAAATCCTCTGTCGTATCCGCAATAAAGCTCAGGTGTCGGCAAAAAGCAAACCTTCCCGTGAGAATGTTCTTTGGCACTTTCCTCCGTCAAAACATCTTCTTTCATACCCAGCAATTTTTGGATTTCTTTTTCTGTTTCTTCATAATTACCTTCTCCAAAATGCGAATACACGATGTTTCCATTTTTATCCGCCAAATATTTTGCCGGCCAATAATGATTGGCGAAGTTGTTCCAATTTACATAATCGTTGTCCGCGACAACCGGCCAGGTAACTCCCAGATCCTTTATTGCCTCCTCAATATTTTTAGAATCTTTTTCAAACTCAAACTCCGGAGTATGAATTCCTATTATTAAAAAATTTTCGTCTTTATATTTTTTCCACCAGCTTCGCAGATAAGGAAGCGTTCTTTGGCAGTTGACGCACGAGTACGTCCAAAAATCCGCCAAAATAACCTTTCCCTCAAAATCTTCCGGTTGAAGGCCCGGCGCCCGCCTGCCTAGAGGCAAATTAAACCAAATATCGCCGACAATTTTTGGAATCCTAACCATTATTTAATTTTAACTTATTTTATTTCTGGTAGCCAAAAGATAAACCACGGTTCCGGAAAGCCCGATTATAATGAGGATCAGATAAACAAATAAAAGCTGGCCATCTCCTCCCAATGGAAAAAGCGCCGCCAAAAAAGACGCGCTTTTGATATTCGCGGTCTTGGCCTGAAGCTGGGTTGAAGTCTCTGTCGCGGGTTTTGTTTCCGGAGTGTCCGCCGCGAACACCAGCTCCGCATCGTATTTATTTTGCGAAGCGGCCGTTGAATTATTTTTGTCCGCCGGCTGCCGGATTGATTTTGCGGCAACTTTTGAAGAAGCGTTTTTGGCCGAAACAAAATTTGTGGGGTGTTGTTTGTTGAAGCTGACAGCACCCTCAAAAATATTCGTTGAGCAAGACGCTCCAACTCTATGCCCGGCAGCATCTGTAGCCGTAACCCAAACAGTTTTGATGCCTTGGAGCCCGAAAGCGGCATTTTGGACTTGGCCTTTTCCATAAATATCTCCGCTCCATTCATAACTTATAGGCAAAACTCCGCCGGACTCACCGGCGGCAAAAGTTACATTGCTCCCGGCTTCCGCGCGAATAGGCGTCGCAACGCACGAAGCGACAAAATTTAAAGATGCCGAATTCTGGCTCGGTTGGCTGACCGCAACCTTGGGCGTCTCCGCGCCATCTCCTCCGACAGAAATCGTAATAGTATATCCGCCGGCGGCTTTTGATGTTAGGGCCGCAAGAAAAAAAATACCAAAAGTGAAAAATAAAATCTTTTTATTCATATTTTTTAAGTAACTGCAACATAGCATTCCTTCAAATAAATGTCAAACCCCCCGATAAACATCGGGGGGTTATTTTTATTAACGTACCGTTAAAGCTTCTATAATCAAATTTATAAAAAGAGCTATGTCGAACGCTATCAAAAAAAGAGTGACTATGCCGAATTCATTGCCGTTTCTTGAAAAAATATTTGCTTTCTTCCAATACGCATCCTCCTCGTTTTTAATGAGAAGATATTCGGCCACCATCCTGTCGTACGTGGGCGCCGGAATGGAAAGTTGCAAACAAGAATAAGCTACGAGCCTTCCCGTTTTTAGATCGCGAATTTCTGTTTGCGAGTACGGCGAGATAACATATTTTCCCCTCTTCCCGTCAATACTGAAGACGCCCTTTTCTTGCAATTCATTCCAAGATGCTTCCGGAATAATTGATCTCAGGAGCCGGCGCGCCTTGTCTTTGGCGCGTTCGTAATCCTCTTGATCAGAAATATCGGCCGCGAACCAGCCTTGGGCTACTTTTTCATTAAATTCTTTTTCGATTTCGTCCAAGCGTTCCTGGGTTACGGTTTCGGTATCCCATTCCGCCAGAGTTTTATCGCCCCCGGCACAAATCATCCTTAGTTTTTTTAACGCCATCTTAGCCTCCTCTTGGCACTCAAACATCAAACAACTTCCACTTTGGAACTTAGCAAGGCCAGAGCATTATGTCAACTGTGAATTATTTTCGCAATTTTTAAGATATTTCAAGCATTCTATCTATCGCGAATCGGGCTTTGTCGCGGATGTCTTCCGGCACCAGAATCTCGTATTTTTCTTCATTCGAATCTTTCATGGATAGAAGCAAATTTTCCAAAGTGGTAGCCTTCATAAATTCGCAGACAGCCGATCCGGAAACAGGCCAAAAATTTTTTTCGGGCACGGATTTCCTCAACGTGTAAATCATTCCGCTTTCCGTGGCTACGATAAATTCTTTTTTTGTTCCCGGCTTTTTCGCGTGGTCGATCATTTCCTGTGTGGACACAGAGTACGATTCCCTGTTTTTAATTTCTCCGGCGGCGGCTCTGGCCATGCATTCCACGGCGCATCCGCATTCCGGGTGTATCAAAAGATCTGCGTCGGGATATTTTTCCATGGCGATATCCAGCGCGTCGGAACCTATTTTTTTCTCATGCACATGGCAAGCTCCGTCAAAAACATCGACCAATTCCGGCAAAATCCATTGATTGTGAGAATTTTTGGCCATCCCCAGTATTAAACTGGCCAAATATTTATCCGGTAAAATCAGTACTTTTTTCCCGGGATTATTTTTCATAGTATGCTCCAAAACTTTAAAAGCGTTCCGCGAAGTGTAAACAGTGTAACTTTTGGCCTTGGTTTCGTAATCGGAATTAACATATGAAAGAACAAGGCCTGTGGGATTCTTGGAAATCCAGGAATCAATCTTATTTATAGCGGGTTTTCCGTGAAGAAGCTTCAAAGATATTTCGGCTTCGCTTTCTTTTTGAAAATCAACTTTGATTCCAAAAATAGAAGCCACCAGCGAACAGCCGGAAAAATTGGGCATAAAAACTCGGGCTTTGTCTCCCAAAATTATTTTTACGGTATCCCCCATAAATCTTACGGCGGACATCCGGACCCTTTTTAAATCAGAGCCGGAAATTTCTTTGGCTTTAATGCCGAGCCCCAGAGAGTCTCCCACAAAATCACAAACTTCCTGGACTTCCGGTCTTTGATAGTAATGCCCCAAAAGAAGTTCGCCTTTTTCTTTGGCTAAAGCGCGGACTTCAAGACCCATTTCGGCAAGGCCAAGGCAATGCTCAAACGAATAATTGATTTCCGGATATAAATCCTGGGCGTATCGGCTAAACTTTTCGTACCAATCTTTTGCCAATTCTTGAGTTTTCAAGGTTCACCTCTTTACCCGCCTCTGGCGGGCTTTATTTAGTGTAACTATTACACTATTAAGATGGTAACAAAAAATCCTCCCGGTGTCAACCGGGAGGCGTTTTTAAACAAACTTCCAAGGTACGTTAACATAACTTATAGGCATGTCAGTGTCTTTTTCTGTCATTGCGTATTTAAAGTACTGCCAGGCTATTTTTTCGCAAAGCCGATCGGCCACGTCAACAATATGATCCAGCCTTTCTAATCCTTCCAAAAAATCTTTTGGGATCGCGTTAAATCCCAATTTTGCGCCAAGAAGCGCTCCGGTCATCGCGGCGATGGTGTCCGTATCCCCTCCAGCGTTTGCCCCTGCAACAATTCCACTTCTGAAATCATTGTGGTACTTAACCGCGAAGCAAAGCGCTGTCGGGAAACTTTCGTAAACCGTGCCGCTGGTCTTTAACGTGTCCGCGATTACAAAATCAGAAGCGTCTTTTAATTGCCAAACTTTCGGCAAAATTTCAGAAATTTTCGGGCTTTCATTGTTTTTGCCCAAACTTTCCTCAAATTTTTCTGCGTTGTCCACCATAATATCAAACATAACTTGCTTATCTATCCAGAGATCGCTAAGAGCGGTGCCGCTGGTGATAGCCAGCATTGCGGCGTGCGCCTGAAGTAAAGCGGCGGTACGCGAACGGGAATCATTATGAGTAATCAAAGAAATTTGATCTGCAACTTTTGCAAAAGTTCTATAATCAAAATTTCCAGTTATGCTGGTGGCGGCAAAAAATGCCCCGATAATCGCGCTTTTCATAGCCGGACCGTTGCCCGGCCTTTTCGGATGCCTGCCGTCAAATGGATCAAGCCCCTTGCCTCTATCTTCCATGGACTCGCGGGTGGTTTTTCCGAAACCGCGATTATGCTCCCGAAGCGCGATTTCATATTTTAATAAAGTATTTGTCTTTATGTCATTGGCGCTGACAACGTTCGATGAGATCGAATTTATTAGCCCCTCCGCGGTCGCAAGCGACAACGCCGTATCGTCTGTCCACTGACCCGCAACCAATCCTCTGGAAAACTTTGAAGCAGAATCGCGATATTTATAAATCCCGCCTAATTTTGTTTGGATCTCGTCTGGAGTAAGCCCTTCCGATGGCATGCCCAAAGCATCTCCAACCGCTCCTCCCACCAAACATCCCCTGATTCTGTCTTCTAGATCCAACTTTCGTTTTTGATTCATTGCCGCTCCTTTTCAAATTTATCCGGAATTAATTTAGCAGATATTATCGCTATTGTCAAATGCCTCCGGAAATGATATATTCAAAATACAATGTTCAAAAAAATTCAATTTTACCTAAGGCCGGACATGCCGGAATCCGCGGTTTGGGAAAAGAAACTGAAAAACCTGATCAAATCGAAATATCCAAAAACAAAAATCTTGGAAACAAGTTCCGTCCCCCCAAAAAAAGCCTCATCGCCTCAGCTCCTGGTGGTTCTTGGCGGCGACGGCACCATTTTGGAAGCTGCCAGAAAATTTGAGCGTTGGAATCCTTTAATTTTTGGTCTCAATTTGGGGCACGTCGGATTCTTGGCATCTGTCCGGGAGAAAAAAGATTTCATTAAAGGACTTACCAAGGTGATGAAAAAAGAATACAAAATCTCCCCGAAAATGATGATGAAAGCGGAACTTATCCGGAAAAACGGCGCCAAAGGAAAACAATTTAAAAAAATATTCTCCGGATACGCTCTAAACGACATAGCGGTGCAAAGCCTTTTGGGAATGGTGAAAATCGGAGTCTATGTCGAATCTCATCCGATTCAATATATAAACGGTTCCGGAATATTGGTGGCCACCGCCACGGGATCTACGGCATACAATCTCTCCGCGCACGGGCCGATTGTTATGCCGGATATAAAATGTTTTATTGTGACAGAAATCATGGACCATAATATCCCGACTCCGAGTTTGGTTGTAAAAAGAAACAATACAATAACTCTTCAGGTGGAAGATTTTAGAGAAAAAAATCAGCTTATTTTAAAGGAAACGGGAGAATCTGCCGATGTTGTTCTTTCAATCGACGGGTCAATTGTGGCGCTCAAAAAAGGAGACCGGATAATAATAAGAGAATCTGAAAGATTGGTAAGATTTGTGGAGCTGGAAAAAAATTATTTTTTCAAAAGCCTGGAAGAAAAATTCGCGTTTAAATAAAATCCCGCCCTCGCAATCTGCGGGACGGGTTAAAATAAATCCTACCAAGCCGGCCAAGAATTTTTAGATATTTCAAGAAACATTTTATTCGGACTCAATCTGCTGCTTAAAATTGCGTCGGGATTTATAATTATAAAACTTCTGTTGCTTCTACCGCCTTCGGCAAAAATATCAGCCCCCAAAACCACGCAACAAACCGATTCTTTGCAATTACTGCTTTTGTGAACAAATTTTATTTCGGCATTTAAAAGATAATTTCCGGAAGATTTAAGCGAACCATACCAAGACTGGAACTGAGAAGTCCTCCAAATATAGAGCGGTACGAAACTCTCCCCTTCTTCCCGCCAAGACCCTTCACCGATAAATTCTATCGCGCCTGATATCGTATCTTCGAGCGATAAAAATGCCGGCACATTATTATTCTTCGCGTCATTTAACATATAGCCCATTTTGGGAGTATTTTCCGGAGTTCCCAAAACACATTTGCCGGTGCCGAAATATTTTCCCCATTCTATATTTGTTGTAAATCCGGGAAGAGTAACCAGATCCCTCGGAATCCAAAACAAAATACAATCAGCGGCATTTAGACATTTTATCTCCCAATTCCATTGTCCTTGTTCGTCGTACTGTCCTCCAAAAGATCCGTCGCGCGGTTCAGGAATAAAAACTGTTCCGTCGAAACCTTTTTCTTTCAAAATTCTAAGCGCTTCCGGCCTCCATGAAGGCACATCTTTTGAGCCCGGCGTAGGCCCCGCCAAAAAGATTGATTTAAAAATCCTTTTCGGAAATGGTTCTTGGGCATAAATAAGCTGCATTGCTTCTCCTTTCAAATTGTCCTTAAAAACTCTATCATGATTGCAAAAAATTGGCAAGTATGGTACTTTAGATTCGGAATTGGAGAGCGGCATATGAAAATAAAAAGAATCTGCGAAGGATTTTATCCGAAAGATCTGGTAACCTTTGATAACGGAATAAAACGCGAGATAGTACACGGGGACGACTCCGTAGCTATACTTTTATATGATATTGAAAACAAGGGAATAATTCTCGTGAGACAAGAGAGAGCAGCCATGTTATTCAGAAGAGATTCTTATCATTCTGTGTACGGCGGATTTATAATAGAATCGGTGGCAGGCAGACTTGATAAGCCCGGAAAAACTATCAAACAAATTGCCAAAGAAGAAGCAATGGAAGAAGCCGGCGCGGATGTATCTGAAGACGATATTGAAATTATAAATTTTGGAGAATCGCTGGCTCCATCACCGGGATTTTCCACAGAATGCATTTACTTGGCATACGCCGAAATAAAGCCCGGCAAATTGCCCAAGGCCAAGCCTGAACAAATTTTTGGAATCGAAGAAGAAGGAGAACGAATCGCCAGAGTTTGCTTCCCCGTGGAAGATTTAGAAAATTATCCGCATAAAGACCTGAAAACATTCGCGCTCATCCAATGGTTTTTGAGAACAAAACTGAAAAAGTAAATTAAATCCCCCGCTCATTGAGCGGGGGATAAAATTTTCCAGTGGAAAATTTTATTATTCCAGATTATAAATACATTCTTCCGGTTTTTTATCGTCTCGCAAACGCATAAAGCGCGGTTCTCTGATCTTCTGCGACTTTTCGTATCTGGACACAAATTCAACTTGCATCACAAGCGGAAATACAGCTTTATCCAAATACGCCCGGGTCTTCGCGTCAAATGTCCCCAGTTTTCCGCACTCAAACTCTTCGCCGGTCTTGGCATCAATCTGCGTAAGTACAACTTCTTTGAAGCGCCGGCCGTTTTCGCCGTCCACAAAAATCTTTTTACTGACAATAAAATCGTCTTCTTTCAATGGCTTCCATTTCCAGCAGACATTCGGCCGAGGAGACAAATTAGATTTGCCATCGAGCCGGTACTGCGTGGTTCCATTGGCGTCGTACACAACCAGACCTTCAAGCCCATTTTCCCTTACCAGATTCTTGCTTTCCTCAAAAGGCAAAGGCGAAATCTCTATCGGTAAAATGTCATCAGGAAGATAATTGCTTTCCGTAAAAAACCACCAAATCATACCAAGTCGAACCTTATAGAATACTTCCGACATTACTTTATTTTTTAATACGATGATATCGAAAATCATCACAGAAACCGGATTTTTCTTTTGAAATTCTATGGATTTTTCTGCTGAAGAATTTGTAACGGTTGTCATACAACCCAAATTTTCTTTTCCTCCAACCGATACAAAAATCTCGCAATCAAGCAAAGTATTGTCCGGAAATTTCATTTTCTTGATCTGCTCCACGATATGCGGATATCGATCCGTGACCTCAATAATGCTCCTGGTATAAATCCGAATTCCCTTTTTTGTAATAGCGATAAGATGGCGATGACCGTCTCTCTTTATCGTATAGATTGCATTGCCCGACTTCTCGAGTTCAAAGACTTTCTTTTCACCAATCTCCTGCTTCGGCTTTGCCGGAACAAATTTCGGATCCAATGGATCCAGTGAAAAATCAATATCTCTTGTGACAGCAAAAACGTGCGCCCATTTCAGACCAAAGTCCTTTCTGACATTCTTTCCGACGCCTTCTCTCAATCAACACCTCCCAGTGTTTATTCGTTTTCAAACAACGAGCTTACGGACTCATTCTTATGGGTTCGGCAAATCGCCTCTCCTAAAAGCCCGGCCAAAGAAATCTTCTGAATCTTCGGATAAGAAGAGAGAACAGTATCTGATTGGAAAATCGAATCCGTAACAAAAACCTTGTCTATGACGGAATTCTGAAGCCTATCCAGAGCCTTTCCGGAAAAAACTCCGTGAGTGCCAAGAGTGAAAATATTTTCAGCGCCCCTGTCTTTTAAAACATTGGCGGCGTTCACATTGGTGCCGGCGGTGTCGATCATATCGTCCACGATAAGCACATCGCATCCCCCGGCTTCTCCAATTACGTTTAGAACCTCCGCCTTGCCGGGCTCCGGTCTGTTTTTTTCAATGACTACAAACCCTGTGGCACCAAGAATTTTCCCGTATGCTCTGGCAAGCTTGCCAGCGTGAATATCGGGCGCGGCCACTACAAGATTGCGTGATGATCTCCATAAATCTTCATTGGCCTTCAAATATTTTGAAAAAGATAACTTGGCCCAAAGATGATCTACCTGTATGCCTCTGGCCTGGAACGCCGACAACGTTGCATTGCTGTGGACATCCAAAAGCAATACTCTGTTTACCCCCGAGGCTTCCAAAAGCCTTGGGATGAGAGCAACCGCAACCGGGGCGCGAGATTTGTCTTTCCAATCCTGGCGGGAATATCCCAAATAAGGTATTACCGCGGTAATCCTTCTGGCCGAAGCGTGTCTGGCGGTATCAGCCATCATCAAAAGCTCAAACAAATTTGAGTCCGGTTGATTTGTGGACTGCACAATGAAAACATCGGAATCCCGAACGCTTTCGTCGTAGCGGACATAAAGCTCTCCGTCGGAAAATTTTCTCCGAGGATCCAATTTTCCTAAGACAGCTGACCCTATTTGGCAATTTGTATCTATCCAGTCGACAACATCTCCGGCGAGCTTCTGATTGCTCTTCCCAGCAAAAATTTTCAGGTCGTTCATTGTCAGCGCCTCCATTTTGAAATCTTTTCTTTGTCAAAAAACCGGTTTTAATTATAGCTTTTTATATAAAAAATGTCAATAAAAACGCCCCGATGGTTATCGGGGCGTTAAATTATTTTTCGAGATCGGGCATCACGATGTCCGGATATTCGTTGAGGTCGGAATTCATAAATTCCATTGTCTCATCCCTCAGCTTCGTAAGTTCCGCGCTTAAATACACCGGATAATGGTATAGATCTCTGAATTTCAGAGCCTGCGCCTGGACAAAGAGTTTTTGTTCCTCTTTTGAAGGCAAATCTTGATAGGCCCCCTTAATCCAGAAAGGGCGCAGCAATGGCGCGCATTGTTTTACGCCTTCCGCCTGTTTTCCAAATTCTGCCATCAGGTGATGTCTATTAAGATGCGCTGTGGCTATCACATCAAAACAATAAAAACCTTCGCCGTCGCTAAAGCGCCATACTTGAAGTTTCCCGGGAAGAGTCGATTTTTCTTTCGATGAGCATTTGATGGTCGATTTTCCGTTGATCTCGCTTTCTTTAAAGACAATCCCGGCTACATTCTCAACTTCGGAAATGACTTTTGTGCCGATTCCGAATCCGTAGACTTCAGGGCATTCTTCAATCAGCTTGGCCAAAGAATCTTTGTCGAGGTCTCCGGTCGCCACAATTTTGGTTTCAGAAAATCCGTTGAGATCCAAACATTTTCTTATGTATTTTGACCAGCGTCCGAGAGGGTTTGAATCGATCCTCACGGATTTAAAGGCTCCGGTGCGTTCCGGAGAACTTTTGGCGGCCGCGATCGCGTGCTTTATTCCAAGAGGCACGTCAATTGTATCGATCAAAAGAGTGGTGCCTTTGGGGTGAGCGTCCAGCCATCTCTCAAAACACACTTGCTGAAAATGCTTCGATAAACTTGTTTTGGAATCATTTTCTTTGACGCCGATAAAAGATTTAACGTTAAAATGCGCCATGGTCCCCGATGTAGGCTCATTCAATAAATGTCCGGCCTCCATATTTGAAGTGTCGTTGAAACCTCCGATATATGAATATTTTGCAACATCCACCGATCTGTCTACACTGCCGTCTCTTCGGTTTGAAAAATCAGACATCATTCTTTCCCATCCCACGGTTAGGCGCATCTCGAGCGCCCGGGAAGCCACCGTCATCGGAACATCAAAAGCATGTTCGAATTTTATTTCAGCCAGCTGAGCCAAAATGAATGGTCCGAATATATCCGCAATGGGCTCTCTGGGAAACATAATAGTGCCCGGATTTACAGCCCGGACAGTGTCTCCTATCTGATGATGTTCCAAGTATTTACCCACCAGCGAGAGATCGGCACGGTCATTTTTTAAATACTCAATCCTGGGTGAATCAAGCCCCGTGTGAGACAAAAACTCCACCAACAAATCGTGTCCAACACAAGGCGCGAACGGTAATTTGCGGAAAGAAGCGTAGAATCTCGCCGGAGCTTCAGCCAGTAAAAGATTGTCCGCCAATTTCGAATGCGGTGTTAGGGAAAAATTTCCCTGAGTCATATGGTATCGGTCGGCCTGGAACATGTGTCGTCGCATCTTTGGCTCCTTTCTTGATTTAGAATACTGGAAACGTGGTTAGTGTTGCGCCCGCAGCTGTCATTTCAGAAAATGATTTTCCTTGATTAGAAGGATCCACCGCGGCACAAGCATTTGTAATAACGAGGGCTTCGAATCCATTTTTTCTGGCATCAAGTACCGTGGCCAGCACACAAACATCGGTTGCAATGCCACAGATCCACAATTTTGTTATATTTCTTTTTTGAAGCTCTTCCAAAAGCTCAGTTCCATCAAACGCAGAATATGCGTCTTTATTAGAATCAGTTGCTTTAGATATTAGTATGAAATTTTTTGGGAGTTTCAAGTCCGGATGAAATTCCGCTCCTTTTGTACTTTGGACGCAGTGTGCCGGCCATGGCCCGCCTTGTTCTTTAAAACTTATGTGGTCTGAAGGGTGCCAATCTCGTGAAGCAAACACCGGAATTTGCCTTTTGTTTGCAAGCGCAATCGCAATTAAGTCATTTGTAACTGGGATTATTTTATCTCCGTCGGCAACCGCCAATGACCCTCCGGGACAAAAATCATTTTGGACATCCACAATCAAAAGCGCTGATTCTTCTTTCATTCACTCCCCCTCTGTCAAAGATTTTATTCCAAGTATATACTACACTAAATATTTAAAATAGTCAAGCCTGACTGCCGGCAGGCAGGTTCAGAAAAACCTCTTAAGCTCCGTGTATTTTTTGGTCTTGAAAGTAAAGAGTTTTGCCGGGCGCTGGCGCAAACCTTTTAATTTTTTGGGGGAAGATTTCAAAAGCCCCAAAGAAATGATCTTTTTTCTAAAATTTCTTTTATCCAATTTTTTGTCCAAAATTATTTCATAAACTTTCTGAAGCTGGCTGACCGCGAAATTTTCCGGAAGCAGGCTCCAGGCCGCGTTTGTATATTGAATTTTATTTTGGAGACGTATTAGGGCCGTAGAAATTATTTCTTTATGGTCAAAAGCCAGCTTCGGTAATTTGTTTATTGAAAATAAATTTGTGGCTTTTGACTCCGAAGAAGATTCACTGATTTTGAGCTTGTGCCTTGGAGCCAGGGCGAAATAAGACACAGTCAGCACCCGCCCCCTCGGATCCCTTTTTGGATTGCCGAATGTATAAAGTTGTTCCAAAAAAATATTATCTACCCCGGTTTCTTCCCTGAGCTCCCTTCTGGCAGCGGTCTCCGGCTCTTCGCTTTTTTGTATAAATCCGCCGGGCAAGGCCCAATCGCCCTCGAAGGGAGAGAATTTCCTTTTTATTAAAAGAGTTTTTAGCTCGTCTTCGCCGATGGTAAAAACAACCACATCCACCGTAACCAGCGGATGCTCGGCTTTATTAAGATAAGATTTATTTTTTGAATTCATAATACGCAAAAATAGTGTAGTTTTTACACTTCTTTAAAAATACAGCTATTTTTGCGGAAAGTCAAATTATTTTCCCAATCTGAAACCTTCAAAGGCCAAAACAAAAGCGATGATTGCTCCGACTCCGCTCGCCCAAAAAGGAATCCATACCCCTCCTATCTGTGCCTGCCATTGATAGAGCACTCTTATTATATGAAAAAGGCCCATGGCTAAAAACAAGAATCCGGTAACCTGACTATAAGTTCTTTGATACATAATAATAAATTAAAATTTTTAAAATCATGCGACCTTTTCAATTTTACTTGCCAATATAAAATCGTTTTCGGACAGTCCTCCGACGGCATGCGTCCAAAGCTCAATTATCACTTTATTGTATGAAATAAAAATGTCCGGATGATGCCCTTCCTCCTCGGCAATTACGGAAATTTTATTTACAAAAAGCATAGCTGACTTAAAATCCGGAAACTCAAACCGCGATCTTATCTTTTTGATCTTGCCGTCTTGCATGGAGGCGACTCTTTCCCATCTGCCCGTCAATTCAGATGAATATTTATTTATTTCAATGAGTTCCATCGGCGCAACTCCCCCTTCGCATGGAACACATTTTCTGGAAGACAGCGTCATATCCATATTGAGATTATAGCACAATCTAAAAAAGCGTTTTGTTCAAGGATTCTTTTCCTGTTTTTGGACTTAACCGTCTCCGGCGCGATTTGTTCTCCGGCATTTTGTGCTCAAGCTCCATTGCCGCCCGTCTGTATAAGCAAAAATCGCAGTCGCGGCCATAGGGCGGGATGTCGCCGCCCATTAAGCATTTGTGGATATCGTATATTGTGCCTTCCACCCATTCGTCGTTGCCCTTGTACGGTAAAATTTTTATATCAAATTCCAGTTTGGCGTCGAAAGCTTCTTTGTCCGCGTCTCCATTGCAATAAACAAAATATCCGGTATCCGAGACTTTGAAATTATTTTTCCGAAAAAGCCATTGATAAACTTCCATTTGCCTTTTATAACCGATCTGCCATTCGGCGTCCAAGCTGACTTCTCCATTTTTGGAAGTGGCTTTATAGTCCGCAATTATAAGTTCGCCGTCCGGATTTACCCAAACATCATCTACGCCCCCTGTTATCAAAAGGTTTGTGGGTTTATGTAAATATTGAATTCCCCGGCGCAAAGAATCGCGCCATTCTTCCAATTTTTCGTGAGGATACGGCACGGCATCTATGCCGTACGATTTCATCAGCGGATGCGGAGTTTTTCGGGCGCGGTGCGCGTCGAATTCTTTTTTAAGCAACGCGTCGACGGCGGAGTTTAAACTAAAGGGATACCCGGGCGGCTGGGCCACTCCAAGCCTGCGATCCAGATAAAAACATCTTTGGCAATTGAGATAGTCGTCGATTTTGCTGCGGCTTAATCTGAAGGAATCTCCGGAAGCCGGGTCAAAGATATTTTTTGTTCTTTTGGGATTATAGTATTGGGACATATTTTTCCAGGTTACTTTAGTATAACATAATATAGAAAAACTCCCCGCCCGCGATAAGCGGCTTCGGGGAGTCTATTTGTTATAGAAGATCTGCGGCCAGCTGGGCCAGCAAAGACCGTTCTGTTCTTTTCATTGTAATATGGCCGAAAATTTCCTGTCCTTTAAATTTCTGAATTACGTGCGCGAGACCGTTTGATTCTGAATTTACAAACCTATTGTCGATCTGATCCAAATCTCCGGTCAGCACCACCTTTGTGCCCTCTCCCGGTCTGGTTAAGATTGTCTTGATTTCGTGCTTGGTAAGGTTTTGAGCCTCATCTATAATGATGAACTTATGATGAAGGCTTCGGCCACGGATAAAGGTTATCGGGGAAATCTCCATAAATCCCTGATCGATGTAATCTCTGAAATTCTCGGCCGTTACCGCATCTCTTTGGCTCTTGGAAGTTCCGGATTTATAGTTTTTTTCTCTATCCTTTAAGACAAGATCCAGATTATCCAAAACCGGCTGCATCCAGGGTTCAAATTTTTCTTTTACGTTCCCCGGTAAATACCCCAGAGATTTTCCGAGTTCTATATTGGGTCTATAGATTAAAAGTTGGTCGTGAGAAGAGCCTTCTTCTCCAATTTGATTGTAACCGGCAAGAAGAGCCATCAAAGTTTTCCCGCTTCCGGCCTTTCCTACGGTAGTTACCAGCATAACCTTTTTATCCATAAGCAGATGAAACGCAAAACACTGTTCTATATTTTTGGGATATACATCCTTTCTTTTGTCTTTGGATTTTCCGTCCTTTTCGTAATCGCGCTTTGATTTTACCAGCTGAAATTCATAATCGGCTTTTTTGAAAACCGCCAGAACAGATTTGCCTTGGCTATTTTTAAAAATAAAACATTGATTCGGCGGATAATCCGTTTCCTGTCCTAAACATTCAAATACCCTGCCCGCCGGTATTTTGTTTTCAGCATCGTTATGTATCTCGTGGATAAGATCGTAATCTCCATCTGGTATATCAATTTCGATTACGCCGGAATATAAACCCCTTTTATCAAATTCATAATCTTGAGACTTTACGTTGCAGGCATCTGCCTTAACCCGGAGGTTTAGATCCTTGCTGACAAGTACGACTTCTTTGGCAGGATTTTGAAATTGAAGTTTCTGGGCTAAAGAAATTATGTGATTATCGTTTGTTTTATTGAGGCCTATGGACAAAAGATTCTCAAATTCGGCATTATTGGAAAACTCCACCCGCAGTTTGCCGCCGGTAGAAGTCGGGACTCCGGAAGACAAAGAACCGTTTTGGCGATATTGGTCCAGTTTTCTGATTACAATCCTGGCCATCTGCCCTACTTCATCCGGGGACTTCTTTAGGTTGTCCAGTTCTTCCAATACCACTACATGCAAAGCAATCTCATTGTCCTGAAAATTTTCCAGGGAATCCGGATCGTGCACCAAAACGCTGGTATCCAACACAAAAATTTTTCTGCGGTCAACCCCGGCTCTGTTTTCCAAATCTGCCTCCTTTTTCTCTAAAAAAATAAATTTTCAAAGTATCATTTTTCGCTATAACCATATAACAAATTCCATAAAATAGCAATATCAGGCGAAAAACTCCCAAAATTCTGACTCCTCTTCTCGATATCCTTCCGGGCCGTTTTCAGTTCCGGCCAGGCAAGCCATGCAGGTTTCAAACCTCGCGCCTGCCTCAAAATACTGTGTAAACCCGCAGGGCACGCAGATATAAAGCCCGCTTTCTTCTACAATATCGCCTATTTTAAAAAGTTTGACGGTATTAATTGCCATAATAATAAAAATATGCTATCATTTTATTCGGATTTTAAAAATAGGAGGATAGATGGAAAATCTGAAGACGAAGACCGTGAAAGAATCTTCAATAGATTATTTGCCGCAAGAAATTTTCCCGGAAGATCTAAATGCTTACAACACGGCATTCGGCGGAAAGTTAATGAAGGAAATAGACGTTATTGCCGGAATGACGGCGCAAAGACATACGAACAAAGTTTGCGTAACGCTCTTAATAGACTCCATAAAATTTCTTGAACCGGCTTACCAGGGAGAAATACTGGTTTTCAAGTCATCAGTAAACCGGGCCTGGAATACATCATTAGAAGTCGGCATAAAAGTTTACGCGGAAAATTATATAGCCGGTACCACCCGCCATATTGTTTCCGCGTATCTTACATTTGTGGCGATAGATGAAGACAAAAAACCTGTTTCCGTCCCCAAATTAATCCCGGAGTCGGAAGAGGAAAAACGCAGGTATGAACAAGCCGAGATCAGAAGAGAATTCCGCAAAAAATTTGCCGACATAAACAAATCCAAAAAATAACTCCCGCCTAGGCGGGAGTTTTTCTTTTAGAAATCTCATGATTTGAATATTTCTTCTCTTCAGTAACTTCGCGGTCTATTTCCAAAAATGGCGGAAGCTCAATTTTATCGTTTTCTTCCGTAAGTTCTATTTCCAGAAGATAATGAGTCTCCGGAGAGTAAATCCAATCCAATTCAAAATATTGGTTGTTATAAGGAAAGCAGTAGCGAAATTTTTCCAAAACATTGGTTTCCGGATCTTTGAGAGCGGATAAATCCAAGTAATCCCCGGCGGAAATCGCGCTTTCGGTTTCGTGTCTCACGCGCGGAGAGATTTTATTTTTGGTAGTTTTATAATAAACGCTTGACCCATTTTGACTTCTCCTTCTTATTCTTACATTTTCATGATCCGGAGAGACTAAATACATCTGCTCAATATAAATTTTTTCTACCGGAACGGGAAAATTCTTAAAGTCCGGCAAGCGTTTTAACAAAAATTTTCTTTCTATTTCCAGCGGCACAGGAACCCCCAAAATCCTCGCCATACCCTGTAGACATCTTTTCATTTTGCCTTCGAAATCTGTTGAGTTATCAACAATTTTAATATGAGGATGCCCGTTCCACGCGGCAAGAGTCTTGTCATCCGCTGTACGGGCCTCTTCTAAACTCTCGCGGCGCGCCTTGTTGTTGGCCAGAGTAAAAAATGACTCAGCTCCTTTTGCCGCGGTCACCAAAAAAATCACTCCATCATGATTATCACGGACATAACGCAATTCAAGATTTTCTTCTTCAAGGAACGCGTCAAACCGCTCCGCCGGCACATACGCCTTCCCATCCATTTCGGCACGATCATAAATAATTACCATTTTCTCATCATCAAACTCATCGGCTAAATCAGTAAACTTCTGCCGAAGCGCTCTTTGGGTAAGGAGAATTTGTTTTTGGATTTTATAGTATAATTTCGTATCTTTCGCGGCGATGTCTGAAATATCAGGAACGCCTCCCAGAATAAACATCGTGGCCACTTCCGGCACAATAAAGACACGCCATCCCCAATCTCTTAATTTTTCAGAAAGATAATTTATGCCGGTGGTCTTACCCGAACACGGCCCCCCTGTTAACACGATTTCTCTGAATTTTTTCTTCCGCATCGGCCATCCTTTTTTTCAATGTTTTCTTTAAATCAGGATACTATTTGAAACTTAAAAAGTAAAATCGCCCCGATAGCCGTCGGGGCGATTAATTTTATTCCTTACCCTTCCACTGTTCCTATTTTTATATCAAAATCTTCAGAATGTGCGAGTACCAAGTAGCCCACGGCCTCTTCTTCGGTGCGACCAGGCTGGCCCTTTTTCAATTTGCCGTTGGCATTAAAATAAGCAGTGTAAAATTTGGAGTCAGGATCATAGGGCCTATGCTCGATAAAAATTTCTTTTGCCATTTTGTTTCCTTACTGCCGATAATTTACATAAATGTCTAAAGTACCGTTGCACTCTTTTATAAAAAGAGTTTTTGTTTCTGTTTCCGACCACTTGATTTCCATATGAATTTCTTCCACTTCGTGCAACTTCATTGTTTCGCGAATGGCAATTAAAAATGCTTCTTGATCCGGCAACGGCATATTGGCAAACCGAGACAACATCTCTAAATCATCAAAGAACAAATCTGATTTTGTGTCTGCCGCCGGAATACGATACGGCGGATTAATGTCTTTGTGTTTTCCCGCCAACGATTCGGCTACTGTTTCTTTGCTCCACAGATCTCTCTCTGGAGCAAGATCAAAAACATCGTTGAAATTTCCTTTCGCAAATGTCGGCCGAGTTCTTATCACAACCCTTCCCTCCTTCTATTGTTTACTTTCCAAATCCAAAATCAAAATAGCACCAGAGGTGCTATTTTGTCAAGTCATTTTGAATTATTCAACCTCAGCGGATTTTATTGTGACCGGTTGGATCGGGCGGTCGCCGGGGCCGGTTGGGGTTTTGCCGATTGCGTCCACCACATCTTGGCCGGAAATAACTTTTCCGAAAATTGTGTAGTTGTGCGGAAGCGGTGTGTCTTGAAGCATAATGAAAAATTGGCTGCCGTTGGTATTTGGCCCGGCATTGGCCATTGCCACAACTCCTTTTTTGTAACCTTGTTGATAAGAAGCCGTAGCAGGATTTAATTCATCTTCAAAAGAATATCCCGGCCCACCGGTGCCATTGCCGACCGGATCCCCGCCCTGAATCATAAAACCATTGATCACTCTATGAAAAGTTAAGTTATTATAAAAACCTTTTTGGGCGAGAGTAATAAAATTTTTCGCGGTTTTTGGCGCGTCTTCATCATAGGTTTCAAATTTAATTTTTCCAAAATTTGTATCTAACGTAACTAAGTGATTCATATTTATTTTTTGATTCTCCTTTTGATTGGCAGTGTTTGATTGAACGGCGGTGTTTGGCGATACTGTTGAAGACGCGGCCGGGGCCACGCTTGCCGACTGCCTATTCATAAGACCGCTTTTGAAGGCCAAAAAGCCGGCCACACTGGCGAATAAAACTATTATTAATAATAACGCGAATATCTTTTTCATAGTACTTAATATTATAACAAATTGATTATTTGTATTGTAACTTGACAAAACTCCGCCAAATGGCGGAGTTTTGATTTCTGGAACAGTGAGCTATTAGCAGCACTTGCATTTGCTACCCATCATTTTGGTGATTGCGGCAACGATCACAATAATCGGCCATCCCCAGTTCACAATATTCCAACCTACATATCCCTGATAGCCGCCCAAAAACAAAAGAGCGAAAATTATCGCGAAAACCGCGCCCATTTTGTGATGCGGGCATTTGCATACATTTTGATGCATTGACATGTCTTCCATGTTTTTGATAAAAATTTTTCTTAATAATCAGCTCTTATTTACGACCAAATAAAAGCCTTGAATTCACAATATTCATTATAGCACAAATAGAGGCTTGAGCTTTCCCAGGGCATCTATCCTGTGGGCAATTTTTGCTTCTTCTTCCATTGATAATTCTCCGAGAACTTTATTTATTTTATGAGCGTAAAAAAGAGACCTGTACGGATATCCGGGAATTCTTTTTGAAATAACTGCTTCTATGATATGCCCTTTCAGGATCCCTTCCGAAAGAACGGGATGATGATTTTTGGAAAGTTTAAGCGCCACTATTACCCTCAACTGAGCTCCCCTTTTTGCTTCCGGCACGCCATTGAGTTTTGAAAGTAACATCTCTATTAATTCTTCATCGCTTGCTTCGTGTCCCGGCCAGCGCCTGGAATATACCCCGGGCTCGCCGTTTAAATGATCGACCTCAAGACCGGAATCTTCGGCTAGAACCGGGAGATCAGTAAACTGAGAATAAAAATTTGCTTTTTTGACGGCATTTTCTTCAAAGGTTAAACCGTCTTCTATAGGCTCATCTTTGATATCCAGATCTTTCAGAGTCACAAAATCTACAGGCAAATTTTTAAAAATTTCCCGGTATTCCAAAAGTTTTCCTGCGTTTGTGGTGGCAATAAGAATTTTCTTCACTTAATAAGTTTATCAAAAAAAATAGAAAAAATAAAACGCTCCGGCCTAGGCCGGAGCGGGTGCTTTTTTAAAGAGTTTCAGGCAAATGGTCCCCAAAAATTTGACCATCCAGTTTGCTTCTATTGTTTTGGCGGAATCCGCCGAGATGCCGTACTGATAATAAATCTTATAAAAAATTTTTGAGACCGTAAAATATGCCAAGGCGGACCTTAAATTTTTGATGCCGCGCATAAATTTTATTCTTTTGATTATCTCTCCGGATGAATAGTAGCCCCTCCACAGAAACTTCAAGGATTCTTCAATCTCCCCGTGGGTCATGTTTGGATGCGTATATATTTTATATTCGTCTTTGCGGATTTTCCTGTCTATAAGCCAGTATTTTGGAATATGCAATTTGATTTTGCGTTTGTCTTTCAGCATTTCAAAATAATCAACAGTGCCCGGAAATGGCGTATAACTTACAAACTGCGCGAAGGCCATATTAGAATTTTTGGCCGCTTCCAGCATTTTTATGTAAGTTTCCTTCGTGTCAGTTTCCAGCCCCACTATGAAAGAGCCCAGAACGTAGACATTATTTTCCTGCATGGAAACTATCGAATCTGTCAGAGCCTGACCTGTTTTGTTGAAATCTTTTTTAACAGAGGCGAGGCCGGCTTTATCCACAGCCTCCACGCCAATAAGAGCTCCGACTATTCTTGCTTTTTTCATGGCTTCAAGAAATTTTTTATCATCGGCTGTCCTTATCGTGGTCTGAGTGAAAAACATTACGTCTTCGGGAAGATAAGACATTTTTTCCATGAGATCGTAGCGCTGCGACATGACCTCCTCAAAAGCTTTTTGATTTTTTTCTCCAAGCGCATAAAAATTATCGTCCGCAAGCAAAATCGCTCGAAAACCCAGAGCATAAAGCTCTTTTATTTCTTCGATGATATCGTCGGTGGTTTTTATGCGCATATCCCGGCCATCCGTGACCCAAACGGAACAAAAGCTGCATTTCTCGGGACAGCCTTTGGTGGTATTGATGGAAGCCCAGATATATCTTTGGTGTTTAATCAGATCCCATCTGGCTTTGGTAAAATAATCTCCGCTGATTTTTCCGCCGTCATATCTTTGCTTCAGGGCGCCGCTGTAAAAATCCGTCACAACCTGTTTCCAAATCAAATCGCCGTCTCCGGTTACGATCGAATCCGCGTGCTCCAGCACCTCATCGGGAAAAATAGTAGCGTGTACTCCTCCCACCACAACTTTGGCAGAGGATAAACTTTTTATTTGTTTTATTTTTTCATATCCCCTTTTGGCGTTTAAAGTGTGGATGCTTATTCCCACCAAATCCTGATCTTGGATTAGAGAATAATCGCATTTCTCTATTGCTTCGTCGATCAAAACCAGATTTTTAACAAATTCCGGAGGCGTCGCGCCGGCCATCACCGGCAACCATCTTGGAGTGATCATCGCGAATCCTGAAGTAACATTGGACGGGTTGATCAGAAAAATTTTCGAGTCCATTTGCCTATCCTTTCAAAAAACAATATGGAAAAAGTATATAATAAAAATAATGCTAAGTCAATACAAAAACATCCTCCGATAATCGGAGGATGTTTTTTTGATACCTCTATTAATTTTGTGCTGGTTTATTCGTCTGCGTCATTGGCGGACGTATCTGGATTGATTGCGCGTTAATTGATCCGTCTGAATTTGTTTGTCCATTTATCATCACTGATTTTCCAACTTCTATATCGCTGGTGGCTCCGGTTACAAATTTGCCGACTTCCGTGCTCCCGGAAAAAAATATAATCTTTGAACTGCCGTCTCTCATCTTCACCGTAATGCTTTTGTCATCCTTGGATATTACATCTCCTGTGGTAAAACCGGCACCGCGCGCTCCTCCGCCTCTCGCAAAACCCCCTCTGGCGTTAGCTGTTCCGGATCCCTGCGCCCCACTGGCATTTCCCTGGCCGTATTTCACTCCGCCAAAAAAGGATGCTCCGATTATAACAACTGCTCCTACAATCATTGGTATATTTTTTTTCATAATATTTTTAAATTAAATAAATTTGGCGACCTTTACCCTGTTAAATGGGTCCGCTCTCGCGGAATTTAACAGGGTTAATAATCATTCGTATCTCAACGCCTCGATCGGGTTAAGCCCGGCCGCCCGGCGGGCCGGGTAGTAGCCAAAAATTATTCCGATTGCCGTTGAAACTCCGAAAGCAAGAAGAATTGAAGAAACGGAAACAGTGGTCTGAATTAACCCCAAATATGTAATCGTAAAAGATATTGTCCATCCCAAAATAATTCCGATAAGCCCCCCGATAAAAGTCAGCATAACCGCTTCCGAAAGAAACTGAAGATTGATATCTCTTTTTTTGGCACCAATAGCTTTTCGTAATCCGATTTCTTTAGTGCGCTCCGTCACGGTTGTAAGCATCATATTCATAATCCCTATTCCTCCGACGACAAGAGAAATCCCGGCAACCGCGCCCAAAAGAATAGTGAAGGTTTGGGTGATGCTTGTGGCCGTGGCCACAATATCTGATTGATTGAGAGTACTGAAATCCGCCAGCTGCGGGTCTGATATGTGATGGCGTGAAAGCAATAAATCAGTAATTTGCTGCTGGGTGTCGGACATCGACGCTTCATCCCGGGCCTGGACGCTGATTGTGGAGACATAGGTGTCTCCAGCTAGAAATCTTTGGGCCGAAGTTAGTGGAATAAAAATCATATCGTCTTGGCTGCCGAAACCCGTCCCTCCCTTTGCTTTTGTAACTCCCACTATTTTAAATTCAATATTTTTGATTCTGACCATTTGTCCCAAAGCTTCAGCGCCCGCTCCAAAAAGATCATCGCGGGCGGTTGGTCCCAAAACAGCAACCTTGGAAAGACTTTTTAGATTTTGGTCGGTAACAAACGTACCTTCATCTATCTCCACGTTTCTAACCTCAGGGTAGGCGGGAGTTACGCCGACCACGGAAGTATTTGTGTTTGTGCCGCGCGCTGTTACCTGATATCTGCCGGAAATTTCCGGCGCCACCGCCTTGGCAGTCGTAATTTCTTTTGTAACGGCATCGGCATCCCCTTGTGTAAGCGTTCGCGCGGATCCCCTGCCTCCGCTTATTTGAAATCCCGGCCCGCGCTGAACTCCGGGCATTACCAAAATAAGGTTCGAGCCGATGGATTGGATTCTCGACTGGATTGTGCTTTGCGCTCCTTGGCCGATCGCCACCATCGCTATCACCGAGCTTATGCCGATAATAATGCCGAGCATTGTAAGCCCGGATCTGGCCTTGTTGGCTGCGAGAGCGGTGTATGTTTCCTGTAGGATATCTTTTGTTGTCATATATTTTCTATTAGTCCGTCCTTTATATAAATAATTCTTTTTGCATGCTTAGCCACGTCGTGTTCATGGGTAATAAGAATAATAGTCCGCCGATTCTCTTCATTTAATTTTTGAAACGTGCCCAAAACAATTTCTCCGGTTCTGGAATCCAGATTTCCTGTGGGTTCGTCGGCCAAAATCAATGTGGGATTATTAACGAGAGCGCGGGCAATGGCGACCCTTTGAATTTGTCCGCCGGACAACTGATTGGATTTATGATAAAAGTGCCCCTCATCAAGACCGGAAGCGAATAGTGCGGCTTTGGCCTTTTTTTCTCTTTCTTCTTTATTTGCATTTGCGTAAACCAAAGGCAGCATTACATTTCTTAAAACTGTTGTTCTCGGAAGAAGATTAAATGCCTGAAATACAAAACCTATTTTATCTTTTCTTATATCCGCAAGCTCGTCTTCGGACATCGTGGAAACATCTCTGCCGTCGAGAAAATACGCGCCGCTGGTCGGAGTATCAAGCGCCCCCAAAATATGCATTATTGTTGATTTGCCGGAACCGGATGGCCCCATTATGGCAACAAATTCACCATCTTCTATTTTAAAACTGACCCCGCGCAAAGCCTGAAATTCAACATCGCCTGTTTTATAGATTTTCGTAATATTTTTAACTTCAATCATATATTAACGAATTCTATTTCCCCCTCCGCCGCCTCCGAAAAGACTTGGAGCAGAGACTGTAGCCGGTTTGGCTTGGTTGGCAACAGTTCTTGTGACAATTTGATCTCCTTCTTTGAGTCCTGACACGATTTCCGTCGAGTCATCGTTTGAAACTCCGATCTCAACTGTTTGCTGTGTTGGCGGAGTTGAGACATCGCTGCCTATTTCCACATAGTGGATATTACCCTGTGATTTCACCGCGCTATTGGGCACGGTAAGTATGTCTTGTTTTACATTTGTAATAATTGCGGCTGATACGCTCATCCCCGGTTTCACCCTTTCATCTTGAGTGGCAAAAACAATTTTTACATTATAAGTGACCACCCCCTGAGTAACCGATCCGACAGTATCAATTTCCGAAACCTCTCCGACCAAGCTCAAATCCGGCACTGCGTCAAAAGTTAAAGTTGTTTTTTCTCCAATTTTAATTTTAGCCGCGTCTACCTCATTTAAAGATATTTCGGCGGTGCGCTGTTTTGTAATAAACGTGACAGCCGAAGCCGAGGAAATCGAGTCGCCCTTTTTCACATTCACTTTCGCGACTATGCCGTCGAAGGGAGCGCGGATGTAATAATCAGCCAGTTTTTCCTTTGCGTCCGACAAAGCGTTTTCGCGCTGTTTAACGGAGAGCTCCTGAGACGCAACATCGATATCAGCGTTTAAAATTTCGTCGTGAGCGGTTTTTATATTGTTTTCTATGCTGAGCAATGAAGTAAGATGCGCATTCGTTTTATCGGAATATGAATTGATCGAGGTAACGTGGGTGCCTGCCAATGCCGCCGGAGTTTTGTTGTGTTCCGAAAGCCTGTCTTCATAAAATTGAATTACATTATTTATGTTTTTGAGCGCCTCAGCGACTCCCAATTCTGTGTTATAGGTCTCGTTAACCAACGAGTCGATTGCGGATTGATCGGAGGCCCGGTTAATATTTTTATAATCGTCGAAGTTTTTATCGTATTGTTTTCTGGCGGATTGATACGAACTATCGGCGCCAGCGGCGTATGTAATTATTTTTTCGTCATAATTTTTTACGGCATCAACGTAAAAATTCAAATTATTTTGAGATGCGTTCAGATCGTATGAGTAAAGAATACTCTGAAGACCGGACATGGTGGATGGCAAATCCACAAAAACACTGGCCACAGCATTAAATCCGTCATCATATGCTTTTTTAAGATCGTAGTTCGCGGTTTCTTTTGCGCGCGTGACCGCCGCGCCCTCAGGACCCTTAAGTCTTTCTAAGGTTAATTTTGCGCTTTCCAGGCTTACCTCCGCGTCGCGGACCGCTTTTTGGGCATCCGTAATATCGAGCTCAAGCAAAAGAGTTCCTGAATTTACGTATTGCCCGTTGTCCACTTCGACATAAACAACATCGCCGGAAACTTTTGGTTTTATTTCTATTTGATTTGTAACCGAAACCTGTCCCGATCCGGTTATGGAACTTACAATTGTTCCTTTGTGAACCTGGGCCAGTACATAAGTTGGAGCCGAACTGTTTCCGCGTATTGCCTTGTACCCGAAATAAATGCCTCCGGCTAAGCCGGCGACCACCAATCCTGCAATAACTTTATGGAGCGACGCGAAATTGATTATTTTTTTGAACATAGCTATCTTGTTATCTTAAAAGCATCATCATCCCCGGTAAAACTCTTATGAATTTTGCCTCAATCTGACCGTTGTTATTCGGATCCCCGATTACGACAATGAAATCATTGATTTTAAGATCGGAGAGTTTTAAAGAATCTCTAAAGCGGGTTACCACTGTTCTTTCATTGGCGGAAACTATCTTTTCAACATTATCACTGCCCTTAATTACGATGGCCGACGCCTGTCCGGAACCTGCTTGGGCATCAATTTTTATTATTTGCCCGAAAACCCCATGCGAATCAATAAAATTCCTGCCCGAAAAATCAGAAAAAAATCCTCCTCTCGGCCCTCCGAAATTACGATGATAATTTTCTCCCCATTTATACGAAAAACTCGCTTTCTTAAAACCGACGACAACGCCGGCTCCGAAAACCAGGCTCAACACCAGCAATGCCCCGATACCTAAGACAATAACCCTGAATGCCCTAGAGTGAAATAATTTGTTGAAATCCATAATTTTGTATATCTTTGGCTATTAAATAAATCGATATTAAAAATAAAAATAAAATACCGAAAAATGCTCCGACACTAATCGCGGGGAAAGACTCCAGAAGCGCGAAGGCAAAACTCCGTAAATTCATAAACACAGCTCCCGAGTCGGAAAAAATCAAAGAAATAAACTGCGTGAATCCGGATTCGAGAATGGCATTTTGGGCGATTCTAAAAACCGGCACAAAAGATACCGCCGAAGAAATAGAAATAAAAGAAAAGATGAAAAGCCTTCTTTTGAGAGTCAAAATACGGCGCTCTTTATCAATGCGCCTCATTATTTTTTCTAAAAGATTTGCTGATGGTTTTGCTCTCATATTCCTTGCAATCTATTACGATTGCGGGGAATACTTTGGTGCGTTTTTAAGCAGAATAAGCGCTCTCCTATAGCGGCTCTTTACGGTATGCAACGGCTCCTTAAGGATTGCGGCAATCTCGCGAAAAACCAGCTGGTTGTCCAAACGAAGCAATAAAACTTCCCGATATTTAGGCGAAAGATTATCTATATTTTTATATAACAAATCAGCGGCTTCTTTTTCCGCTATAAGCTCGGAGCTGATCGGCCCGGGATCGCGAAGCGCATCCAAAACGGGGTTTTGGCCTTCTTCATCTTCAAAACTGGAAAATGGTATTGCTTTTTTCTTTTTCAGAAAATCCAAAGCCGTATTTTTAGCTATGCTGAATACCCAAGTCTTAAAAGATTTTTTTTGGTCAAACTTTTTTAAATTTTTCCAAACCTTAACAAATGTTTCTTGTATTACGTCTTCGGCCTCCTCTTTATTCGCCACGTATCTATAAATAAAATAATAAGTCGGCTTGAGATATCTTTTGAATAAAGCTTCCAGAGCCTGTTTGTCCCCGGCAATAAAGTCGGCCACCAATTGGCCGTCTGATTTAATATTAGTGACTTTCAAATTTTGCGGCATTTGTTAAATTTTAACACAATAGAAATATTTAGACAAATCCAGGAAAGAAATCGGTTTTTATTTGGCGCTTGGCGACACCGATTTGTCTGAGAGTCTGATCAAAACGGAGAATCATTGAGCGGGCTCCCGATAAATAAAAAATTCTGTCTTTGTAGTCGGGAATATTTTCTTTGATCATTTCTTCAGTGATGCGGTTTCCTCCAAAGGCATAAAATATTCTTATGCCGAGCTCTTTTTGGGCGCCGTCAAAAACGTCTTTATAAATAATTTCCTGTTCTGTCTTGGTTGAATACAAAATTTTTATATCCCGCCTTTCACCGGTATCCAAAAGATATTTTATAATGCTCCGAAACGGCGTCACTCCTATGCCACCGGCTATAAAAACCAATTTTTTACTTTTGTCCTTCGGCAATATAAAATCCCCGGCCAATTGCGAGGCCATGATCTCATCCCCATCTTTCATCGATGCCAAAACTTTCTTAAAACTGCTTCCATTTTCGTAAAATTTAACTCCCATTCTTATTCCTTGCTCGGTGGGCGAAGAAGCAATTGTAAAATATCTCCGGTTGCCTCTGGCATCGGCGCGCCCGTGCCCGAGAGTATATTCAAGATATTGTCCGGGCTGAAATTTTAACTTTCTGTCCGGAGTGAACAAAAAATCATAAATATCAGGAGCTATTTTAATTTTTTCTTTTAACCTTAAGACTAACTTTTCTTTGGGACCGGTTAGGTAAGAAAAAATATTTCCGGCCAAAAGGGCCAGCTCGGGAGTCGAATAGACTGATCCGATATGAACTTGCGGAGCAAAAAGAAAACCAACCAAGGCTCCGTAAAATATTTGTAAATTTTTAGAGGGCGGCGTCGTTAGAGGCTCGGTCAGCATAATAAACGCAAAAAATAACAGCGGCGTATCAAAAAATATCTTCCATGGAAGCGCCTTCAAATCGCCGCCGTTTAAAAAATAGAATACCGAAATACAAATAAAAGCCGCCGATATAAAACTCGCCGCCAAATCAAACCGCTTAATTTTTCTGACTATCAAGAAACCGGTGATCAAAACAAGCGGTGCCATCCACAGCGTGCCGACCCACCAGCCGGCGGACTCGCCGAGAACTGCGGCTGTAACCGCCACGCCGACAGCCACCGGATTGAAAATATGTTTTTTATTTATTGCCAAAATATATTTTGATGCCATTGCCAATATGGACGCCCAAAATAAAAATGGAAGATCGTGATAAGATGCGATCGGGCTTATAATCAAGGCCAGAATAAAAGCGGAAATATAAACAGATTCAACGTTT
>CAYRCJ010000006.1:0-30975 GCA_964422785.1 uncultured Candidatus Saccharibacteria bacterium | reverse complement strand
TAACATTGGTTGGTATTGTAACGTCGGTACTCTATTTGTATAGTTCTGGAGCAAGCGTCATCCCGCCGATATTTCCGGCCCCCAGTTCGGTTGCAGTAGGACCTGTTCTTCCAGCGGCATCGGTGTAGGCAGTTCCCATATCGAGCACCGCGTTGTCCACCAAGGTCTTATTGGCCAATGGCGGATTACCGGCAAAACATGATGTAGTGCCGCTGCCTGTATATGCCGCGTCCACTCCATATATTGTCCCGGTTATTTCTGAACAAAATACATTGTCCATCGCGGCCGCGGTAATCGGGCTCGAACCTATATTGCCGGTTATAACGGAAATATGGCTTCCGGTGTTTGTAATTCCTGTTTTTGACAAAAGTACAATGCTATTCGTTGATATCGATAAAAGATTGACCGGCAGTGGGCCGGCCGCGAACGCAGTCATTGGTCCGGCAAAGCCAAAAACCAAAGAAGCGGTCATTAAAGTCACTATTGAATACTTATTAAAATTTTTCATATATTTTATTATAACACTTTATTTTTTTACCAATGTGGATAACTTTATTACCAATAAAAGAGCGTTATCGATATTTCTTTTTCAATAAATAAGCTGATATGAAAATTATTGAGAATAGAAGCAACAAAGTTATTAGACCATCTGATGGAGTTTCGTAAAAACTTTTTACAAATTGAATAATATTTTGAGAAAAAGTTGGAGCTGCTATTTTTTTTGTGCCTGTATTTGGAAGAACAGGATTGATGTTCGATTCCGAAATTAGCCTGGCCCTTGTAAGCGGGCCGAAGAGGCCGACAGGTGAAAGTCCGACGCTTGTTTGATATTTGGCGACCGCGTCGCGTGTTAACGAGCCAAAAAATCCTTTGGCGGCTCCCAACGGCATTGTGAGAAATCCTTTTTGCAAAAGTACGGTTTGAAGCGCCGCGACATCCTTGCCGGAGGCGCCCACGCCAAGTGATCGGTGAAAGGAGGCAATGATTGCGCCAGCGCTTTCTGCCGGTATGGCATCGGTGAATATTACCAATCGCAACGGATAGTTGCCATTAACCTGATTCCAAATTCCTTCGCAGGTAATAAGATTTAAGTGCGCCAAGCCGTCGTTAGATGTAAAAACAGTAGTCGCGTCGGCATTTCTATCAAATGAACTGATTGATCGTACTTGAAACGCGAGGGTGTCGCCCCTGTCATCCACTATATATATTTTGTCGCCGCTATTTAGTTTGTCTAAGTTGTAGAAAACAAACGGCACTCCCTTGTTAATGCCGAAATGCCCTCCAATAACCGCGCTTCCTACTTGTCCCGGATGGGGGCCAAGGGAAAACCAGGCGACATTCACGGAACCGGCCGGCACATCCATTCTTCCATCCGGGGTAATCAGCGCGTCTTCGATTGCCGAATCCACTCCGATAGCCGGAATTTTAAGGCGGACCGGAAGCCCTTGGGGCACACCCCCGGGATCACGTATGTCGGAATAGGCTAGCTGGCCGCCGGATCCGGTTGATGGAAATTTGGCTACAGGATATTTCCAGCCGAATCCGGTGGTAGATGGGGCGGTTGCAACTTTATTTTGATTGAGTTGAGGTAATAATAGAAAATAAAAACCGGCTCCCAGTATTACTGCGGAGAAAACTATAATTAGTGTTGATTTAAATTTGATGATTTTTATCTTCATTTCTTTTTACCGAATTTTCTTTTTCCAGTTAAGATAGAAAATATAACAAGCGCCGCGAGAGCCCCTGATAGCACCGACCATACAATTATTTTTAGATTGAAATCTAAGCCGAAATTTGCCCCGGTATTGGGGAGTTTTGGAATATCAACCTTTACTGTAATAGTGGCGGTATCAACCGCTTTTAGGCCGTTGGCGTATGCGGAAACGGTAACTGTGTTTGTAGTTGTTTGATTTAGGTGCGCCGTACATGTATAAATCCAAACTTCGTGTACATCCAAAAAATCATTGCCGTTGGTATCTCCGAGTTTGCCGGACATTGAACTGCATTTATCATCAACGACAGAGACATCGCTCAAGGGCACTGTGCCGGGGTTGGTAACTTTGTAGGTAAAAGTAATATCGCCGCCTTCAATAGGCAGAGATAAAGGGTAGGCAATTTTGGTGATGTTAACAATGCTGACCAGCGGAGGCAAATCCTTTAAACCGACAACAACGGTAGTATAGGCTTTGTGTGTTGCGGTAATGCCATTTGTGGTTCCGGTAACTGTGGCAATGCTTTGGGTAGTTTCGGAAATTTCTGTGGTACAAGTGTATCTCCATGTTTCGTTAAAATCTAGCTGGGAATTTCCATTGTCATCGCCTTCCACAAATTTGATGTTGACGCACTTGCTGTCAACAACTTGCACATCGGACAAGGGTAATTCTTGAAGAAAATTTTTAACCGCGTAATGGTATGTTACGTTTCCCGTCCCCTTAGGCAAGGCCAGCGGATCCGGAACAGATGTGATGCCTATCAAAGGAATATACAATGAACTCTGGCTTGTTTGAGAGGTGTTGGCCAAAACATTATTTGCGGCGCATCCAAATATCATAATTGACGCCGCAACCAGCATGAGAATAATTTTTTTTGATTTACACATATATTATTTATTTTACTTCAACTCAGTGTAAATTTAAATAGCCACGGGTTATCGGCCCAAAATTTCCCAAAGCCGGACTAATCCCCACTTTCGCTTGAAATTCTGCCAGCGCCGCGCGCGTTAGATTGCCAAAGAAAGAAGTCGCGCCAATCTTGGCTAAAGCCGCTGCGGCTTTGCCTTTCTTTTGAGAAATCAAAAATTGTTGGAGGGTTAATACATTATTTCCACGGCTGCCATTTCCAAGATTAATCGCGATTATTCTAATAGATTGTCCCTGGGATCCTGTGTTTGGAAGACCCGGGACAGAAACCAAAACATTATTAAGGGCGTAGCCAAGCGCAATAAAACCGTTTGCGCTTCCTTTAGCCGTAGCAATATTTCTAGTTGAAATCTTAATATTTGTTTGACATGTATAAGTCCATGCTTCATCGAGATCAAGCAGATTATTATTATTGATATCACCGGAAGGGCCGGAAACCGGGGCGCACTTATCATCAGTAACGACTACATTATGCATAGAAATCAATCCGGGGTTTGTTACTACATATGTATAGGTTATATCACCGCCACCGGGTGGAAACGGGCTTGATTGGCTGGGAGTTTTTGAAATATTAATAAGTGGTGGTGGGACCGGAGTGCCAACGCCCACTGTGGCGATTGCAATAGCATAAGCATCCCAGCCATTGGCAGAGCCGTGAGTAGTGGCCGTATTAGTAACGGTTTGAGAAACTGTTCTGGTACAGCTATATACCCATACTTCATCGAGATCAAGCATTGAATCATTATTGTTGTCGCCGGAGATAAATTTAACAGAATCACATTGATCATCTTTGACCCAAACACTACCCATAGCAACCGGACCTATATTAGTTAGCGTATAAGTATAAGTAACCTGTCCGGATCCAGCAGGCAAAGCCAAAGGACTTGGTATTTTAGTAATGTTAATAAGCGGCAATGGCGCAAAATTTCCTCCGCCACCGGTAGACGGCAGTCCCGGCGATGTTGCTGTTGGAATAGGAATATTTGTACTGACAATCGTACAAACTTTGTCTTCGCCTGGTAAGAGAGTTACGCTACCGCTCGAATTACAATCCCCGCTAAAGCTTTCCGTATAGGAAGTATTTGTATTTTCGCTTATTAGATATGTGCCCGCGGTAAGCGAATAAAGAGTTCCGGGAGTAGAAGTTCCAAACGCCGGACTTCCCAACACGTTAGCGCCTAAAAGCTTTACTGTCACACTAAAATCAGAAGGAATAGAAGCGCCTCCATTTGAATTAATAACTAACTTAATAACATGAAGAGTGGCGGGAGTTAAATCTGTTGTCTGGGTATAAACAATAAAAGTTGTAAAATGTTTTGTCCAAATAACAAGATCCGCGCCGACATCAATTTTACACTCCGTTCCCGGAGCAAGAGTCGGAACTGTAGCGGAATCACATGTGGTTGTTATGCCATGAAAAACGCCTGATCGAGACCAACCGGTTAATTTTCCTGCCAATCCCGCAAAGACAATTTTAGAGGGTTGATTGAATACAAGGGGCATATCGCCAGCGCCAACTTCAACAGCTGAAACAGCCAAAGCTAAATTGCCGGCATCCGGAGTAAGTGTGAATGTTGAAGTTGCGGCCGGGCTGGCAATTGTTCCGTCCCATCCCGGTGGTCCAGTAACTGTTGCCCCCGCCGGAATAACTACGCTCACCGAGCCGGCGCTTGTTGATGTCGTTGTCGCAATCTCAATTGGAAGTACTGATGCTTTATTTCCATCCGTGTCTATAGTTGTCGTTGCTCCGATTGTTGTCATAGCCGCATTAGCATACCAAGGACTGTAATTAACACTGCCAAAAATAACACCGGCCGGCGTGGATGTCGCCCAATAATTATTAGTGGCATCCACGGTCACCGAAGAAACAACATTCGTAACTCCAAGAGAGACGGTGGTCGTGTCAAAACTGTTATTGTGAAGCGTTACGCTTGCCGCGCCAGTATTGGCTTCAAATGTAACCGCGACCGCATTACTTGGAATAGAAGTTGAAGTAAGGTGGTGAATTGTATTTCCAGTAACGATGGCATTCGGGGTGCTTCCCTCAAGTCCGATGCCATGAGCCCATCTGCCGTTAAGATTACTAATTGTATTTCCGGTAATTTGAGCTCCCAAAGTTGAGCCCATATTACTAACAATATTTTGAATAGCGTGGCTAACAATAATACCATAAGCTCCCTTATTGGCAGTATTGGCTGTTACATTGGAAACTGTATTTCCACTAATAACAACTCCGGTGATATTAGAATTGCCGGTAGAATCACCTACTCCGATTCCGCCATTTGAACCGTTTGTAATAGTGCCTATGTTTGAAACCGCATTATTCTGAATTTTTATGTTATCGGCATTAACAAGATCCTTGTCTTGAAACCAAATGCCGTAATTGGTTCCCGTTACCGCGCCCGTTCCGACGTGGTGTACGGTGTTATTGGACGCCTCAGTATTTCCAAATCCATTAATTAAAATACCGAAATTTCCGCTTGGATTAGTTACATTAAAACCATAAATCTTGGAACCGCCGGCATTCAAGGTAACTTGACCAACGATATTGGCAACTCCGGATCCTTGAAGAATTACTCCCTTGGTGTCATTAACCGCCCCGGTGTATGTTCCCGCCATTACCTGAATGGTATTACCGGGAGATGCCGCGGTAATTGCGGCTTGAATTGTTGTTGTAGACAATTCTCCCGGATCAAGAATGCCGTTTAAATTTGTATCAATAAAAATTGGGCCGGCCGCTAAGGTAATAATTGGGCCCGCTAAACCAAAAACAATAAACAAAATAAAAATTAAATTTTTGTTTAATTTTTTCACAGTGACATTGCCTTTTTAGTAGTGTGTCCTTAGATAAGCCCTAGTCACTGCTCCAAAGTTTCCAAAAGCCGGGGTAATCCCCACTTTCGCTTGAAATTCTGCTAGCGCCGCGCGAGTCAAAGCGCCAAAATTAGCATTCGCACCAACTCTAGCCAAAGCTTGGGCTGCCGGACCCTTGCTCTGAGAAATCAAAAATTGCTGAAGAACTTTTACATCATTACTGTTACTGCCCGCTCCTAAACTAACAGCAATCGCTCTAACCTGCTGACCGAAAACGGAAGCGGTAGGAGCAGCAGAAGAACCTGCGGCTTGTTGCGCCGCTCGCTGAGCCTGGATCGCCTGCAAAGTAGTTAACATCCCGCTAAGTTGGAGCCTCAAGGCCACAACCCTTGGATCTTCGGGCGATGTCGACGGAGTTGGAGAAGGAGTCGGGCTTGGTGTTGGGTTTGAGCCAGGTGTTGGACTTGGTGTTGGAGACGGAGTAGGCGTTGGTGTGGGTGACGGAGTTGGTGTTGGAGAAGGAGCTACATAAGTTGGCGTGGTAACATTGTTTGCGTCCAACGTAACCGCGGCCTGCGCCAATGCTCTTCCCGTGAGAGATGCGCCCGTATTTAAAACAATCGTTGTTTGATCCAATATATTTCCATTGAAAACGGATGTTGTTCCGAGAGTTGTCTGCCCCGCCACAACCCAGAAAATGTTACTTGCCTGGGCTCCGCCGGTAAGGATAACTTTCGTGGCTGAACTAATATTAAGATTTTGCGCTATCTGAAAAATCCAAACGTCATTTGCGCCACCAGAAAGAGTGACATCGGTTGGTATTGTTACACCGGTACCCCATTTATAAAGTCCGGGAGCAAGCGTCATCCCGCCAATATTTCCGGCGCCTAATTCAGTAGCGGTAGGATTTGTTCTTCCTGCGCCGTCGGTGTATGCGGTTTGCATGTCGAGTACCGCCGTAGTCAGGTTGGCGGGAGTCGGATCTGCGTATCCCGGCGCGTATACTTTTCCGGTGACCAGTGCTGATGTGGAAAACGCACTCGCAGCAGGAAGATTTAGCGCAAATCCTGTTATATAAGTCGCGGCTGCCGGGCTAAGCCCGATATCCCCGACAACGGAGGTGGATCCGGTAGTTGAGACTCCTGTTTTTGCCAAAATCACAAAATTACCCGCTGACCCAAGATTTACAGTTGCCGGGCCTGCGGCAAATACGATCTGTCCTGACAAACCGAGAGTAAAAAAAACAGCCAACAGAGATACTATTGAATTCGTAGTAAAATTTTTCATATATTCCAGTATAACATTTTAATTTCTGCAACCAGTTTAGGATAAGGGGGGATAACTTTTTTTAAATGGACAAAATCATAACAGACACCCGCCTTAAGGCGGGTGTCTGTCCGATAGTTTTAAATAAATCTTACTTTCCTCTAATAACGTGCACGAGGAAAGAAATGATGGCCACTATGAGAAGAATGTGGATAAGCCATCCTAGAACCGGGAAAATAATAAACCCGAAAAGCCACAAAACCAATAAAACAAATCCAATAGTTAAAAACATATGACTAAATTATAATGCAAATTATCTTTTATGGAAATAGCTCGAGAAATTTTACCGGGTCGATCGAAGAACCGTTGATGCGCACGCTTAGATGCAGATGAGGTTTTTCGGCATATCCTGTCTGGCCGGAAAGTCCGATAACCTGTCCGCGCAAAACCAATTCTCCTTCATTAACTTTGATTTTCGAAAGGTGCATATAGAAAGACATTAGGCCGAGTCCGTGGTCCACAATAATTGTCTTGCCGTAGTTGCGATATGTTTTTGCCACGCGTACAACGCCGCGATTTAAAGACATGATGGGAGTCCCCTCTTCCGCGCGATAATCAACGCCCTTGTGGGGGATTGAATACGCCCCCGTTTTTCTGGAGTATCCATACTCATCGGTAACAAAAATTTCTTTGAGCGGCGGGGTAAATTTCTCCGTCCAAAATGCCTTGGTGCCTGTGCGCAAATTCTCGAGACTTTTATTTTCATCGGCTAAAGTGGCAACCAGCTTATTTTGGCTCTCTACCGTATTGCCGCCAAGTTTCCGGGGGATGCTCAATGGCGCTTCTATTTTTGGGCGTGCGCCAACGCCAACAATCTTTTTAAATATTTGCCCATCGGATAATTCTGCTTTCAGTTCATAGTCCCCAGGTTTTTTATTTAAATCGACTCCGACAAGAGCAGTGGGCTTGCCTTGATACATAAAAACGCCGGTTGGCGCCCCTCCAAATTTTATGCTCTTCACAGACGCGATATTCGCAACGCCGTCTATTTGAGCAAGAATTGGCTCGCCCTGGATGACCGTTGGAGGGCTAAACGACAAAGTCGCCGTTTGGGCAAAGGCCGCCAGCGCTCCAAAAAGTATAATTTTTGTAATCACCCTATGATTATATCTTAAAATGGCTTCTCTTTAATCAAATTTATTTTTTCCGATCTTTTTAACCTTTTTATTTCGGCTTCTCGGTGGCGGGCCCTTTTTAATGTGGAAAATTTTTCTGAATACACCAACTTAACCGGCCTTCTTATTTTTGTGTAGTGCGCGCCGGATTTGGATTCGTTGTGCTGGCGCAATCTTTTTTCCAGATCATTTGTAGCGCCGACATACAGAGTCTTATCGGCGCATTCGAGGATGTAGGTGAAGTGGGGCATTACTTATATAATAACTCTAAAAAATCAAAAACTGGCTTTTTGGCTTCATAAATAGTAGAAATATAAGTATTGCGGGGTCGTCTAGTGGTAGGACACATGCCTCTGGAGCATGTTACCTTGGTTCGAATCCAAGCCCCGCAGCAAGCTTAAGCAAAGATCGGAATCCGAAAGTTGTTAAATTATCAATTAAAAATATCTAGATGGAAGGTATTATATTTCAAATCTACGGGACTTTTATTTTAACTTTAGCAGGGTTTGTTTTGCCAATTTTGACTGTAGCCTTATCAGCGTTTACTGAAGGGGTTACGTTGTTAAAGCAGAAATACATTAACGAGCAAAAGCAGGCGGAAAAAAATCTTGAAATTGAATTCAAGAAAAAAACAAAAGAGTCTGTTGATTACAATACTTTAGAAAAGACAATATCTAAACTTAAAAAAGACAAAAAGAAAGCAGAGAGCCGAATGTCTTACTTGAGCCCTGGCTTTATTTTAAAAAAGAGTAGCATAGCTCTGGGAACCAGCCTAGTTGCTTTTTTAGTCGGACTTTATTTCTACAGTCAAATGTTTTTTGTTCCAGCTGGTTTATTTATAATAAGTTTTTATTGCCTTACCTGGTCTTTAGTTATTTTTTCAAACTCAATTTCTATTATTGTAGAAGCCTCAATAGCAGTACAAGATACAAGAAAAAAGTCTGAAGAAAAAGTCGTTGAACTTCTAACAATACTTGTAGATAATAGTAACCTAGGAGATAAATCGCTCTTTATTCCCCATGATAAAATCAGTGTATCTTTTGATGATAAAAAAATCACAAATGGACTTGAGTACGTGTTCTCTGTTAACAAAAAGCATCCGGTTAAGATTGTGCTCACAAACTCTAGTGAATACATGTTAAAGACTGCAGAATTAGGATTTACTTTTCCCCAAGAATTTTTAATAGAAGGAAATACCATAGATAGCATATATACCGGCGATAAAGAAAAAATTATCAGATTTAAACACGATTATATTCAGTCAAATCAAAAACAAATAGAAGGTACAATCGACCTGACTTCTATCAAAACAGGAGATTTCGATGTTGACGTTTTTATCAAGGGTGAGAATTTAAAAAATAAAAATACTAAATTTAAAATCAAAGTGGTAGAATAAATTTTTCAGGGAATGGTCAAAATGAAAATCTATGTCGCAAGTAAAAACTTAAAACGTGCGCGTTCTGTGATGGATGTATTGCGCCAAAATGGACATGAAATAACTTATGATTGGGCAAATCCATACGATGAAGAAAATCGAATAGAAAAAGCTTTGGCTGAACGCGAAGGCATAGCGAAAGCGGATTTGCTGGTTTATTTATGGGAAGCAACCGCCGAAAGCGCCAGATACGAGGCCGGAATGGCAATGGGTTTACGTAAGCCTATCATTGTATCTGCCGGACCGGATTCATTTTTCTTCACGCTCCCAAATATTCATCGCGTAGATTCGGATAATAAGATTCCGGTTTTAATAAAACATGTTCAACGCTGAATCACTCTTGCCATTTTGGCTGATACCCGTTACAGTGTGTTGAGAAAAAAGGAGGCTTCTTTGGAAGCGAAAAAGAGAAACAAGGCCGTGCCGGCTGTGTATTTGGTTTTAAAAATCACGCCGCCGGAGAATCCGCAGAATGAATTTTTATTTATGCGGAGGGCCGGTTCCGGATATTACGACAATTGGTACTGTTTGCCTGCGGGGCATATTGAGGAAGGCGAACTGCCGATTGACGCTTTGATAAGAGAAACAAAAGAAGAACTGGGAATTATTTTGGAAAAAGATAACCTCCGCCTCGCGCACACAATGTATCGAACAAGCAGCGACGAAACCGGCGACCGGGTGGATTTATTTTTTGAAGCCCGAAAATGGTCCGGACATATCACAATAATGGAGCCGGAAAAATGCGCTTGCGTCCGCTGGATCGCTCTTCGGGATCTTCCAAAAAACACGATGCATCATGTGCGATACGCGCTGGAGAAAATAGAAAAGAGGATCCGGTATTCCGAATTGGGCATTAAAGGAATTCATTTGAACCCGACCCTCGAAAGATAAAAAAATAAAATCCCTCCCGACAATCATCGGGGGGATTTTTTGTTAATTTTGTTTGCCTTTCTGAAATTCAACAGGCGGCTCGACCAACGGACAAAATTTTCTTTTCTTTGCTTTGAGCGCCTCAAAAAATGTCTTTACGAGTTTGGCGAAATTGCTTTTCTTCTCGCCCGGGATTTTTAGCCATATGTATAGTAAGCCCCCGACAACCGCGCTCACAACAACCATCACGGCGATTCCCAAAACCGCCAGTTTTAAAACATCCTCAAACGCAGTTACCAAAGAAAAATTAGAAGACCTTAGCCAACTGATCACCATAAAAACAACCATTCCGATTCCAAAAATAATGGCCATATAACCTTGTAGTGCCGGAGAATTATGAATGAGACGCCTGATTCTTGAACTGAGCGCGAGCGCCAACGCCAGCATACTTATAACTAACGGCCCTATCGAAATCCAGAAAACAAAATCCCAGATATAAGGATGTATTTTAAGAAAAGCGTCGGTTAATACAGAGCTGATGACAAAAACCGAAAAAATGCTTCCCAGAAACACAGCCAGCAATTTCCACAATTCAATTTCTCTGGTAATCCAAAAACCAAACCCCATAACCGCCGTCCAAAAATATTGGCAAAGATTTTTGGGCGGCGAAACTTTTTGGCCGTCCAAGGTAAAGCTTTTTTGATAAAACTTCCAAAGCGTATCTGTTTCTTTGATGGAAAGAACGTCTTTGTCAAAAATCATAAATACCCCCGAATGAATCTGGATATAACTTAGAACAAATTTGTGGCTATGTCAAGAGATGGACAAATCCCCTGTTTTTTGTTAAAATTTTTGCATAAGCACCTTGAGGGTTGGTATGCACATACTTGCCGTCATTTTGGGACTTTTGGCTTTGGCATATATATCCTGGCTCTTCCGGAAATCTCCAAGAAAAATTTTGGACTATGTGCAAAGAAGAGGAGTCCATCCGGATTTTCATTCGGATTTGGAATCGAAAATTCTGGAATTAAAACGCGACCCTGAAATGTCCGACGCGGAATGGGAAGAAATGATAAAAATATCGCAATACGCCGATGATCTTTATTCCAAAACTTATAAAAACAGATTGTTCGGCAGATTAACGGATTTGGTAGAAAGCATATTGAAATCCAAGAAAAATAAAAAAGAGTAAACTCTCCGATGGACATCGGAGAGTTTTTATGTTAGGATATTTTTGGATTTAAAAAGCTGTCCGATGGACACCGGAAAAGCAAAGGAGGCTGGAAATGGAAAGAAAATACGCCATAGAAGTTATTGATCAGGAATGGAAATGTTGGAAAAGGTGGGAAGGAATAAAAAGAAACTATAGCGCTGAAGATGTTGTGAATCTGCGTGGCTCTCTAAAAATTGAATATACTTTGGCCCAAAAAGGCTTCAGAGACCTTTGGTATCTGCTTCTTTTTTCGGATTACGTAAAAGCGCTCGGAGCTTTAACCGGGCATCAGGCAGTACAACAGGTACAAGCCGGGCTTAAAGCAATTTATTGCAGCGGCTGGCAGGTGGCCGCGGACGCGAATACAAACGGCCAAACTTATCCCGACCAAAGCCTTTACTCTGCCGATAGCGGACCGGTGTTGGTAAAAAGAATCAACAACGCGTTGCAACGGGAAGACCAAAAACAATTTTTGGAAGGTAAAAATTGCACAGATTGGTTTGTCCCAATAATCGCGGATGGCGAGGCCGGATTCGGCGGAGCGCAAAATATGTATGAATTGATGAGGGCGTTTATTGAGGCGGGCGCCGCCGCGGTGCATTTTGAAGATCAACTTGCTTCCGAAAAAAAATGCGGACACATGGGCGGAAAAGTCGTAATCCCGACAAGAGAATTCATAAGAAAATTGCGGACCGCGAGGCTTGCCGCGGATGTAATGGGAGTGCCGACAATATTGATCGCGCGAACCGACGCGGAGGGCGCCAAAATAGTTTCCAACGATATTGACCCGACTGATAAACCTTTTTTGACCGGCAAAAGAACCGAGGAAGGTTTTTACGAATTTCGCGGCGGACTTGAAGCGGCAATTGTCCGGGGCTTGGCCTACGCGCCGTACACGGATATGATTTGGTGCGAAACCAAAACTCCTGATTTGGCGGAAGCAAAAAAATTCGCCGATGCCATACACGCAAAATTCCCCGGAAAACTTTTGGCTTACAATTGCTCGCCGTCTTTTAACTGGAAGAAAAATTTGGACGAAGCCACAATCGGGTCCTTCCAGCAGGAACTCGCCAAAATGGGTTATAAATTTCAGTTTGTGACTCTTGCCGGATTTCACGCGCTCAACCTTTCGATGTTTAAACTGGCGCGCGGATACGCCCAAGAAGGAATGTCCGCCTATGTTGAGCTTCAGGAAAAAGAGTTCGGAGAAAGAAAAAACGGCTACAAAGCCGCGGAACACCAAAAATTTGTGGGCACAGAATATTACGACAAAATTACGGAAATAATTTCCGAAGGCCAATCCTCAACTCTGGCGATGAAAGACTCAACGGAAGAAGATCAATTTAAAAAATAATAAAAACCTCCGGTGGAGGTTTTGCCCCCCGATTTCCATCGGGGGCTTTTTATTTATACGCGCAGATATCGGCGGGTGGCCACAAACGCGGAGCCGACTCCGAGAAGGATGCTTACGCCAAACAAAATAGCGGATACCTGAAAAATATTGGAGGAAAAATAATCAAAAACATTAAGCCCTCCGAAGACGCCTGCCGTCTTTTGCCCGGCCCACCAAAGAAGCGGATAAAAAATACCGACTGTAAAAACAGAAGAAATTATTCCGTGTATTAAACCTTCTATCAAAAACGGACCTCTTATGAAAAAACGCGTTGCTCCGACAAGCTGCATCACGGAAATTTCATCTTTGGAATTGTAAATCGCGAGCCTCACGGTATTGTAAGAAACCACCAGCGCGATAAGTCCCAAAATCAAACTCATTGAAAGGCCGATTTTTTTGATGGTGGAAAGCATCAAAGAAAGTTTGTCTATCGCCGCCTGGTTTTGCCGGTAAGTAATTTTGTATCCTCCGGAAGAATCTTTATCAACCAGATTCAGGTATTGGCTTTTCTCTATAAACTGGGTTATGGCTTCGTATCTTGAAGGATCTTCGGATTTAATATTGATGCTCGCGGAAAACGGATTGGAATCCACCGCTTCAATCGAGCGGAGAACCAATTCATCTCCCTTGTGGCGGTCCATAAATGATTTCAGCGCTTCATCGCGTGAAATATAACTGACGCTTTTTACATCCGGAGAACCGGAAAGACTTTGTTTAAACGATAAAATATCCGCCTCCGAAGAATCGGGTTTAAAATAAACGCTTATATCCACCTTGTCTTGAATGTTTGAAATTACTCCGCCCAAAAAAATGCTGCCGATAAGCACCGTCCCCAGCATAAACATCGATAGCGACATAACCAAAACAGTTGCCACGCTCACCAGGCCGTTTCTGAAAAAACTGGTAAACCCGGCCTTGATAACTCTTTGGAAAGTAACCTTATCCATTTGTAAATTATAGCACGTATCTGCCTCTTTCTTCATCACGAACCAATTTGCCTTTTTCAAGCGTCACAACTCTTCTCCTTAACTGATTGATAATCTCTTTATCGTGAGTAGCCAAGATGACAGTCGTCCCGAGGCTGTTTATTTTCTCCAAAAGATGAATAATGTCCCAAGTATTTAAAGGGTCTAAATTTCCGGTCGGCTCATCCGCAATAATCACATCCGGCCTGACAACTATAGCGCGCGCTATCGCGACTCTTTGTTTTTCGCCTCCGGAGAGCTCATGCGGAAAATGCCAGGCCTTATCGTTTAATCCGACTAATTCGAGAACTTGCGGAACATCATGAGAAATATCTTCATCCGATTTGCCGGAAGCCTCCATCGCGAAAGCAATATTTTCATAGGCGGTTTTATGTGAAAGCAGGCGGTAATCTTGGAATACAACACCGATCCTTCTTCTGATTTTTGGAAGCTCGTGCTTGGGAATCGCGTGCACATCGTTTGATTCAAAAAAAACCTTTCCCTTTGAAGGGCGCTCCTCCGCCAAAAGCAGTTTTAGCAAGGTGGATTTCCCCGCTCCCGATTGCCCCACCAAAGATATAAATTCTTGAGGAGCGATAGAAAACGAAACATCCTCGAGAGCGATCGAGGTTGGGGAATATATTTTGGAAACATTATCGAAATAAATCATTAAAATTTAAGATAATTCTGCTTCTATAAATTCATCGAGGCCGCCGGCAAGTACCGCGTCGACATTACCGGTTTCAAAATTTGTCCGGTGGTCTTTTACCATTTTGTAAGGATGAAAAACATAAGAACGTATCTGATGCCCCCACTCCGCCTCGGGCACAGTGCCTCCGCGGGCTTCCTTTTTCTCCAAATCAGTTTTACTTTCTTCCAATTCATAGATCTTGCCGCGCAAAATCTCCATAGCATGCTTGCGGTTTGCCTGTTGGGTACGCTCCTCGCTCACATGCACTGAAATGCCGGTGGGTTTGTGCAAAATCCTGACGGCGGTCTCTCTTTTGTTCACATTCTGCCCTCCGGGGCCGCTTGATCTCGCGAAGGTAATCTCAAGATCGTCCTCTTTTATTATAACATCTTCCGGGTCAGTTATCTCGGGCAAAATTTCCACAAGCGCGAAAGAGGTATGCCGCCTTTTATTGGCATCAAACGGGGAGATCCGCACCAGGCGGTGCACTCCGTATTCTTTTTTTAAATAACCGTACGCAAATTTTCCCTCAATCATGGCGGAAGCGTTTTTGAGGCCCCCGAATTCGTTGGGATGAGTATGTAAAATTTTAAAATCCCATCCGCGCGCGTTGGCAAAATTCCTGTACATTTCAAAAAGAATTCTTGCCCAGTCCTCCGCGTCGTCCCCGCCGGCTCCGGAATATATAGAAAGAACAGCGCTGCCTTTATCATATTTTCCGGTAAAAAGCTGGGTTCTTTCCAGTTTCAAAAATTGCTTTTCAAGCTCCCGCGATTCTTTTTCTAAGTCCGCGCCGGGATCCATTTTAGACATATCCTCGAGACTTGCCGCGTCTTCAAGTAATTTCTCCCAGGAAGAAATGATTTCCTTAATCGAAGAAATTTCTTTTGAGACTTTTTGGGCCCGGGAAGAGTCAGCCCAAAAATTCGGATCTAGGGTTTCTGTTTCCAATTTCAAAAGATTTTCCCTGAGTTGCCGCAAGTCAAAGACGGTCCGCCGATCTGCGGACCTTTAGCGCCAGCTCTTCAATATTTACCGAGCCATGCTCCATGCGGATAATAATACCAAAAAATTCGCAAAATTACAAATTTGTGCTAAAAAAAGATATTGCCGCCTTAGCTCAGCCGGTAGAGCAATGCTTTCGTAAAGCAGAGGTCCCGAGTTCGAATCTCGGAGGCGGCTCAAAAAGTTATCTTGTGCACTTGCCCGCGCTCCCGGCGGCGTAAATAGTTTGAATTTCTGATGAATCTAGCGCTCTATTATAAACGGAAACCTCATCAATCAGGCCGGGGAAAAATTCAGAGTGCTGATCATCCCATCCGCCAATGGCGAACGAGGACGGACTGGTTGATTGGGCTTTAGAAACTTGCCGGATTACAGAACCTCGCGACTCCCCATCTATGTATAATTTTACGTTGTCATTGGTATCTCTGGTCGCTACAACATAATGCCAGGCATTTGGAGTAATCGGGGCGGAGATAAGCGTTTGGCCTTCCGATTTGATAGTCGCTCCGACAGAAAATTCTATTGTTTTAGAATCTCTTCCTATTCTAACCCAGTATCCTGATCCCGGGTCCGGCCCATAATTTGATTTTCTAATAATGTTAAGCGCGCTGTAATTACCTGTACCATCCCAATTAAACCAGGCTTCCAAAGAAAATGGCCCTGTTCCAAAATTTAAATTAGCCGGATTTCCCAAGTTGATATAAGCGCCGGTTCCGTTAAATTTATATGCATTACCTATCTTTCCAGGGACAGAAGACGCTCCTCCAACCGCTCCTGACATTGATTCTCCATTTATCCAGGTAACCAAGCCGGAAGGCACCGGAGCGCAGCTTTGAGCCTGTTGAGGCGAAGGTGGCGGCATTGGCATTTGCGAGCCTCCGCTTCCGGTGTCGCCGCAAGCGGGATCGGTATTGTAATGAGTTTGGCAATAAGCAGCGCATTCTTCCTGGCTCTTGCATCCTCCCGGACCGCTAAACTGCGGCGGCATTGGGGTAGGATTAGAAGTTGGGGATGGATTTGGCATTGGCATACCTCCAGATCCTTGATTGCCGCCTCCTCCAGGAGGAACAAATTTTTGACATTCATCCTGATGTTCTTTTTCTTGGCAGTAAGAAGTACATTCTTCCTGAGATTTACAACCTCCGGGCCCGCTATAATTGGATCCGCCGCCACGACCTCCTGATCCACCTTGCTGTTGACTTCCAGGTCCTCCATGTTTTTCACCGCTCTCTCCCGGTGGAACAAATTTTTGACATTCATCCTCATGCGATTTTTCTTGGCAATAGGAAGTACATTCGTCTATTGATTTGCATCCGCCCGGCCAGCCTTTCCCGCCTCCAAATGATTGCTGTAATTTCTGGAAGCATACTTCCAAACTGCTGAAGTCTACGTTGCCCTGATCGAGCTCGCCGCTCTGGAGTTTTTTAAATCCGTCTTCGCCGATAGTGTCCTTAATACATTGAACAGCTTCCGGGGGCATAGAATTGAGCTGCTGGCCCAACTGGGAAGTTACCTGGCTGAAACAAGTTTTCATTTTTCCTTCCAGACTTCGGTCAAAAACCGGCTGACCGTCCACGAGCTTTTGAAAATTCTTTTCTCCGGCCACGTCTTTCAAACACTGTACGACTTCGGGCGGAATTTTATCCAACTGCTCTTTAAATTGAGACATGCCCTTTTTCATTTTTTGAAGATCGGCATCGCTGATAAGACCGTTGTCTTGGGCCCATTTGAAACATTCGTCACTGTTGTTTTCACAATAGGAGTCGCATTGTTGCTTGCTATGGCATCCGCCGGGACCCTTGCCCCCGGTCTTTTTTATCATTGCCGCGTCTTCTGAGGAGATCAGACCGGCCTTCTCACCAAAAGCGATGCATTCATCGGAGTGACCGTCCAGAGAGCAATATTTCTCACACTGTTCTTTGGAAGTACAGCCTCCGGGACTTTGTCCGCTTTTCATCAACGGCAAAATTTTTCTCGCCTGATCAATTTCTTCTTTGGGTATAACGCCGCTTTTTTCCGCGAAACTCAAACACTCTTCCATATGCTGCGGATCATTGCAGTAAAGTTCGCAGGCATTCCGGTCGCGGCAGCCTCCGGGAAATTGCGTACCATTTTTTGCCAGCTCTTGAAACTTTTTAGCCTCAGTCAATTTATCTCCGGAGTAATACCCGCTTTTTTCCGCGAAAGCAATGCACTCATCAACGTGATCCAGAGTATTACAATACTTTTCACATGAAGGGCCGGAATCGCAGCCACCAGGACCTTTTGTAACGTCAAAAAACTTTTTTTCTTCGTCAGCCAACTGTTGCGCGGTAATTAAATTGTATTTTTTGGCAAAAACAAAACATTCCTTTCCGTGCTGGGAATTGTCGCAATAAGTGCGGCATTCCGCCTCGCTCTTGCAATCTCCAAGCTCCGGAACCGGATATTTAATATCAGCGGTGGATAAAGGACCGCTCTTTTTCTCCGTCTTAGCGGCCTCTTCGGATGCCGATCCGCCTCCGCCCGAAGGAGCGGCCGGTGCGGGAGCCGGTTTCTTTTCTTCCTCCGGCACAATTATCACGCTTCTGGCAACTCCATTTTTTGGAGTGGCAATTTCCAAGCGCGTAGTGTGGTTTTGGCAATCTATGACATATGCCGGCATCGCCGGAGTAAAATCACTCGGGTCAAGAAAGCTGACATTGGTACTATTAAAAGATCTTGGGCAGCCGCTTAATCCCCCTCCGTAGTTATATCTGCCGACCGGCGACAAAGAAAATTCCTGTATGCCGTTCGGATCACTGATGGTCAGGTTAAAATACTCGCTGCCAACAGGTTTTTTTAACAAAATAGAAGAATTATCCGCCGAGACCGAAGCCGGAACCCCGGCCAAGATGAAAAAAAAGGCGCTTAATAATATTTCTGCAAAAAATATTTTTTTAATCATATCATCTTAACGGATTGTTATATTTAAAGGGGTTGGCCCGGTCGAGCGGGTTGACCTCGGGTACCTTCTCCGCGGCGTTGGTTTGAATTTTTGGAACGCCTTCGCTTACCGTCTTGGTTGTGCCTACCGCCCCATTGGGCGCATTAAAGATCTTGCCGCCTCCGGAATACCAAAAAACTATTCCAACAGCCACAAGAGCCAGAACAATCACAATAATAGGTATAAATTTTTTATCGTCCATAATCACTTTCATTATATATCGCCATCTTAATACCACAATAAACTAATGTGTATAAAAAATCCTCTCCGATAAATATCGGAGAGGATTATTGATTCCAAAATATCTTGGCATCTTTAAACGGCCAAAAAACAAAAAGAACTTTTCCGTGAAAATGCGCCTGATAAACCGGACCGAAACTTCGCGAGTCGCGCGAGATATCTCTGTTGTCTCCAAGCACAAAATAATTTCCTACTGAAATCGGTGTTGGAAAGCGCTCGGGATACGCCGGAAACAAGTCCGAGCCCTTTTGTTTGGCATCTGATAAATAAGGCTCCGCAACAATCCGGCCATTTACAAACACTGTGCCTTCGAACATCTGAATGGTTTCCCCGGGCAATCCGACAATCCTTTTGACGAGAATTTTTTGGTCGTCTTCTGGATCATCGAGCTCCACTATATTATAGCGCCCGAAACTGTTTAGCCTGGAAGACAAAAAATAATCTCCCGGGTTGAGCGTGGGCGCCATACTGGAAGTGTTTACATCGACATGCGCTATTTCAAAAAATGTAAAAAATAAAGCGATCAAAAAAATCGATACCGATGCGCGCCATTTAGTTTTCATTTTATTGAGATCTGCGCTTCAAGAAATATTGTCTCAATTACATCCCATATGGTTACATACTTTTGGATATATCCTCTGGTTTCGTTCTTTAAAGTTTTTTTAGGAATCTTCAGATTGTTCAAATCTATTTCTTTGTTCCCGATAACCTTGAAAAGATTTATAGCGCGCAAAGGCCCGCCATTGTAGGCGGCCACCGGGAAAATTCCGCCGATTTTCGAATTAACCAAAAATTCTTGCTTAGCGCCCTCCGGCAAAATAGACAAATCATAATCCAAAAGGCATATCGCGGCTTTGATGGAATTTTTAATGTCTCTCGTCCCCTTCATAAAATCAGGAATTATTTTGGCATCCGGATATTTGTTCTTAATAAAGTTGTAAGTCGGAATTCTTTTGCTGTTCATAAATTGCATGAGTCCTCTGGCGCCGGTGCTGCTTACGGAATAATCGAAGGCGTTTTCGCCGTTTCTGGCCAAGTGCGCCAATACCTTGCTTGCGCTGTATCGGCTGCAGTTGTCAACGGGACACCCTCCGTTAAATTCCCCGTCATCAATTTGCTCAATAAATGCCAAACTCATTAAAAGCGCGTTGGGAAAAACTTTGCAAAGTTTCTCTCCGGGGAATGACCGCGAAGAAACATTTAGATCGCAGAGTTCGTCTTTTGCGTCTTCAACTTTTGAAAGCAGAAAATCCAGGCCATGATAAACAAATTCTTTTCCTAAAAAATCATTGGTAACCGGAAAGTAGCTTGTTTCTTCGCCGGCGCCGTAAGTCGGATCTTTTTCAAAGTAGAGGTGTCTGGCATCGAGCAAAATCATATCTTCGCCGTCGGCGCCGATAATTTTAAAAGCCAGGCGCACAGGCCCCCTTCCCTGAAGCCATTCGACGCTATATCCGGGAGTCAAAACAGAAAAAATAAATTCTTTGGGATTTCTGGGTTGCGCTATCGGAGTTTTTAGCTTTATGAGCGTAATTGAATCGCGTGATGGAGAATAAACAGCCAAAATAATTTCTTTGGCAAAGACAACATTTTTATTTTTCAGTTTTTTTGAAAAAGTATGGACTTTTTCTTTCTCCAGCATCGAGCGCGCGATTAAGGATTTTTCTATCAGAACTTCCGGGCTCAAGGGCCTTTCAATCGCATACGCGGGAATCGCGAATATTAAAGAGAGCAAAAACATTCCGCAATATTTCATCTGGCGCCTCCATCAGTAAAAAACTCTTTCGGATCAAGCCATGTGCCATAAAGCACAACTCCAAACCTCGCCTTACCGGGATCGCTTTTACCGATTCTAAATCCGGCAGGTATCGCGTCCGATTCTTTTACCAATATTTCTTCAAGCGATGTATAAACAGAAAAAAACCTCTGCCCGTGATCCAAAATAACCGTCTTCCCGAATCCCTGGATATTTCCGGAGAAACGGATAATGCCGTCTTCAGCGGCGAAAACATCCGTCCTGTCTTGTCTTTTAAAAAAAGGTTCCCGAAAAGGGACGCTCGGAGAGAAAAACACCAAAGTTGTCACGGGAAAAGAAACCCTATCAAAGTATTTTTTTTCCTGTTCCGAAGGAACAAAAAATCCCGCGCTCCCGCCGTCAAACGCCTGACCCTTAACAACTTCTATTTCCCGCGGCACAAATATTTCAAAAGAGCTTTCGATTGTCACTTCCGCTTTTCCAAGTTTTTCATCAAAGGCAACAGGTATCAGCGCGGATTGTGTCTTCGGGCCGGATTGAAACGTCTGAAAAGTCTTTTTTTGGAATTTAATAAAATAATTTCCGAGCAAAGGAGCGTCGGTAATTTTTACTGTAAAAAAACTCCCCCGTGCCACTTCTTTTTTTGAAAGCACGGCTTCAGACGCGAAAACAAACTTTCCCATCAAAAACATCAGCAAGAAGAAAATGATAATTATGTGCGCCATCCGTCTCATTTTGCCTCCTCACCCTGAGGAACTTTAAGAGCTTAATTTTCAATCTGCCTGGATAATAGCACAAAATGGGCTTGATTACAAGCCCATTTTAAATACTATTCAAGCCATCCCAGATCTTTCAACGCCCGGCATTCTCCGCAAAGTTTTTTCGGTTGTGTGAGACGCGGGTCCCAGTTTTCCGGCAAAGTATCGGATAACAATCCGCAGCCGGCGCAGTAATAATACATTGGAGATCCGGCGACAAGCCGTGAGTTATCAATCTTTTCTTCTTTCTCCGCGCGCGCCCGTCTTTTGGCGAGAGCTTCGAGCGCGAATGCTTTTCCTTTTTCTGTGGCCAAAGTTTTTGCCATTGTTGCTCCATAATTTTGTTTTCAAATCCAAAAACAAAATAGCGCCGAGGCGCTATTTTGTCAATTTGCTGATTAAAAATAAAAGAGAGTTTCTATTTTTGAACTTTATTCCAGATAGCCGCGAAAACCCAACCCAAAACGTATCCGGCTACAAATGTGTATACAAGAAGACCGATGCCCGACTTAAAAGAAAAAGGCAATAAGGAATAAGAGAGTGATATACGATGTAATTTCAAAACCATATCCATCATCGGCTTTGCCCAGCCTAAAGCTATAAGTATCAACCAGCCCAAATGGGCCAGCGCCATAATCTTGCCCACGACCAAACCAACGGTATTTTTTCTCAATGTTTGCATAATTATATTTTATTTATTATTCAGCCCCGACCTTTCTATGGACCCATTTTAGCATAAAAAAATGTGTGCGGAATACGGGAATCGAACCCGTGTCTCAACCTTGGGAAGGTCGCATACTGCCATTATACGAATTCCGCTGAGTTATTTAGTTTTTACTTCGCCATCCCAATAATATCCCGGATAGTAAATTTTTACTTTGGTGTTTTTGTAAATATCCGTCCAGGCCTGCTGCAGCTTCGCGGAATCGTTGCCAAAATATTCAAGCAAAACGTCCCGCTTTGCCTGGGGGATCAAAATTATATCTGTAAAATCTTTTACGCTGAGTCCGTAAATTTTATAGGCCGCGTCTTTTATGGACACCCCCTTGGCCGCAGATTGTTCCATAGTGTCGGCGACCAATTTATCGGCCTTGGCATAAAGATTTTTATCGGTATTTTCAATCAGAATATCCAAAAATTTCTGCTCGACTAAATTTCCCATAGTTCTTTTCTTTATATCAGCGGTTGTGGAGGGAGTTTTTTGAGATACTCTGTCAAATTGAGAAAGCGCCGATTCTACTTTCAGATATTGCGAAAGCGAAATCGACTTGCCGGCGACATTTATGACAGGTAAAAAACCGAAGGTCATTGCAGCGGCGCCCGCCACTATCAAAACGCCTATGATTAAAATGATAATTTTTTTTCTATCCATTGTATGATTGACGAAGATTTAAAACTATTAAATATGCTTTCTTTGTTTGGAGCCGATTCGCCGTCATCCAAAAATATTACCACGTTCTCTCCTTGCTTCTTTAGATTAAAGCGCCTCCGAGCCTCAAGATCAAGTCCGAAAGAAGAATTCAGGTTTTCCAGTCTTTTTTCCATGACCTCTTTTGTTTCGCGGGTTTGAGTAATTTTTGAATTGATTTCCGCGAGACTATTTTGGATATCCGCCCTGCTTCTCCAAAGGGAAACAATGCCGGCAAGACCCCATATGATTAACGCCGCCAGAATAAACAGAACCGGCCAAGAGTAAATTAACTTGTGAAGTCTTTTTTTCTCTTGAAAATCGCGGAACGCCATTGTAACATTGTTATATCATGAAGGGGAGCCGAAAAAAAGCCCAAACATTGTGGACTATACTGACTCTCGTTGTGGCCATTTCAATGGTTCTCTTTTCAGTAGTCCCTTATCTGTTCAGGTAAAAATCAATCCCTCTTTATCATTCTCAAATAAACCTCGTGGGGAATTTCCACGTCCGCGTGGGCCTGAAGGCGCTTTTTGCCTTCTTTTTGTTTTTTCCAAAGTTTCATTTTGCGGGTTCGATCGCCCCCGTAGAGCTTGGCCGTCACATTTTTTCCAACCGCGCTTAGCGTGCGGGAAGCTAAAATCCTTCCATCTGAATAAGCCTGGATCTTCAGTAAAAAAAGTTGCTTGGGCAAAATGTTGGCAAGTTTTTCGACAGTCCTTCTCGCTTCTCCTTCCACCTCGGAGCGGGTCACTAATTTCGCGAACTGCGGAACTTCTTTTTCCGCGATAAGCACTGACATCTTTACCAAATCCACTTTTCTTCTCTCAAAAAACTCATAACTCATTGAGCCGTAGCCTTGAGTTACGCTTTTAAGATCGTCAAAGAAATCGGAAACCAATTTTCGGAGCGGCACCAGCGATTCAGTTAAAATCCTTTGCCCGCTTAATGTTTTGGTTTCTTTGAGTTCGCCTTCGTTTTTTTGCAAAAGCTCCATTATGGCTCCGAGATCTTTTGCCCTTCCTATAATAGAGACGGAAAACCACGGCTCCCAAACTTCTTTAATCTTTTGATCTGCGTCAAAAAGCTCCGCGTTTCTTAAGACGACTTTGTCGCCCTTTTGAAATACAATTTCGTATTCAATGCTGGGCGAGGCCACCACAACCTGAATGCCAAATTCTCTGACAATTCTTTCAATCGTTATGTCCAAATGAAGGAGCCCCAAAAAACCTACCCTCAAAGATCTTCCAAATAAAGCCGAGCCTTCGACTTCGAAAGAGAGCGAAGCGTCATTTAATTTTAATTTTAAGAGAGCGTCTTTTAGCTTTTCAAAATCATCCGCGTCTTCCGGAAAAATACTTGCCCAAACAACAGGCCTCGGCTCCAAGTAGCCGCTCAGCAGTTTGGAGTTTATGACGGATTGCCTGTAGTCCGAGATCGCGTCCCCCACTCTAACCAAAGACGGATCTTTTAAATTAGTGGCAATATAGCCGATTTCTCCAAATTCCAAAAATTCTTTTTTCGTCAGATCTGGGGAAAATGTCCCCACTTCTATCGGCTGAAATTCCGCTTTTTTGTGGAAAAGTTTCAATTTGTCTCCGGCTTTGATTTTGCCTTCAAAAATTCTAACGTAGGCCAGCACTCCTTTGTGTGGCGAGAAATGAGAATCAAAAATCAGAGCCTGCGAATCTGAAGTCCCGGCGGGCTTCTCAAGCGACGGCCCGGGAATGCTTTTTATAATCGCCTCAAGAACAGGCTCCACTCCCTGGCCAGTTTTAGCGGACACCAAAAAAATATCTTCTTCTTCGCAACCCAATAGCTCAACCAGCTCTTGTTTGGCTTCCTGAATTCGCGCATCGGCCATATCAATTTTATTTATCACCGGAATGATTTTAACGTTAAATTTTCTGGCAAGCTCCAGATTGGAAATTGTCTGCGCCTGCACCCCCTTGGTGGCATCCACCAATAAAATCGCTCCCTCCACGGCCAAAAGAGCCCGGGATACCTCGTAATTAAAATCTATGTGCCCGGGAGTATCTATCAGATTAAAAATAAAATTTTTGTAGCTCATCCTCACCGGCTGCATTTTTATCGTGATCCCGCGTTCCCGTTCCAAATCCATTCTGTCCAAAAACTGGCTCCGCATTTTTCTTGCCTCAATAGTTCCGGTAAATTCCAAAAAACGGTCCGCCAAGGTGGATTTGCCGTGGTCAATGTGGGCTATAATGCAAAAATTTCGGATGTTGTTCATGGAAGTTTTTCAGGCTCAGGCATTGGTCCGCTCTCGGCGATAGAAGACAAAACATTCTTTTTTGTGAAAATATTCTTAAGGTTCAGGTAAACTTCTGAAAATTCTTTGTTTCCAAGAATTTTCAGAGCGAGGCCTGTAATGACAATACCGGAAAGTCCGGCAAGAAACCCTTGTAAAAAAACGCCGCTAAATTTGTGAAGATTAAGCAAAAACGAGAAAGTTCCCAAGGCAAGATAAGAAGCGGCCCCGCCCGCGAAGCTCCCCAAAAAGATTTCTGAAATCGTTCTTTCAGAACCGTGAGTAGGAAACCAGCCGAAGATCTTCTTAAAGGAAAAAAATAAAAGAAAAAAGTTTATGGCGCTGCCGATAAAAATTCCCAAAGGAAGCGCCAGTACCCGGATATCCGGAATATCCGAGATCCGCAGCATCTTGGACAAAACTATTCCTAAGTTGTGCAGGGAGGAAAGTTCCGACACAAAAATAAAAGCTCCGGCGATGCTAAGCGCCATCGAAAAAATATTAAATAGCAGCGGTTTCCAGGCCTCTCCTTCAGCGTAAAAAGCTCTTATTAAAAGCATAAATAAACTTTGAAAAATTATTGCAAGACTCAACAAAAATAAAGAGGCGGCCGTAAGCCTGGTATCATTCCAATTAAAATTACCGGTTCCCAAAATAACTCTTACAATCTGAGCGCGAAGCACCAAAAACAAAACCGAAAACGGAACCGTCCAAAAAATGATGTGGCGAAATGCTCCGATAAAATGTTCCTTGAAACGGTCCTTGGCTTGGCTCAAGGAAAAATCCGCCAAATTTGGAAAAGCCGCCACGCTATAAGAAAGCCCGATTATGGTGATCGGTATATTTTCCAAATTGGAAGCCAGGTTAAATATAGATATGCTGCCCAATGACAGCGTGGAGGCAATGCCTGTAAAAATTGAAGTGGTAATCTGGGTCATAGTGAGCCCCATTGTTCTCGGAAGGGAAAGCATTATAACTTTTTTCAGGTCGCGGCTGAATAAATTTGAAATTTTCGGAAAAATTTTGAGTTGCAAAATCGAGGGAAGCTGTATTAGCATATGTAAAAAAGCCCCCAGGGCAGTCCCCCAGGCAAGACCGGCGAGTCCGAATTTTTGATACAAAAATAAAATCCCAACAATAATCCCTACGTTATAAAAAACCGGACTCAGGGCATAGACGAAAAAACGCCTGAAAGATTGGGTAATGCTGGATAAAATATTGGAAAACCCTAAAAGCAAAGGGGAAAAAAGTAAAATACGGCTTAAGATAGTGGCGGTAGACTGATCTTCCGGAGAAAAACCGGGAAGCAATAATCTGGTAAGCGCCGGCATAAATATAAAAGCCGCTCCCGCCAATAATCCCAGAACAAGAATAAAGAATAAAATTATTGAACCAAACAGCTCCTCGGCTTCTTCCCGGGAGCTGTTGTACTTTTGTAAAAAAATCGGAATAATCGCGGTGGATGCCGTAAAAAACAGCATCAATGTATAAAGAAAATCCGGGACCCTAAAAGCCGCGTAATAAATATCCAGCGTGCGGGTGGCTCCAAAAATTCCGGCAAGCAATCTGTCGCGCGCGAGCCCCAAAATATCCGCCAAAATTCCAAAAATCGCAAGCCAAAAAGCGGCTCTGTGAATATCTAGAATGCCTGTATGAAAAATTTTCGGCAGCCTCATCTACTTTTTCTTGGCGCGGAGAACCGATTTTTCGCTTGCGTCTTTAACGGGGACTTCTTTTATTGTTGATGGTGAAAGCGGAGGAGAAATCTTGAATAGCGCCGGTCTGCCGGACTGAATGTTTGATATGATTTTTTTGATCTCATCGTTATCCTGATTTAAAGAAGCTATTTTCTGGAATTGCTCCAAGGCGGCATCCTTGCGTTTGGTCCGATCATAAATCAAGCCCAAAAAGTACCTGGCGTTAGAATAATTGGAATTTATGGAAACTGTGCGGTTAAACACAACCTCGGCATCGGCTAGCCTTTCGTTTTTGTAGTAGAGGAGGCCCAATTGAAATAACGTACCAATGTCGTTTGGAGAAAGAAGAGCGGCCGCCTCGCCTCTTTTTATCGCCTCGGAAGAATTCCCCTCCGCATCGTAAATCTGCGCCAACAAGAAATGAGCATCGGCATAATCAGGTTTTAGCTCCACTGCTTTTAAAAGTTCGCTTTCCGCTTTTTTCAAAAAATCTCCGCTTTTTTTCGCGACTGCCTCAGACAGGTAAAGAGAGGCTTTGTCGTAATCAAAAAGAGGATTATTCGGAGCATGCTTGATGGCGGCATCATATTGAAATATTGCCGCGTCAGCCGCGCCGGCGGCATTTAAAGAAGTTAAAAATTCGTAAATTTTTCCCAGAGCTCTGTAGTTATTGGCCTCGAGAGGAGCCAGGTTGATTGCGTTTTGGGCTGAGCCCACGGCTTTATCAAGCGCGTCTTTGAATTTGGAACCCAAAAGCTCCTTTGGAGTTTGTTTGTCCTGAAGCAAAAATTGGGCCCTGGCCATATAGAGCTGAGAAAGAAATTGCTGGTAAATATAATTTCCGCTGTCTAGAGAAGCTGCGGAAATAAACTTTTTCTCCGCCAGATCAATGTTCCCGGAGTTATTAAAAGCGCTTAGCCCTTGAGAGAAATAAATTTCAGCCGCATATTTGGATCCGTTTCTGTAGAGAGCAAAAAGAGCCCCGATAATTAATAAAACTATTAAAAAGGCGGATATAAACCCTGACGGACCTTCGCCAAAAAGACGAATCTCGCGCACCAAAATATTGCCGTTAAGACGAAGCAGAGCCAATATAAGCCCGATTGAAAAGAAACCCATTGCCACCAAAGTGTAGGACGCCGGATATAAAGAAAACACCACGACGGACAATATAGCCATAAAAAATACCGACATAAAAAATGGCTGTTTGTCTGTCTCGGCGGCGGATAAAATCTTAATTCCAAAATATAGAACACTTAAAAGAAACGCCACAAAAACAAGCCAGCCCAAAATGCCAATCTCCCCCAGAAGACTGAAAATATATGAGGAGCCTACGTTAAACTTAACGCCCCAAAAAACAGTCTGATTAACATCTGTCGGCTTATATAAATCCCATAAATAACCGAAGGTAGCCGGCCCCTTTCCAAAAAAGAAATCCTCCTTAAGAGCGTTTTTCAAAACCCCAAAGGTGGCCGAATGCGATACCCCAATCTCGAGCGGAGCCTGAACTTTAAAAACATTTGAGGATATTTTGGCGAAACTGTCCCCGAATGCAAATCCTAAAATAGAAACAATCAGCAAAAAAAAGGTCAGCAAAAGAGCCGCTGAAGTAATCTTTCTTTTCCAAATCGCGTAACTTAATAAAATCAAGGAAAAAAATCCTAAAATAACCCAGGCTAAAGGAAAATTAACAACTACCATAACAAATACGCTTAGCAGGAAAAAAACCATGAGAAACCATCTAAAAATCCTTCGGGAGCCGCGAAGACCCAAAATCAAAGGGTAAAGCATCACCACAAAAAAACAGGCTGCGAGAGCGACGCCATTCCAGGATCCGATAGGGTTAAATGTTTTGTCGCTCAAAAGTCCTCCGGCTAATTTGCCTATACCCAAGACAGAAGCAAATATAAACAAAATGAAAACTGACAATCCAAGAATGAAAAAACCAAAAAGTTTTTTGAAAGATTTAAGATCCGTAACCAGCATGGCAATAAGCCAGGACATTGCCAAAAATATCAGAATTGCGAGAAAGCTGTTTGTCTCCGCCCCTATTCCCCAGAACACCGCGGATCCGGACCTGGAAAGAATCGCCGATGCCAGCCAAAAAATACCTGTCGCGCCCATTAGACCAAAAATCCAGTGAAACCCGACGGCAATTCTACCCCGCAAAATGGCATGGGCGAGATAAAATATGAAAGATAAAGTAACGAGAACCGAGACCATTAAAAATTTATTAAAATCTACCGGCGCCACTGTCACCGGCAAAAACCAAAAAGGCAGCAAAAACGCCAAAAAATAAAGGCACCATTCAGAAGCGCGAATGAAAAAATCATTTTCTTTTTGCATCAGTTTATTATATGAAATAGCGGGGCATTTGCAAATGTGTACAAAATACTGGCATAGTAGTGGTATATGGACGGCAAAAAGTATCTTACTATAAAGCAGGCAGCCAAAATCATAGGGGTAAGCGAGCTTACCCTTAGAAATTGGGATAGAACCAGGAAGTTTTCAGCCTGGCGACACCCCATAAACAACTACAGAATGTATACCTTGGACCAAATTGAATCTTTGATGAAAAAACTGGGCCAAAAGAAACCGTCCAGAAAACTGATTATAAAGGTGTTGGAAGATTGACTTTGCGTATAAATTTGCTATAATTGGGAAGTTCTTTATCGGATAGTTAATCCTCCGATGCAAATCGGAGGGTAGGAAAGTCCGAACACCATTTCTCAAAATTTTTGAGATTTAGAGACAGTGGCTAACGGCCACCTTCCGATGAATATCGGAACGAGACAGTGCCACAGAAACAATACCGCGGACGTCACCATTTTTGGTCTAAAGCCAAAAAAGTTGATAGCGCAAGGGTGAAAAGAGTGGGGTAAAAGCCCACAGCACGCGTTGGCGACAGCGCGTGGTGGAAAACACTTGTCCGGTGCAACCCCGCTTGCGGGGGCTTGAGCCCAAGAGTAATCAAGGGCCCAGACAGATGACTATCGCTTCGACCCTGTCTGCCGACAGGCAGGCTTGCGTCGTAGTACAGAATTCGGCTTATAGATAAAGAATACCCACTCCGATGTCCATCGGAGTGGGTTTATTTATTGCGCCGACTTTGTGGCCAATTCTTTTTGCTGGCGCTCTTTGGCATCCGCCAGAAAATATCTCCTGTTCCACAAAAAAGAAAAGTGATATTTAAGAAATCTTAATTCCGAATCCCCAGGATCATCCCAATCCATTTTTATATTTATTACAAACTGCAAGAAAGCGCCAAGTAAGGAAGCTGTGAGTAACATTTTGCCTAAATATGAAGAAAATATACCGTAATGACTATGAGTAAAATAAGCCAGAGAAAAAATTCCAAAAGTGGAAACGGCATTCCATATTGAGTGAAAAGTAAAACTTTTTAAAATCTCTTTTCTTAAAAAATTATCCAGGGCTATGTGATCTTCCGGCTTAAAATCATGGGTGGCAATTCCAAAATATCTGTAAGCTAAATCTTTTGCCGCAACGCGGTAACGCCTGGCTCCTTCCTCTGTACTCTCCCGTCTTTTTCTCTCGATCATTGTCAATCTTTCCTCTTCAATGTTTCTTCTCATAGTTTCTTTGGCTTCACTTATTCGCTTGGCCATAAGATCATGAGCGGATAGACCGACTAAATTTCTTTCTCCCTCCTCCTTTAAAACTATATCTTCTCCCCTTGCGAAACCCTTCAGACTCCTTAGGTGTTCTTCATTTTCCATTTCTACAATCTGTTCCGGAAACATAATCGCTCTCCTTTTCAATCTGAAAATAAAATAGCGCCTAAGCGCTATTTTGTCAACCCTGTTAAATTGAGTCCTTATTTAACAGGGTCAACTCTTTTTTTAAAACCTTCCCGGCAAAATTCTTGGGAAGCTCGGGCATATATTCGATTTCGTGAGGAATTTTAAAAGGCGCCAATTGTTTTCTGCAATAATCCAAAATATCTTTTTGAGAAAAATTTTTCGCCGACTCGGGATCTTTTAAAACCAAAAATGCTTTTATTTTTTCGCCCCATTTTTTATCTTTAACTCCGATCACCGCGGCCTCCGCAACCAGCGGATGCGCCGTTAAGACCCGCTCAATTTCACCGGGATAAATATTTTCTCCGCCCAAACCCTTTATCATATCTTTCAGGCGGCCCGCGAAAAATAAAACTCCGTCCCGGTCAATCTTCCCCAGGTCTCCGGTATGAAACCAATTTTCGGCGTCGATTGATTTTGAAGTCTTTTCTTTATCGACTCCGATATCCCGGGACCAGTAGCCCAGCATTACACCTTTACCGCGAATTAAAATTTCGCCAACTCCGTTGTCGTCCGGGTTTAAAATTTTCTGTTCAAATCCGGAAAACAAAGATCCGACACTCCCATGTTTTTTCAGCTCCCGCTTCTGACAGTGCGT
>CAYRCJ010000005.1:0-32170 GCA_964422785.1 uncultured Candidatus Saccharibacteria bacterium | reverse complement strand
GCTCCGATAGGGGATCATCTGGTAAGGCACAATGACATCGATCAATTTGTAATGGAAACATTGGGTAAAACCGGCACGCCTGCCTGCGCAGGCAGGCAGGTTTTGGTGCGGTTTCCGCCGGATGAGGCCGTTAATTTGGTCAATTTTTCAAAACCGGAAAATATGGCCTACGATAAACCGGGAGTCGCGTTTAAAGACACTGAGTTTGGAGACCGGGAAATAAGAAAAGAAGACGATGACAGGCTGGTAGATGAAATATATTATAGCGATGTCGTGGTCACAGGCCCCACGTCTATTTCTTTAGATTCGGCGCTTATAGATAAACCCGTTATTACTGTGAATTTTTACCCCTCAAAAAGAAATTTATACGACGGGGTTTACACCTATACCGCCTCGCATATGCAAAAACTTTTGAAAACCGGGGGCGTAAGGCATGTCACCACAAAAGATCAGTTCTTGAAAGACATTGACGACTACTTGAGAGATCCTTCTTTGGATAAAGAAGGAAGAGCAAAGATCAGATCTCTTTGGTTTTCGCATGCCGACGGTCATGCCGGGGAGAGGGTGGCGCAAGAAATCATTAATTTTTAAAATGAAAACAATACTTTCCAAATTTGATAACAGTTTTTTTGTCAGGAATTTTTTAAGAACCGACGCGCTCGACGTTGTTCTCTCAGAGTCCGACACTCGCCTGGTGCTTTTGGTGCCGCCCGCGAAAATGGAATATTACAGAAAGGAGTTCCCGGAGCGGAGAATTATTTTTGAAGCGCTACAGGATGTCAAAAAATTTCCCATAGAAAGATTTTTTAATTTTCTCGAACGGTCCAGTATTCATACCAACACGGTATATATGCTTCTGCGGTCTGAATTTGAGAAAACAAAGTCCAATCTTTCGGCGCCCAGAAGATTTTTTGTTTTTGGGTCGGGAGTTTTTCTTTGGTGGATCGGAAAATTTAAATTTTGGAGGAGCCTGATACGAAAGATCTATTTTCTTATTCCGAGCCATGTTTTCGCGGATTATTTTTCAAAATATAAGCCGGATTTGGTATTTTGCCCGTATATGGTTTTCGGCGATTATCTTTTTTTGAAAGAGGCCAAGAAAGCGGGGTTAAAAACCCTCGGCATGACTCTGAGTTGGGACAATCTATACAGTAAGACTTTTTTATTGGCCCATCCGGATAATTTAATAGTTCAAACAGATAAAATAAAAAGCCAGGCCGTTCGCATGGGGGATTACCGGGGGGAGATTTTTGTCGCGGGGATTCCTCAGTACGATATTCATTTTAAGCAACATGATATAATCCCAAGAGAAGATTTTATAAATAGCTTGGGCGGCGATCCTTCAAAAAAGCTTATACTTTACGCCTTCTCCGGAAAAGCAGGCCTAAACATCGATTTTGATGTCGCCAAGATTATTGCCGGCGCCGTAAGCAGAGAGGAGATAAAAAATTCACAAATTCTTCTGCGGCCTTATCCGCGGACTGATTTTCCGGAGGAAAAGTTGGAATCGATAAAAAAAGAATATGGAGTTTTGGCGGCCTCTCCCGTGTCTCACATAGGCTCCGGCGACAGCGACTGGGAGTTTGATGATAAGTCTGTTTCTTTTTTGGTAAACAGCCTCCAGCATGCTGATTTGGTGATTACGATGTACTCAACTTTTTTTATTGAAGCCGCGATTTACAACAAACCGCTGATCGGCGTGGCTTTTGACGGCCATCAAGAGCGCGGATACTGGGATTCGGCCAGGCGTTTTTTTGATTGGGACCACCTAAGAGACATAGAGAGTCTCAACGGTATTTGGCTGGTAAATACAAAAAACGAGTTGATTGAGGCTGTAAAAAAATGCTTAGATGATCCGGGATATATTGAAGATGGCAGATACAAAATCGTTTTGCAGCAGGTTGGTTTTACGGACGGATTATCGGGCGACAGGGTCGGGAAGATAATTTTAAACTTATTATGATTTTATTTAACTTATTTAAAAAAATAAACAATCGACTTCAAGGCAAAAACTTGGGGGCTTTGCCCGGCGCCAGATATTTGCACAAGTTTTTATTTTCCAGACTAAAACCGAAGGATTTGATTCTTATCAGCACCCGTGCCGGGAAAATGTATGTGGATCCAAAAGATAAAGGCGAGGCTCCGGAGCTCATGCTTCGTGGAGTATACGATGAATACGAAACAGAAACTTTGGAAAATTATGTAAAAGAGGGGATGACGGCGATAGATATCGGTGCTCACATCGGTTATTTTACTTTAATAATTTCCGGGGCCGCGGGAAATACAGGGAAAGTCTATGCCTTTGAGCCTGAACCAAAAAATTTCTCCCTGCTTTCCAAAAATATCGGGTTAAACCAAAGGAGTAATATCGCGTTGCTTCCACTGGCGCTTTCAGATAAACCGGGGAAACTGAAATTATTTTTAGATAAGGCAAATTTAGGAAATATGTCATTGGCTTCTCAAAATATTCCGGGTGGCGATTTGGAGGGAGAGGTGGAGGTTGAAACCACGACTCTGGATAATTTTTTGGAAGATAAAAAAGTGGATTTTATAAAAATGGATGTACAGGGGGCCGAAGGGCTTGTCATTGGAGGAGCTGAAAATACTTTAAAAAATAATAAATTAAAAATACTGATGGAATTCTGGCCGTACGGACTTCGCAATTTAAATACCGATCCCTTAGCGCTTCTAAAAAAAATGGAGAGTTGGGGGTATCGTTTCAGAGTTATAGACGGAAAGAATAAGATTTTAAAACCAAAGACCCCGGAAGAGGTTATGAATTTGTCGGCAAATAGAGAAAATGGCAGAGGATGGGGAAATATATTATGCGAGAATTAAAAACAATTTTTTTTACACTTTCCTCGCCTTTGGTTTTCCGGAATTTATTTTTTTTCCCCGGAAGCGTTTTTGACCAGTTGAGAGAAAAAGTGGCGCAAGATCAAAACTTGCGGATAGTTTTTTTGGTGCAAAAGAGAGATTATGAAAAATATCTTCCGTTTTTTGCCGATCATCTGAGCGACCGCATTATTTTAGAAAAAGCTCCGCCGGCCAGAATAGAAAATATTTTCCAGAAGTTTTTTTACTTTTTCTATTCCTACCTTATTTATACAGGCACCACGCGCACTTTGGCTACTTTGGGTGTGAGGCCGGATGAGCCGCCCGCCGGAGGCAAAATGTATCTGGCGCCGATTAAGATTCTTATTGCCAGAACATTTGGGCGATTGAAATTTATCAAAGCTAAGATTGTCCCATGGATTTATCTCAGGCTATTTGGCGGAGAGAATTTTTCATCCCTGTTTTCTCAATATAATCCTTCAATGATTTTCGCCGGCCATATTTACGGACAGTTTGATACCAGGCTCTTGGGAGAGGCTAAAAGGCGGCAAGTCAAAACGGCAGGCATGATTTCCAATTGGGATCATTTTGATAAATATTATTTGCCGCTAAAACCGGATTTTCTCCTTGCCCAAAGCGAACAGATAAAGGATATGGCGGTAAAATTTCAGTCATACAATTCTGCGGACATTTCTATGGTTGGTTATCCGCATATCGATTTTATAGTTAGTGAAAAATATGCCGCAACGCGCGGAGAAATTTTGAAAGATTTGGGATTTTCCGAAAATTCAAAATATATTTTATATATTTCCGGAAGCGCCTACTGTCCGGATGAGCCGGATACAATAGAAAATATTTTAAAGTGGGCCGATGACAATAAATTCGGTTTGGATACAAAGCTCGTAATCCGTCCGTATCTTGGAGGCAGGGGAGCGGATAGAGATTTTGATGAAAAGAAATACAACAGGTTTGAAGAGCATCCGAGAGTTGTTTTTTACAAAAAAGAATTTTGGGGAGATCTCGCGCGCAGCACTCAGTTTATAAATATAATGCGGCATGCCGACGCCGTGATATCAATTTATTCTACGGCGGTATTGGAGGCCGCGGCTCTCAACCGCCCGCTTGTGGGGATCGGCTTCGACGGGTATAAAGTGCGCCCCTTTAACCGTTCAATCAGGCGATTTATGCTGCGGGAGCACTTTCATGATGTTTTAAATTCCGGCGGGGTCTCAACTGCGGAAAATTTCGACGACCTTTTTAAAATTTTAGATAACTACTTAAAGAATCCTCATCTTCACGAAAGAGAAAGAGATAAAATGTTTGAGCGCCTTTGCTACAAAAGAGACGGTTTGGCGTCAGAGCGGGTTGTAACGAAAATGCTGGATAAACTGATATGAAAATAAAGAATATTATAGGAGTCGGAATAGATATCGAAGATATCGGGCGTTTTCGAAAAATGCGTTTCGCAAAAAACAAATCTTTTTATCAAAAAATATTTACTCCAAAAGAAATAAAATATTGTTTGGCAAAGCCGGATCCGTATCCGAGCTTCGCCGCCAGATTTGCGGCGAAGGAAGCTGTGATTAAGGCGCTACCCAATCAACCCCAAAATTTTCACGAAATTGAAGTTACTATAAAAAACAAAAAGCCCCAGGTTTTCCTGAAAGGCTTTAAAGTTTTGGTATCTTTGGCTCATGAAAAAGATAAGGCGATTGCGGTGGTGCTAGTTTGCTGAAATTTTTTCTAGTCGGGCCAGGAAATCGTCAATCTCTTTTTTAGAAACATCATTTGGCGATATGTAAACTCCCCCGTACTCGTTCCAGGCGGCGATAATGATAATTTGGAATTTCTCCAATACTTCTGAGGGTTTCATGGATTTTGAATTTGAGAGAGCTTGCAGAATTTGGCATTTCATTCTGCCAAGATGCTTCGGCTCTTTGGCGCTAGTTATCTCGGCGTCGCCGATTTTCTGAAAACTTCGCAGATCATAACCGGCGGGGTTATTTAATAAGGGTATGGGCAATATCAATCCAATCTCATTTTCCAGATGCCACGCCCTATACATTTCAGAAACGTTCGCAGAATTTTTAGCATTATTTTTTTCGATTTCAAGTGTTGCCATCAGCGAATCAATTACAGATTCTTGAGCGCCAGGCTTTGGAGACAACTTTTCTTTCAAAATCTTAAAAAGTTTTGGGATCCGATCCCGAAAATTAAGCATTTTTTACTCCACAGAGCTATTTTTGCCATCCTAAGATAATTATACCTTGTTTTGATAAAAAATCAAGCCCAAGCAAACATTTTGCTCTAAAAGTGCGTTATAATACTGATATGCCGGTTCAGACTCAAAAAATCAAAATCGCCCTGCTTGCCCCGTTTACCATAAGGGGGCTGGATGAGGCACTTAAAGAAGAATGCAAAAAGGTGTCTTTGGATGCCGAATTTTATGTGGCCGAATATGAAAAAATATATGATGAAATTTTGAGTCCGGAAAGCGGTCTCAAAAAGTTTAAACCGGATATTTCTTTTGTTTTGGTAAATCAAGTCGAGGATAAAATACTAAATATAATTCCTAAATTTTTAGAAAATATAACCGGGACAATTGCGGTATCCAATGTCCCATTATTATCTTACTCTTCATTTGGCATCGCAGATTTTAAAAAAGAAAATTCTTTTAAAAATTTAGTTTCAGAATTTAATAAAGCATTAAATGCCCTCGCCCCTAAAGAGAGCAGAATCCAAGTTTATGATCTCGCGGCATTTTTTTCCAAATACGGAGAATATAATATCGTAGATGAAAAACTGCGCTATCTTGGCGATATTTATATTAAACCGGAATTTATGCCAAAGCTGGCTTACGAATTTATGTCTTTTATAAAGCCGCTCGTTTCCAAAAACAGAAAATGCGTAGTTCTGGATCTGGATAACACTCTTTGGGGAGGAATCGTGGGCGAGGACGGGTTTAACGGCATTCAGCTAGATACAAAAGCGCCCGGCAACGCCTATTTGGAATTTCAAAAATATCTTTTGGCTCTCAACAAGCGGGGTATTATTTTGGCAATCGCCAGCAAAAATAATTACGATGATGCGATAAAAGTTATTCGCGAGCATCCTTATATGCAGTTGCGGGAGGAAAATTTTGGATCAATTCAAATCAACTGGGATGATAAAGCGACTCAAATAAAAAGAATTGCACAAGAGCTAAATATTGGCTTGGATTTCCTGGTATTTATTGATGACGATCAGGCGAACCGCGAGCTTGTAAGGCAATCTCTGCCGGAAGTTTTGGCGGTAAATCTGCCGGAAGATCCGGCTCTTTATCTGCGCACAATAAAGGAGCTAAACGATTTTAATACTCTTCAAATTACGGAAGAGGATTTAAAGCGCGGAGAGCTTTATGCCAAGCAAAGGCAAATTGGCGAATACAAAAATCAGTTTTCAAATACGGATGATTTTCTAAATTCTCTCGATATGGAAGTAAAGATCGAGCCGGCAAACGATTTTACAATTCCTAGAATCGCTCAGCTTATCCAAAAAACCAATCAGTTTAATTTAACTACCAAAAGATACAGCGAAAACGATGTCAGAAAATTTGCTGAAGATACCAAATATCGCGTGTATTCTGTGAATGTTAAAGATAAATTTGCAGATCATGGATTGGTGGGAGTTATGATTATACAAAATAATATTCCTTCTTTTGTTATCGACAACATGCTTTTAAGTTGTCGTGTTATTGGTAGAAATATTGAAAATAAAATGCTAGATTTTATAAAAGAAGAAGCAAAAAAGGTTGGTGCCAAAGAGATTGTGGGGGAGTATATCCCCACCGAAAAAAATTCTGTATGCGGCGCTGTTTATCCTAATTACGGTTTCGACGTTTTTGGAGAAAATAAATTTAGATTGCTCTTATCTTAAACAATTATGCAAGAAAAACTTTATAAAATTTTATCCGATCTTTTTAAAGAAGACATAAAAAATATCAATGACGAGTCTTCACCAACCACGATCAAAAACTGGGATTCTTTTAACGGGCTTCTTCTGGTTGATAAGCTGGAACAGGAATTCAATGTTAAGTTTACCATTGATGAAGTTATGGATGTAAAAAACGTCAGCGATATTAAAAAACACTTAATTACACATGGAATCAAATTTTCTTAAATTCGAAGATATAAATATCGGGTCGAAGGCCTCTTTTGAAGCGGCGATTACACCTGAATTAGTGGCGGATTTTGCGCGCATGAGCGGAGATTATAATCCGCTTCATATGAACGAGGAATTCGCGGCGTCCACCAAATTTAAAAAAAGAGTGGCTCATGGTTTTTTGGCCGGCTCATTCCTTTCGCGGCTTGTGGGGATGTATTTACCGGGGCGGCACGCGCTCTATCTGTCGCAGACTTTGAATTTCAAAAATCCGGTTTTTCTCGGGGATACCTTGAAAGTAGAAGGAAAAGTTACAGAAAAATCTGAGGGTACGAAAGTTATTACTATCGCCACAAAAATTTCCAAAATAACCGGCGAGGCAGTGCTAGACGGCGAGGCAAAAGTGTCATATTTAATATGAAAACTAAAAAGGTATTAATAACCGGGGCGTCCGGCGGGCTGGGGAGCGCCATTGTAAAGAGGTTTCAAAAAGAAGATTACCGGCTTTTTTTGCATTCGCATGGAAAAAAGCCTGGTTTTTTTGACGCGGACTTAAGCAAAGAAGACGAAGTTGAAAAACTACTTGAAAAGATAGGCTACGATATAGATATTTTTATTCATTCTGTTTCGACGCCAATTGAGAATAAATTGATTGAAGAAAAAAGTTGGGCGGATTTTGAATCGCATTTGGATCTGCAACTCAAAGCGTTTTTTCTAATCGCAAAAAAAATAATACCTCATATGAAATCTCAAAAATGGGGAAGGATTATTGCCATTGCCACAGAATATACTGCCGGTGTTCCACCCACGCATATTTCAGATTATGTGACGGCAAAATACGCAATGTTGGGCCTTTCAAAATGCATTGCGGCGGAATATGGAAAATTTAGAATCACTTGCAATGTCGTTTCTCCCGGCACGATGGAAACAAATCTCACAGCAGGGTTGCCCAAAAAACTTAAGGAGATAATCGCGTCGGAATATCCTTCCGGGAAACTTGTGGATCCAAATATCGTCGCCGGAAAAGTGGCGTTCTTGTGTTCCGAGGAAGCGAAAACTATTAACGGAGAAAATATTGTTATTACCTAATGGAAAATATCATCGTTGATTTAGAGCAAAAACACATTCCTGCGCTTCACAAATTTATTGAAAAGCAATTTCACAAAAACTACATCCTGCTCAACCGGGATTTTTTCGATTGGCAATATAAAAAGGACGGCCGGTACAATATGAAAATCATATATCATAACGGGGAAGTAATGGGTTATTGCGGATTCATTCCTGTATCGATGGTTGCCGCCGGCGAAAGCATTCAGGGCACTTGCTTGGCGAATTTAATGGTTGGCGAGCGCGCGCGTGGGTTTGGATTGGGGGCAAAGTTAATTCAATCAATAAGCAAAAACTTTAAAATTTCTTATATAAACGGCTACACAAAAGAATCGGAGCCGATTTATGAAAAGCTGGGAGGATGGTCGCCGATGGGGGATTTAAACAGGTTTATAAAAATACTGGATAATGATTCTTCTGAAAATAGTAAAAATATTGAAGAAGTGGCCGCGTTTAACAAGGATTTTGACGGGTTTTGGGAGAAGATGGAGAAGACAAATAAGTATTCCGGCACCATTTCAAGAAAATATGATTACCTTAAATGGCGATACGAAGATCACCCGATTTTTAAATACAGAGTTTTGGTATCTAAAACCCACGGAGAAATTAACGGGTTTTTAATATTTAGAATGGAGGAATCTTCCGGCGGCACAGAGGATTATAAAATTGGCAGGATCATTGATTTTATAAGCCGGGACGAAGCGGAATCAGATTTGCTTGCGGCCGCGGAAATAAAAATTAAAGAATCCGGCGCGCGGATGATCGATATCTTATTTTCCGGAAATTTTCATAAGGAATCACTTCTCAAAAAAGGATTCGCAGACGCTTACAGCGGTAAATATTCTGAGATACCTCTGTTGCTTAACCCGGTTTCTCACAAAAGAAAAAGCATCAACTGGATTTTATACTTAGATGAAAGTTTGCGCGGCGATGCGAAATTGCGCGACCCCAAAAACTGGTATATAACAAAAGGCGATGGCGACCAAGATCGCCCAAACTTCTTATGATGCCGTTTAAACTTACAGTAGTTATGTATCACTTTGTCGGAGAACCGATTTTTCCGGGGCTTAAGACATTGCCCTTGGCCGATTTCAGGCGGCAGCTCTCGTATATTCAAAAAAATTATCATTTGATTGACTGGCCGGATTTGGCCGATTTCATCCTTCACAAAAGACCGCTCCCTCCAAGCGCTTGCCTCATAACTTTTGACGACGGGACTATTGATCACTTTAAAATTGTTTTGCCGGAGCTTGTTTTCAAAAAAATTCCGGCCGTGTTTTTTATTTTGGGGCGCGAACCGAAAGAGGGAGTGGCATTTGTCCATCAGGTTCAGATGTTGACCGCAAAACTTGGAGAGGCCGGGCTGAGAAATAAATTTTTAGACAATCTGGACAAAAAAACAAAAAGTTTATTCCAAAAATGCGAAATTCAATGCCTTAAAGATTATCCCCAAAGCAAATATGACGATCTAACTTTCAGGACTTTCAAGAGAGTCATCGGAAAATACATGTTCAACGAATCCTGCCCGATAATTTTAAAACTTTTTGAGGAAAGCATCGGCAGTTCCGCAGATTTTGCAGAAAGGCTCTATTTAAGCCATCATAATATGATGGAAATGAAGCGAGTCGGGATGCATTTCGGGGGGCATGGAGAAACGCACCGCTGGATGACTTCTTTGACCCCGGAAGAAAAGGAAAAAGAGGTTCAAAAATCGGCAGAAAGACTGGGAACAATATCCGACGGGCCACTGGCTTTCAGCTATCCTTACGGCGACTACGATCAAACCCTTTTTCCTATTTTAGAAAAGAGCGGTTTTGTTGCCGGGTTTACGATTAAAGAATCTGTTTCTCATTCTGACCGGTACGAAATAAACCGTTTAGACGCCAATTCAATTACAAAACAAACACTATGAAATTTATAAAAATTCAATTCGAAAGATTATTTTTTCTATATCATAGGATAAGAAATTCCTGGTCTATCTGGTTTTATTGGCTGAACCGCGGGCCAAGAAAATTTTGGAAATTGTTCCGGCCTCAGAACATCAGCGAGGCTCAGAGGAAGATCGCCAGATCATTGGAAAGAGACGGCATTGCGACAGCGGATATTTCCGATCTTTTTCCGGATATTTCATTTTTTGAAGATTTAAAAAAATACACATTGGAAAGGCTTAATGACCCGGCTATTCAGGATGAAATTATCTCGAAAAAAGAAATGAATCCGGGGAAAAAAGGAGAAAAAACATTTTTCACTTATTTGCTTGGAGGAGATAAGAATCTTGCGGTTGGGGATTTTGAAAATCCGTTTTTAAAGTTTGTTCTACAGGATGAAATAATTTTCCCGGCGGCGCTTTATCTGAAACTTGCGCCCAAATTCAACAGTTTTTATCTAATGTCAACCATGGTTGTGCCGCCGGATTTTCGGGCGTACTTATCTCAGCGCTGGCACAGAGATCCGGAGGACAAAAAGTTAGTCAAAGTATTTTTATATTTGAATGACGTCGATGAGGGAACTGGCCCGTTTACTTATGTTAAGGGTTCTCATTTTGGCGGAAAGTGGCGGCATTTATTTCCACAGCGGCTGCCGGCAGGATCTTATCCGCCGGATGGAGAGCTTGAGAAAATAGTGCCCAAAGAAGATATAAAAATTTGCACAGCGCGCGCCGGCACGATTATATTTTGCGATACCAGCGGGCTTCATAGGGGGGGATTCAGCACAACAAAATCAAGACTGATGTCCATGGCGTGTTTTGTATCCGGCGCGTCCGTTTTTAAAACCAACTATGAAAGACCGGAAAAAGAATATTTAGAAAAGCTTGCGCCATTGGCCAAATTCGCTCTTAGTAAATAAAAATTATGACACAAAAAACAATTTTTTTGCCCATATACAACGGCACCCGTTCCAGGAATTTCTTCAGGAACGATACCTATAAAGAATTAATAAAAGATAAGAACATAAGGCTGGTGGTAGTCGTTCCTTCCGTTAAGGCGGATTTTTATAGAAAAGAATTTAATGAGACGAATCTTATTTTTGAGCCGTTGGATATTTCTTCTGAGCCCTGGTTCGGAAGGTTTTTGGCCGAGCTGGCATTTAATTTGCTCGATACCAATACTGTCCGTCTGAAACAAAAATTGGAATATTTCAGATATGGCAACCGTTCACGATTTGTTTTTATGCGCGCCGCCAACTTGCTGTCCCGCCCGTTTTTTCCCTTAATCAGGGGCACAATCAGGGTTCTTGAAAAATTTGTTCCTTTGAATAAAGACGCGGCCGCCGCTCTTCAAAAATACCGGCCGGATGTGGTTGTTTTGCCGGATATAGTTTTCCCCATCGACCGCACTTTTATGCGGGCGGCAAAAAAATCCGGTTTCTATGTGATCGGACTGGTCAGATCCTGGGACAATTTAACTTCTAAGGGTGTTGTGCAAATTTTGCCGGATAAGCTCGTTGTTTTAAACACCATTATGAAATATGAAGCAATAAAATATGCCGGTATGCCGGGAAAAGATATTGCTGTTTTGGGCGCTCCCCAATACGATCATTATTTTAAAAATAAGAAACCTTCCAGGGACGAGTTTTTAAAATCATTGGGCATTCCGTTGGACAGGCGGCTTATTTTGTGCGCCCCGTTTTTCAACGACTACACAAAATCAGCCGTTAAAATTATAAATACTTTAACCGATGCGATAAAAACGGGAAAACTGCCTGGCAATACCCACATTTTGGTGCGCTTCAGACCGAACAGCTCGGAGATCCCGGAGGGCAGACTAAATCCAAGCGATCACTTAACAATTACCCATCCCTGCCAAATATATTTTGATAATATGACGGGGCTTGTAACTAAAGATTATGAGTTTACTGAAAAAGATGTCGAGCTTCTTTTCAATTCTCTTTATTTCAGCGATGTAACAATAAATACAATCTCCACCTTAAGCATTGATGCCGCCGCGCTTGATAAGCCGGTGATAAATATCAGATTTGACGCGGAGCCGAACTGTCCGCCAAAACACAGCGTAAGATACATGTCAGGACACGACCACTATGAGGCGATCGAAAGCAGCGGGGGAGTTGCGCTGGCTTGGAATTTAGATCAGATGGTTAATGAGGTGAACGAATACTTAAAAAACCCGAAGCTTCATGCCGGGGGAAGAGAGCAGATGAGAAAGGACCAGATAGAATTTTTTGATGGCCAAAGCGGCAGGAGAGTCTCAGATTTTATCAGAAAAATTGCCATGTCAGATGAACAAAAAATGGAGTAATTGGAGAAAAAATAATTATATTTATTTTAATGCCAACTTTCCGCGCGGAAAAGATGTGGTCGATCTCGGGGCGGGGGAGGTCCCTTTTTGGGATCTTTTTTCCCAGTCGAAAACATACATCGGAGTAGACTGGAAGCAAACGGCGCATGTATCTGTTTTGGCCGATCTTTCAAAGCCCATTCCTTTGCAGAGCGCGTCGTGCGACGTGGTTGTGCTTTCAAATACTCTTGAACACGTGCTCGACCCCCGCGGTCTTTTGAGCGAGGGCTTCAGGCTCATCAGGCAGGGAGGGCTGCTGATAGGCACGGTTCCTTTCATCCGCGATGTACATCAGGCTCCACACGATTTTTATCGTTATACGCCTTACGCGCTTAGGGATTTGTTGGAAAAGAACGGATTCATAAATATTGAAATTACGCCAATCGGCACCATTTACGATGTTTTTTTTCAGACACAAAATTCTTTTTTCAATTATTTTTTAACAGCGTCAAATCAGTCTCTAATGGTAAGAATTTGTAGAAAAGTTTTTTCCATAATTAATAAAATTTTCCAATCTTTATTTTTGAAGGCCCCTGTCTCGGAAAATTTTGCGGAAGGGTATGGATTTAAGGCCATCAAGCCTTGATCAGGCGGTGTTTTTGAAAAACTTCCGAAATTTGCGCAGCAGATACGAATTAAATTTTGACGGCTTAAATAATATCGCGTATTTTTGGGCAGGCGAGAGTTTTTCAACTTTTTCTTTTGCGTTCCCCGGCAAAGAATATTGTTCAGCCAGAGGCGATGAGCTGGAGGAATATCCGACTGTCAACATAACGCGTTCTTTTTGAGTCGCGTATCCTCCCTTATGAAGCCCGGCGGTATCGGCGAATATTATTGTGCCGGCTCGGGCCACGAATTTTTTTATTTCGCCTGGCGGGATTATCTTTTCCAATTCTCCGTCGGGAGGATAATATCCTATCGGAGGCCTTTGGGGGAATATTTTGTTCCACTTGCCTCCGAAGTTTGATTGGGGTACGTAAATAAACGGCCCGGTTCCCTCATCAACGTCATTTAAATAAATAAACATCTTGGCCATTTTTATGTCTTCCGGGTCCCGGTGCCATCTTTGCGATTGCTCGGGATTTGTTCCATCTGGTACCGGATGGGTAATATTTAGGGTGAAATAATAAAACTTGGAAAACATTCCCAAGTAAGAATTTATAACGGCCAGAACTTTTTCATGAACAGCCAGTTTTATCAAAATATTTTCAATGTCCAAAACCGGTTTTACCGGCAATAAATATGTTAAAAATGTTTTTGAAGTCTTTTCTCCTGTCCCGGCTTCCTCAAGTTCTTTGGCATAGTTTTGGAGCCTGGCAAGTTTATTTTCTCCGGGCCACAATTCATCGACATGAGTCACGGCAATTCCATTTTTAGTCAGATCATCAATGATTCTTTTTTGTGTTTCATCAATACGCGGCGAGTTCTTATTAAATAATTTTATCGCTTTTTTGTTAAGCCAAAGCCAGACGGGGAGCTTTGTCCTCATTTTGAAATAAGATCTTACCAGTTTTCCCATGATCATTATCCTATTTTACGCCCAATCTTTTTTTGAGTAAAATTTCGGCCAGGAGAAAATCATTTTCATCATCGATGTCTACTGCGTCGCCCTTGGGGATTTCATGGAAAAGTGTCTTTTCGCCGGTAAGGAGTTTATCTTTTATTAAAGTGTCGTATCTGACGGCTATGATATCCACGTGGGTGTAGGCTCCTGGAAAAGCCTGCCTCGGCATATTGGAGGGTTCATCGAAGCCGGTGAGTTCCTTGGGGATGAAAGAAACAAGCCTGTTTCCTTCTTTTTTCCAAAGTTTGTAAGGATGCTTCGACGCCTTTGTTATGGTGCGACAAGAAGTAGCTTCTTTGTCATCGAGTAAAAGCTGAATACAGGCATCAATTGATTCTGTTTTACAAAGCGGAGTGGTGGGGGGGAGTCTCAAAATTATATCCGGTTTCCAGTTTGCGTTTTGTTCCATCCAGAGCGTTGCGTGAGTTAAATAATCTATATCCGATGCCTGGTCGTCAGCAAGGTTGCCGGGCCTCAAAAACAAAGATTCCGCTCCATATTTTTTGGCAAGCTCCGCGTATTTTTCCGAATCGGTGGAAATTATCAGCCGGTTTACGAATTTTGATTTTTTGGCGGCTTCAATAACCCAGCCCATAAGGGGTTTTCCGAAAAGCGGTTTTATATTTTTGTCTTTTATACTTTTTGATCCGGATCTGGCTCCTACCACTCCCAAAATTTTAGTGCTACTATTCATACAATAGATATAACCAATTTCAATGCAAATTAGCAACAGAGGAGATGTGCCCGAAGTTTTAAGTAATATGGGTATCGGGCGCGCCAGAGCCATATTGGAGGTAGCCAAGAAATTGTACGGAAACTACAAGTTCCGTATTTTAATTTTGATTGCTTTGGGCTTTTTAAGCGGGGTGACAGAGGCCCTGGGGATTGGAGTTTTGGTGCCGGTTTTTTCGTTTGTAGTAAAAGGCGGGGTGCTCGGCACGGATTTCATTTCCAAGACCATTGTGGGTTTGTTTTCGTATTTTAACGTTCAACTTCATCTTTATTCTTTAATCGGACTAATTTGTTTTCTGTTTATACTCAAGGCGTTCACCTTGTTGCTTTTCAATTATGTAAACGTTTTGATATCCGCGGATTACGAAAATAATATGAAGCGGGATATATACAAAGACACTCTTTCCGCCAGCTGGCCGTATCTGATGAAGCAAAAAATAGGATATCTGGAGTTTGTTCTGATTACCCAGGTTGGTTTTGTGGTCAGGCTCTTCCAGCAGATTTCAAATAATATTCTGGCGCTTACCAGTTTTATAACTTACACAGTTGTCGCTTTCAAACTTTCCCGTTCTGTAACCGTGATAACTTTGCTTTTCGGGGTATTCATAGTTTTTGTTTTTCGCCCGCTGATTGTAAAAACAAAAAATTACTCTAAAAAAAGGAGTAAGTTGGAGGCGGAAATAAATCATTATATCAATGAAAATGTCATTGGAGTAAAAACAATTAAGGCGATGGGGGTGGAGAAAGAGGTGAAAAACACCGGCCACGAATATTTTGACAGATTAAAAGATATGCGCGTGACCTTGCAGATAATAAAAAATTGGGGGTCTGTTTTTATACAGCCGCTCGGGTTCATATTTATTTCCTTGGTTTTTTTGTTTTTTTATCTGAGGCCGAATTTTGATTTCGGAGTTTTTATAGCGGTAATGTATCTGATAGAAAGACTGTTTGCTTACGTTGATAAGATACAGGGTTCATCTTACGTAATAAGCGAGGCGATTCCTTACGTTAACAACTTGGTCCAATTCCAGGCCGACATCGCCAGGCACAGAGAGAGCAACGAGGGCGACAAGCCATTTGCGCTTGAAGAGTTTCTTGAGTTTAAAAATGTTAATTTTTCATACAATGACGGACAGGAAGTGCTTCATAATATTTCTTTTAAAATCAAGAAAGGGGAAATGACCGGGATAATAGGCCCTTCCGGGGCAGGCAAGACGACTTTTGTTGACTTGTTGTTGCGCCTTTTTAAGCCCCAAAGCGGGGAAATTTTATTGGACGGGTTGAACGCGAATGAAATTCATCTTTCAGAATGGAGAAAAAACATAGGCTATGTGTCGCAGGATATTTTTTTGAAGAACGATACCGTTCTAAATAATATAAAATTTTTTGATAACTCTATTAAAGAAGAAGATGTGGTTTACGGCGCGAAGCTCGCCAATATACACGATTTTATAACCACCCTTCCTGAGAAGTATAATACTTTGGTGGGCGAGCGTGGCGTTTTGCTTTCCGCCGGCCAGCGCCAGAGGATAGTTTTGGCCAGAGTTCTTGCGCGCCACCCCAAAATTCTGGTTTTGGATGAGGCGACATCGGCCTTGGACAACGAATCGGAAACAATGATTAAAAAGGCGATCGACGGCCTCAAGGGAGAGATGACGGTTATCGTGATAGCGCATCGGCTTTCTACGATTGTAGATTCAGACCGGCTGATAGGCCTGGAAAATGGCCGCATCATCGAAGAGGGCAGTCCGGATAAATTATTGAAAGACAAAAACTCTTATTTTTACAAGGTTTACAATATAGTTTGAGTATGAATGATAAAAATTTGGGATTTAAAATTGCCGGTTTTCTGGATCTTTTTGATTGGAAAACTTTTGAAGTGGACCCCGGCGCGAATTGGGTTTCAAACCTCAATTGCCCCTGTGATGATACGGCGCTGAAGACGGTAACCACTTTTTTCGGGAATAACGGCGCGCAAAAAATCAGGGTGGGAGTTTGCCGATCCTGCGGCTATATAGGTTATATCGATAGGCCGACCAAAGACTGGATAAAAGATTTCTATTTAAATACCTGGGAAGATACCGGATCTCCAAAGGTAAAAAAGCTGGTAAGGAAGATAAAACATGGGCAGGACAAAAAGCAAAGAGAAATTCTGGAGATGCTGGCGGGCATCAATATCGATAAATCCCGCCCGATATGCGAGATAGGCTGCGGCTATGGATCCACTCTCAACCAGATTAAAAACATGGGATTTTCAAATCTGACAGGGATCGAAAATTCAAAGCACCGGGCGGACTTTGCCAAAACTTTTTTTGGGCTGGATATTTTAACTTCTCCATTTGAGGATTCGACTCTTCAAAGCAAGCTTAGAGAAAAAGCTCCATATAGTTTAATTTTTTCTCATCACGTTTTTGAACATGTTTATGATCCTGGGGAGCTGATCAAACTTTCTTCGGATCTGCAGTCCGAAGGGGATTATTTTGCGATTTCTTTGCCCAACGCGGCCGGGGAATTTACAATGAGTAATTTGCTTTACTTCCCGCATCTGCATTCCTTTACGACCCTTTCTCTAAAAAAATTGCTTAACAAATATCATTACGAGGTTGTCGATGAATCTTTAACAAACAAACAGGCGGTTCATTTGCTCGCCAGGAAAGTCGGTTATATTCCAAATCAAACAGAGCCTGCCAAAGATTATTTCAACATAACTCTTGAAAAATTTTCCCGAGGGCTCGGATTAAATTTCAGCCACCCTTATTCGCCGAGAAGAATGTGGTGGTATAGGGCATTTAATGTCGGCGGGCAAATAAGATTTTTGCAGAATAATTTTTTGGACAAAGCTTATTGGGATCTTTCCAAAAAAATTATGAAATATAAATATAGGAATGAAATAATAAACGAAGTGGGCAAAAAAGAATTTGATAAAAAACAGCCGATTCAATCCATTTTGATCGAAGATTTAAAAAACAGATATACGACAGTCGAAGAATCTCCTGTCGAGATTCAGTTTGACAAAAACATAATTTTGACATATAAGTAGCTTAGAAAAGAGGTGGTGAACATTGAAAAAGAAACGGGTTTTGGTCTGCGGCGCGTCCGGATTTATCGGGAGAAATTTTTTTGAAAGGCTGCTGAAACGGGATGATTTAGAGATTTTGGGAACTCATTATACGAAGGATATTCCTGAACAAAGAAGCCATAGCTGGCCGGTTCCTGTGGATTTCGCGGATTTAACCGGTATAAATCAATCTCTTCAGCTAACCGAGGGGATAGATGTTGTTATCCAATGCGCCGCTGCCACCGCCGGATCAGGAATGAAAGCGAGCTGGCTGGAATACGCCGAAAAAAATATTCAGATGAATATAAATTTGCTCAACGCAGCCGCGCGAAACGGCGTTAAGCATTTTATTTTTTTGAGTTGCAGTGTGATGTATCCGCCATTTTTTCATCGTCCGGTGAAAGAAGATGACGTCATCAGGAATCAATTTCATATTGATTATCGCGAAGGAGCGTTGGCAAAATTATTTATTGAGGATTGGTGTTATTCCTACGCGTCAAACAGCGATATGTCCTCGACGGTTATCCGCCATTCAAATATCTACGGTCCGCATGATAAGTTTGATCTGAAGCGTTCGCATGTATGCGGAGCTTTAATTACCAAGGCGATGACTTCAACGGACGGCAAACTGCATATCCGCGGCGATGGATTTGAAAAAAGAGACTTGCTTTACGTTTCTGATTTAGTTGATTTCATTGAATATTCAACGGTTCACGAGCCGGCAGGGAGACATGCTGTATTCAATGTCGGTGCCGGGTCCGGAACTCCGGTACATAATCTTGCGCGGGCAATTATTGCGGCTTCCGGTAGAGATTTGGAAATTGTTTATGAAAAAAGAGAAAATGTTATTTTGCCGGCGTCAATTGTATTAGACACCGGACTTGTAAAAAGATTCACGGGCTGGCAACCCAAAACACCGCTCGACGAAGGGCTCAAAAAAACAATTGAATGGTGGCGCGAAAATATCGGAAAGGAGTCAAAATGAATTTAAATCTTAACGGCAGGATGGCGTTGGTGACCGGATCGAGCCACGGTTTGGGAAAAGAAATCGCATTCACTTTGGCGCAAGCTGGCGCAAAAGTGATAATCTGCGGGCGTGATACAGAAAAGCTTGAAAGTGCGTTGCGGGAAGCAGAAGAGGCGCATGGACTTCGCCTTGTTGGATGGCAGCTTGATGCAAGCAGCAATGTTTCGATTGCGGATCACTTTCGTTCGTTTCTGCCTCAGTACAGTTTTGGCAAAGAAGAAACTCTCGATATCCTCGTCAATAACATCGGCGGAGCTCCAAAATTCGGAAAGTTTGAAGATTTGAACGATGAAGATTGGCTAAATACTTTTAATCTTAACTTGATGAGCGCGGTACGTTTTACACGAGCCGCGCTTCCGTTTTTGAGAAAATCAAAACACGGAGGACGCATTATCAATATCGGATCGCTTCCCGGGATTCAGCCCGGAGGAAGGAATCCGGATTATGCTGTCGCGAAAGCCGGATTGATCGCGCTGACAAAATGTTTGGCGAATGAATTTGGTCCGGAAGGGATTAGGACAAATTGTATCTGCCCCAACACGCTTAACGGCGGCGGACTGGAGCGTAACGCGAAAGATCGGGCAAAGAACGAAGGAATAAGCGTTGATGAGGCGAGAAAAAAAATACTGGAAAGCGCGGCCAAGAAAAATCCATTGGGAAAAGTTGGCGAACTTTCTGATGTGGCAAGCGCGGTGGCATTTCTTGCCTCCGATGCGGCGCAATTTATTAACGGCACATGCATACGAGTTGACGGCGGGGAATGTCGTTCGATATGAAAGGATATACAACTGCCTGCAAAGATTGTGGGCACAAACGTTTTTGGGAGGGAGAAGATCTTGGCACCACTCCGGAAACAATTGAGAAATTTAAAGGAAATGCATTCCGTTGCGAGGAGTGTGGCTCCGGAAATACAATTACTGAATTAACAAAACCAATAACCCGTGAAGATGGTGAAAAAGCCCTGGAGAGACTGGCCGAAAGAAACGGTGTCGGCGTTGAAGAAATGCGTGGTCGAATTGATAAAATAAACAAAAAAGTTTTGGAAGAAATAAGTAAAGAAAAGTAATGACTTTAAGTAAATATTTACCCCGTCGCTTGCGAGCGACGGGGTTTGACATTGTTACTAAAATACAGCTAATTTGGTTAAAGTTAACAGGACTTTGAAAACAAACGGAAGGGGTGACAAAATGGACGGAAGGAAATTCAAACAAGTTTTGATTACCGGGGTGGCGGGGTCCGGCGGGAGCTATATGGCGGAAAATATTCTTGAGAATCATCCGGGGGTTGAGGTGCATGGCTTGGCCCGTTCGAGCACGATTGCCAGGAGCAAAAATCTGACAACGCTCCGTGGGCGCATTAAATTGCATCCCAGAGACCTTAATTATCTGCAATCGATTACAGACGTACTTATGAGCGTGCGGCCGGATGCTATTTTTCATATTGCCTCAGACGCCAACGTTCGCGAGTCGTTTGATGATCCGGTTGGAATAATGCAAAACAATGCCATTGGCGCCGGAGTGAATTTTTTTGAAGCAATCCGCTTTGTCAAAGGCCAAATAAAAGATTTTGATCCGGTAGTGCAGCATTGCAGCACCTCTGAAGTATACGGCCGCGTGAATCCGGATGAAGTGCCGATCAAGGAAACTCAGGAGATGCGCTCATCGAGCCCCTATGGTGTTTCCAAGATCGCGCAAGACCATTTGGCGCGGATGTATTTTGAAAATTGGGGCATAAAAATTATTCGCACAAGAATGTTCAGTTATTTAAATCCGCGGCGAAGAAATCTTTTTGCGACCAGTTTCGCGATGCAGGTCGCGGAGGTTGAAATGGGCCTCCGGGAAGAATTGCTTCATGGAAATTTAGACTCCGTGCGGACCATTATCGACGTGCGGGACGCAATGGAATCTTATTGGGTGGCCGCAGAAAAATGCCGATTTGGAGAAGCGTATAATATCGGCGGCAAGAAAACCATAAGCGTCGGCGATTTTTTGGGAATGCTTAAAAAACTTGCAAAGCGTCCGATACCTTCACGGGTAGATCCAAATCTTTTGCGTCCCACTGATGTGACATTGCAAATACCGGACACTTCCAAATTTGAATCGGAGACAGGTTGGTCTCCAAAATATTCGTTTGAAGAAAGCGTTGAGCATTTGCTTGACCATTGCAGAAAGGAAGTGAAGCAATGAAAATACTTGTAACCGGAGGAGCCGGATATTTGGGTTCTGTGATTGTACCCATGCTTTTGCAGGGTGGGCATAAAGTGACAGTCATTGATAATTTCATGTACAACCAAGGCGCGCTTTGGAATGCCGGCGAAATAGAAAATCTGATAATTGTGAAAGGCGATGTTCGGGATACTTTTTCGATTCACCCGTTCTTGCGGAAGGTAGACGCGGTTTTTCCTCTCGCATGCCTTACCGGAATGCCGATTTGTAAAAAATTTCCTGTACCGGCCCGCGAGATAATTTTTGAAGCGGTTGAAATGATGCTTAAGTATTTGAGTAAGGATCAGATTATAATTTATCCCACCACTAACAGCGGATATGGAGTTGGAGAAAACGGTATTTATTGCACCGAAGAAACTCCGCTCAGACCGGTGTCTCTTTACGGAGAATTGAAAGTGGCGGCGGAGAAAATGATTTTGGAAAGAGGAAATGCCGTTTCTTTGAGGCTGGCAACAGTTTTTGGAGCGAGTCCGAGAATGCGGCTCGACCTGCTGGTGAATGATTTTGTTTTCAAGGCGGTCCAGGACGGGGTCATTAAAATTTTTGAACCTCATTTCAAAAGAAATTATATTCATATCAAAGACGTGGCCGGAGCATTTATTCTTTCTTTGAATAATTTTCAAAATATGAAAAATAACATCTACAACGTCGGGTTATCCTCCGCTAATTTGAGCAAGATGGAGCTTTGCCGGGAGATTAAAAAGCAAATTCCGGAACTTGTCACTGAAGAAATTGAAGGCAAAGATCCGGATCAAAGAAATTATATTGTAAGCAACGAAAAAATAGAGCGGGCGGGCTGGTGCCCGAAGGTTTCTTTGGAAGATGGAATCGCGGAATTAATCGGCGTTTTCAGAGAGCCTAGATTCAGGTCTATAAATCCAATTCAATTTCGAAATGTATAAAGCGACGCCCCTCCGATGGCCATCGGAGGGGCGTTTTTTGAAACAAAATTGTAGATACTCCCGTTTAATTAAAGAGGCTTTTCGTAATTTGATAATAGGGGGAAGTAATGTCAGAAAAATCGGTTTTCTATCCTTTAGCCAAGGATTCTCACGACAAGGCGGAACGGGATGCGATGGAGCGGGTAATTCGCAGCGGCCGGCTTACAGTGCCGTCAGGAAATATTGTTCACGAATTTGAAGATGCGTTTGCCGAAAAAATTAAAGCCCCATACGCAGTGATGGTCAATTCCGGATCTTCAGCAAATCTTGTCGCGGTGGCATCGCTTTTTTTCAAAAAAGATCGGCCGCTTCGTGGTCGGCAAGTTGTTGATAAGAAGGTTATATGCGAAGGCGATGAAGTTATTGCCCCGGCTCTTTCATGGGCGACCACATTTACACCTCTTCAGCAGTACGGGCTCAAAGTGAAATTTGTCGATATAGATCTTCATACTCTCAACATCGATATTTCTAAATTGGAAGCGGCTCTTACGCCAAGGACGAGGATGGTAGTCGCAGTCAGCATTTTAGGAAATCCTGCGCCGCTCGAGGAATTGCGCGCTTTTTGCGATAAGCATAAGCTTTATCTTTTTGAAGATAATTGTGAATCTTTGGGCGCTGAAATAAACGGCAAACCATGCGGCACTTTCGGAGACGTCGGAACATTCAGCTTTTTTTACTCGCATCACCTTTCGACAGGCGAGGGAGGAATGCTTGTGACGGCAAGCGCGGAACTTGCCGATATCGCCCGTTCGCTAAGCGCTCACGGCTGGACCAGAAATTTGCCCAAGGGCTCTTCAATCTATCAGAGAAAATGGAATGATCGCTTCGAGGCATATCGTTTTATTTTGCCGGGATACAATTTGCGGCCGCAGGAAGTAAATGGCGCGGCCGGGCTTGAGCAATTGAAAAAGCTCGATTCTTTGATCGCTTGGCGGCGAAGGAATGCCGAAATATTCACGCGTCTTTTCGGAAAAGATGAAAGATTTATTATTCAACAGGAGCATGGAAAAAGTTCCTGGTTTGATTTCGCGGTGATTTTAAATCCGGAAGCAAAGATTGATCGCGAGAAAGTGTTTGCCGGTCTTAAAGATGCCGGAATTGAGTTTCGTATCGTGACCGGCGGCAATGTGCTCCGGCACGACATGATCAAATATTTTGATTACGAAGTCGTCGGCGGAACACCCAACGCGGATACCGCTCATGACTGGGGATTTTTTGTAGGCAATTTCGGTGAAGATATTACCGCCGAGATTAATTATTTCCATAAAACCCTGATACATTTAGTTTAACTTTGACAAACGCTAGCACAAGTGCTAGCGTTTTTATTAGATTTTCTTTGCAAAGGAGAGAGGATGCGATCAGCAACTTGGGGATTGTTTGACGGGGTCTTGGAAGAATTTTCTGAAAAAGAAACTTTGGAAATGTTTAAGAAAATGTGCGACAGCCGGTACTTTGAAGAAGGAATGGGAAAATTTATAAAAGCCACGGGAGAAAAAAATGGCGTTAAAACTGTTTTTTATCCTTCCTTCGGCCAGGAATCAATTTCGGCGGCGCTCGCGACAGTTTTTCCGGAAGCAATTTTATTTCCTCAGCACCGCTGCCACGATATTTATCTGGCCTGGGGCGGAGATCCGGAAGCACTCGCGGACGAGGTTATGAGTTTGCCTACCGGTTGCACCGGGGGCAGGGGCGGGTCAGCTTCAATTCATATTCCAAACAAAATGCCGGGTCACGATGGATTTATGGGGACGGAAGTTCCCGACGGATTGGGGCGCGCTTTACGCTCAAGACAGGCCTGCATCGCTTTTATGGGCGATGCCTCCGCGGAAGAAGGGTATGTTTTGGGTTCCGAAGGGGTTGCGGCGACAAAAAGGGCTCCGGTTCTTTTTGTGTGCTTGGATAACGACTTATCAATCCAGACCAAAGTTGCCACGCGCAGGGCTTGGAGGACTACCGATGTGGCGCGGGCATTTGGAATGACCGCGTTTGATATGACGGACGATCCCTGGCTCATTATGCGCCATTTTAAAAATTTGAATGGAAAATTGCCGGCGTTTTTCAACATTTACACCTGCAGGAATTTACACCATAACAATATGAAATGCGATGGTCCGCCCGAATGGGACCGCTTTGAGTTAACAAAGAAAAAACTCAACGACGCCAAGCTTTTCGTTAAAGCGGAAAGAGTTGAATTGGACGCAAGGGTAAAAATGAACAGCATATGGGAGAAGAGACTTCATGAGTTTAAAAAAACATACGTTCAGATCTCAAAAATTTCCAATCAGAAAAAGCCGACGGGACGCACATGCGCGGACGCAATCTCCGATATCATAAAAAAACATTTATCTTCTCAAAGAGGAATTCCCGGAGGCCAATGCCTTACAGCTGCCGGCAATGTCCGCGGGACGATTCCTGAACTAAATGAGGGCGATGTCTTTGAGGCATCGATGGACGATACCAGTTGGACTGCGATTATGGTCGGCATGGCGTCGAAAGATTTCAGGCCGATAATCATAATTAGGTTTCAGGGATTTTTGTGGTTCAATGCGGAAGCTATTGCGAATAGGGCCGGGATATCTAAATATATGTGGAATGAACCGCGTCCCGTGCTTGTGCGGGCGATCGCGAGAGACGGCGGCATTGGCCCCGTAGCTTCAGGAAGCCATTACAGTTTGCTTACCAGAAAGCCGGGGGTCTATGTGTACGCGCCGATGACTCCAAAAGAATATGATTATGGTTACGAGTGGTTTATGGGCCACGATGACCCGATGCTTTTAAGCGAGCATATAAGTTCGTTTAATATTGATTACGAAATGGAAGACATTGTTCATGAAAAAGCGGATATTACGATTTTTGCCGTTTCGTCCACCAGGCTCGGCGCCATCGAGGCTTTGCCGGAATTGGAAAAAGAAGGAATAATCTGCAATCTTATTCACGTCAAATGGTTAAAACCGTTTGATATATCGGAAAAAATGCGGCTTGCATTGGGCGCGTCTAAGACGGGACTTTTCCTGGATGGTGATTTTGAAAATGGACATATGAAATGCATGGCTCACGATTTAACGATGGCGACGGGGAAGCTGGTTCATGTTTTGGGCCTCGAAGAACATCATGCCGGATTTTCTTCGGCGTCTGATAATTTGCCTCCGACAAAAGAAAAAATTATTCAAAAAGTGAAAGCGCTGCTTTCACCCCGATGTACATCGGGGTAACTGCTAAAGCAGTTAAAGAGATAGTAAAATAAAGCCCCAACGGGGCTTTTTTTGACGCACAACTTTTTTGGTATATAATAAGTTCTATTCTTATGATCCGTAAAATTGCCGCCTCTGAGCGGGATAAAGAAAAATTTTCTCACCTAAAAATTGACCACGAGTCTCAAAAGAACGACTTTTTTGACTACTCAAAAGTAGTTATTAAAAAACCGTGGGGACATGAATATTTGATATATGGAAATAATGATGTGGCCGTGTGGGTTTTGCATATTCAAAATGGGTATCAGACTTCAATGCACTGCCATCCAAATAAAAAAACTTCCATTATTTCGCTTGCCGGAGAAGCGCAGTGCTCGACTTTAGCCGATGAGCATAAGTTGAAACCGGGACAAGGACTTTTTTTAGATAAGGGAGTATTTCATTCTACTATGGCGTTATCTCCGGAAGGGATATTGATAATGGAAACAGAAACTCCCACCAACAAAAAAGATTTGGTCAGGCTCTATGATAATTATGGAAGATCAGGAAAGGGCTATGAAGGCAAAGAACACTATTTGGATTTCAACGATTCTGAACTGAATTCTTTTCACAAAGAAGAAGAGCGTTACTTGCGTGAGAAAAAATTTGGAGATTGCGCGCTGGCGGTCTCCAGACATTACGACGCGAAAGATCTTAAAAATACTCTCGCGGATTTTGGCGGCAATATTGTCGCGGTGCTTTCCGGAAGTTTGTTTAATTCAAAAAAAGAGAGTATTTTGGAAACTGGAGACGTAATCGGATTCAATGATTTAATAGATATGAAAGATTGTGTTTTGGAAAGTCCCATAGAAATTTTATCGGTTAAAAAAGTTTAATTTATGAAAAGAGCCCTGATACTTACGGGAAAATTTGTCCAGGATGTCGAATATACCTATCCTTTCTACAGGCTTCAGGAGGCCGGTTTTAAAGTTGATGTTGCGGTGCGCGGGATGGAGACCGTATTTGGCATCAAAGGACAAAAAGTGGTGCCGACGGTTGATATTGCCGGACTGAATCCGAATGACTTTGATTTGATTATTTTGCCCGGCGGCGCGATGTCCCTGGAGTATTTGCGGCAGGACAAAGAGCTTATCAAATTTATTTCGGATTTTAATGCGCTTGGCAAGCCGATTGGTTCTATTTGCCACGGCTCTCAACTTTTGATTTCCGCCAAAGCTGTGAAAGGCAAAAGAGTATCGGGATATTACAGTATTAAAGATGACATAGAAAATGCCGGAGCGGCTTATGTGGACGCGCCGGCGGTGGTTGATGGAAATCTCATCACAAGCCCGCACTATAAACACATGGGCGATTGGATGCGCGAGATATTGAAGTTAGTAAAATAATGTTTAAAGCGGTTTTATTTGATTTAGACGGTACGCTTGTCCGCACAATGGAAGCGTACTTTGTGGCATGGCGCGACGCATGCCAAACCCTCGGATTTAATATAAAAGAATCGGATTATTATCCGCTTGAAGGAATGGAAGCGCATGCGCTTGCGGAAGTATTGTGCGATAAGTACGGGAGAGACGTGTCGCTTGCGGGAAAAATTGTTGAACTAAAAAAAGGAAATATCATAAATGCGTTTACCGGCAGAAAGGCCGACATATATCCGGGAGTAGAAGTTTTCCTGGAAAAATTATTTCAAAACAAAATACCGATGGCCCTTGTGACCGCGAGCGTCCGGGAACAGGTTGCCGCGTATGTGGATCCGGCGTTGTTGCAAAAATTCAGCGCTATTGTAACCGGAGAAATGTATGAGCGCGGCAAACCATTCCCAGACCCGTATCTTTTAGGAGCCCAGAAACTTGGCGTTGATCCCTCAATGTGTGTCGGAGTGGAAAACGCTCCTCTTGGGATTAAGTCCGTAAAAAGCGCCGGAGCATATTGCGTTGCCGTGGCCTCAACTGTTACTCGGGAAGTTTTGCGGGAGGCGGATGAGGTGGCGCCGGCGTTTGCGGACATCGCCAAAACCAAAGCATTTACAGATTGGTTATAGAAATATGGTAATAGGATTTGATGAATTGGAAAAAATACGAAAAGAACACGCGGACAAAAAAATAGTTTTTTGTTCCGGTGTTTTTGATTTGACTCACGCGGGGCATGTGCTTTTTTTTGAAGAATGCAAAGCGCTGGGCGATATCTTGCTGGTGGCGCTGGGAAGCGACGCATCGGTAAAAAATTATAAAGGCCCTGAGCGGCCCATTATCAACGAGCACATGCGGGCAAAACTGGTTTCTTCCCTAAAGCCGGTGGATTATTGCTACATCAGTACGGCTGTCAAAAAGGGCGATCCCTTACACGATATGAAAAATATTTTTCAAAAATTAAGGCCGGATGTGTACGTGGTGAACGGCGACGCGTTTGATCTCTCCGCGCGTGAAAAACTGGCGCGGGAATTTGGCGCCAAGCTCGCTGTTTTAAAAAGAGCGTGTCCGCCTGAGTTTGAAGAGGTTTCTGCCACTAAGATAATAGAGAAATTAAAAGGCTCCGCATAGAAACGGAGCCTGTTTTATTATGGCGCCTCCAAACTGCCCAGCGCCAACAATGTAACCGCAATTGATTTTGAATCGGTGATTTCTCCTTTCCAGATCATTTCCATCCACTGCTTCAGAGGAATAATTTCAGTTTCGATATCCTCTGTTTCATCCAAGCGAGGCTGGCCGGTACGCGTACAATCGCGCGCAAGCACGGCGGTGTATCCTCCCGCGACATGCGTTGGTTCAAAGTATAATAATTCGCTTTGCGCCAGGAAATCGGTACTACCGGCCTGATAACCGGTTTCTTCCAGGAGTTCGCGCCTGCCCGCCACCAACAGGTTTTCATTTTCCAGAGAATTACCGCAAGGCAGCTGCAGCATAATCTTATTGCTTCCGCATTTAAATTCTTTAATCGCCACCACCTCAAGATTTTTAGTTACCGGAAATATCACCACCGTTTTGCTGTCTCCGCTGATTAACGCCCAGTCAATTTCTTTTTTTTGTTCCGTTCTGAAAAATTTTTGAAGTAAAAGCGATATGCCATATTTTTTTGCAATCACCTGAGGCGGTCCCATTTTCTGCCATGGTTTCATTTCTCATCTCTCCTAGATTGATCTGCAAATATTCTATTCTTTAGCCGAAAGATTGTCAAGATACCGGGCTTGTGCTATATTTTTTTTAGATTTTTTAATGGAGGAATCCATGCTCTTTCTAATTGTTATATGCGGTCTTCCGGGAACCGGGAAAACTACGCTTGCCGGAAAGTTGGAGGATGCGCTGCCCGGATACAAGGCGATTTATCAAAACGAAATCCGCCGGAAATTCGGCATTAAAAGAATGCCCAAAACCCAGGAAAAAGTTTTGAGAGCCGCAGATGTCCTGATCGCGAATAATTTGCGCGCGGGTACGGGGGTTATTTTTGAAAGCGGCAATAGGTTTTCTTTTCGCCGCCAGCAATTGTACGGAATCGCATCGTCATGCGGATGCAAAGTTCTTGTAGTGGAACTTATTTGTTCTGAAAAAACATCCAAAGCAAGAATGCGTTCGCGTTCTGCGTCACAATCACACGACGGGCTGATCGGAGATCCCGCTCATTCCGAGGTTTATGACCGGATAAAAAAGTTATGGGAGCCTGTGGAGGTGGATTACAAATATCCCGGACTTGATCATGTGTCTTACATTAAACGCAATACAGACATCAATGAGACGGAACGGGTTGTTATGAATAAAGGTTCCTTCGGTTTTGTAAAAAAGCTTGATAAAATAATGAACGGTAAATTCAAAGGAGGCTTGCATTGAAAAGTTATATTTTTGATCTGTCCGACGGGCAATGGGAAGATTTTTTTCACGAAAATGGTTTTGTGGTTATCAGAGGAATTTACAGCCTTGAAGAATGCGCAGGCTTTCTTGTGTTGCTGAAATCATGCGCCGAAGAGGGATTCCCCGCAATCCACAATATTGAACGGGATCCGCCGGAGGGGAAGGGCCTTCTGCAGGCGGAAAATATTTATAAAAAGAAAGAGGTTGTGGCTGTTCTTGATAGGCTATGCGGATCTGAAGTTGTTGAATTGGGCAACCAGACGCTTTTTAAGGAAGCGGGCAGCCGGTGGGCCGGGCAAGCCTGGAATCCGCATCAAGATAACTCATACCCCAAGACGCCGAACGGCGAATATACCACGACCAATGCTTTTCTTTCGGATGCCGATCGGGAAAACGGGGGAATGTACATCTATCCCCAATCTCACAGCGAAGGACTTTTGTCATTTAAACGAATCGTCAGTTATCGGGAAAATCCACAAGACAATCCCGGTAATATCGTGGTGGTTCCGGAAAAGTATCGAGATAAAAAGATAGATCTTGAGGTACTGGCGGGAGATGTTCTTTTTTTGCATGGGCATGTGATTCACGGCTCGTATCCTAACGCTTCCCCAACAAGATCCAGGCCGCTCTTTTCTGTCAGCTACGTGCCAAGGGGCACGAAATTTATCAGCGGCAAAAATAACAAACGCAGAGAAAAAGAAGTAAGGTAATTGATTTTTTTTAGAAAACCTGTTATAAGAATAACAGGTTTTTTCTTTGAAAGGATTGGTTATGAAAATCGGACTTGTGCAGTTAAACAACAGTTTTACCAGCACCTATCTGCCGTATTCTGTCGGGTGTTTGCAGGCGTACGCCCAGAAGTATTCGCCTAAAGCGGGCGAGTGGGAATTTTTGCTGCCGGAATATAAGAGAGGACCGGTCGGTGAAGCGGTCGGGAGAATGAGGGGCGCTGATATTGCGTGTTTTAGTTTATACACCTGGAATAAAAATATGTCCTTTGAGGTTATGAAAGAACTCAAAAAGGCAAAGCCCGGGATGATAATTGTTGCCGGCGGACCGCAAATTCCCGGACCATTGGCGTCGGATCCCAAAAGAACAGAAAGATTTTTACAAGCACACCGATACATTGATATAGTATGCCATTTGGAAGGCGAGCAGGCGTTTCAGGCAATTTTGGAAAACGCATTTGGAGATTGGAAAAAGATTCCGTCGATTTCTTTTTTGGACGTTGACGGAAGCTGTGTTTCCACGCAAATGGCACCTCGTCTTTCGCAGGAGCAGATTCACGAACTGCCGTCGCCATATCTTGATGGGGTATTCGACCCGCTGATGAAAGCAAATCCGTTACAAAAATGGATTCATACATACGAAACCAACAGGGGTTGTCCGTATTCATGCACATTTTGTGATTGGGGTTCTCTTGTTGCCGCAAAAGTTTTTAAATTTGATATGGAAAGAGCAAAGCGGGAACTTGAGTGGGTTGCGGAGCATAAAATTAAATTTATTTTTTGCGCAGACGCAAACTTTTTTATTTTTGAGCGCGATGTGGAGCTCGCGCAGTATGCGGCCGGTATCAGGGCGAAATACGGATATCCGGAAGCGCTTTCGGTGCAGAACGCAAAAAATGCTTCGGATCGCGTGTTTCGGGGGCAGTATATTTTGGCGCAGGCGGGGCTCAACAAGGGCGTTACCCTTGCTTCACAGTCGGAAGACCCCGAGGTGCTCAAAAATATAAAGCGCGACAACATCTCCATGGCAGAATACCAACGGTTGCAGAAGATGTTTGCGGAGGCGCGCATAGAAACATATACGGATATGATTATTGCGCTCGCAGGCGAAACGTACGATTCGTTTGCCAACGGTGTTTCCAAAAGAATTGCAATGGGCCAGCACAATCGAATCCAATTCGGAAATCTTTCAGATATGCCGGGAGCGGAAATGTCCGACCCTGATTACAAAAAAAAGTATGGCATGGTTACCCGAAAAGTACGGGCGGTTACTTATCATGGAACCGTTCATGATGAAGAGTGGGAAATAGCTGAAGATGAGGAATTGGTTATCGCGACCAACACGATGCCGCATGATGATTGGGCCCGCTCTAGAGCATTCGCATGGATGTCCGCGTTGCTCCATTTTGATAAGATTCTGCAGATTCCGCTTATTGTTGCGAAAGAAACATGCGCGGTGACATACAAGGAGCTTATTGAAGTTTTCTCCGAATGTTCGAATGAAAAGTATCCGACGATTTTGGAAATAAAAAATTTCTTTTTGGAAAAAGCGCGGAGCATTCAGCGCGGCGAAGTTGAGTATTGTACCGGTCCGGACAGGTTGAATATTTGGTGGCCGGCAGATGAATTTATTTTTATTAAACTTGTCAGAGACGGCAAAATCAGCGAATTCTATAATGAGGCCGAAGCGGCGATGTTGGAATTGCTGAATGGAAAACATGCGGAAATCAAAAATATTTTGCAGGACGCGATTTTTCTGAACAGAAGTTTGATAAAATTGCCTTTTGCCAAAGACGATGCAAACATCGCGATATCTTACAATATTTTTGAGTTTGTTAACTCCGTTAAGGTCTTGGAGAAAACTAACCTCGAAAAGAAAAGTTCTATCTATAGAGTCGACAGAACTTCCGAAACTTGGGCCGACTGGGACGAATGGATGCAAAAAGTCGTCTGGTGGGGCAACAAAAAAGGAGCGTATCTGTACGGCAATATAAAAACCGATGAAGAGATTGGGGGGCACTACTAATGGATTTTAGAGGAAAGAAAGTTTTGGTGGCGGGCGGGGGCGGCCTTATCGGCACCCCGCTCGTTAAAATGCTTATTGAAGAAGAGGGGGCGGATGCGCGGGTTGCGTCATTGGACGATCCTTCACGCATTCATCCCGATGCCGTGTTTTGCTCGCTTGACCTTACCGATTTTGAAAATTGCAAAAAGGCCTGCCGAGGAATGGATTATGTATTTAATCTTTTGTGTGCCAAAGGATCTCCGCGGGCGATGAAAAAAGATCCGGCGACTTTTTTTGACATAAATCTTTTACTGGATGTATTAATGCTCCGCGCGGCGCATCAAGAAGGAGTAGGCGGGTATCTGCTGGCCAGTTCTTTGGCGGTGTATCCTCCGGCGAATATATTTAAGGAAGATGATGCCTTTCATGGTGTTCCTTCGGATAATGATCGCTTTGCGGCAGATGCGAAACGCGCCGGGGAAC
>CAYRCJ010000004.1:0-33561 GCA_964422785.1 uncultured Candidatus Saccharibacteria bacterium | reverse complement strand
TGATTTTTGGATTTATAATTTCAATTTGTTTTTTAAGATAAGGTTTGTATGATTCAATTTCATCCGGTAACGGATCGCGATTTTCCGGCGGCCGTCTTTTTACAATATTAGTTATGTAAACACTTTCTCTCGGCCACCCGATACCCAAAAGCATTTTATTTAAAAGTTGCCCGGCCCGGCCCACAAACGGCCTCATCTCTCGGTCTTCATAAAATCCGGGAGCTTCGCCGATAAACATAACCTTAGCGTCCGGATCGCCCTCTCCAAAAACCAAATTCGCTGCGCCATACAGCGGAAGTGATTTATCCGCCTCAATTTCTTTTTTTAGCGCATTAAGCATTTCAGCTTTTGATTCCATAAGGCTTATGATAAGTTAACCTGTTTCATCAATCAATTGTAGAATTTTATAGGCATTGCCATGCTGTAATAATCCGCGATATGAATTGACCATCTCCGGCTTTTTAGAATATGTTTCGAGTCGCTTAAACATTCTCTTTTTGGTTGTTGTTCGTAAAACTCGGTGATCGGAAAAATGAACCCACCCCAAAAAATCAATACCGGACGCCGCTGTTTTAATGGAAACTTTATCGGGATGAAGCTCTAGTTTTAGATTAGTCAATAAAAAATCTTTTATGCGAAGCAATATATCTTCAAGCCATTTTTTATCTTGCGACAATATAACAAAGTCATCCGCATAGCGAATATAGTATTTTGCTTTGAGCTTATGCTTCACGAATTGGTCAAATCTGTTCATATAAATATTCACCAAAAGCTGGGAAGTAAGATTTCCCAAAGGAAGCCCAACGCCGACGCTTGTTGAATGAAAGCTCTCCACAACTTCCGATATAAGCCGCTGAATATCGCGGTCCGGGATACAACTTCTGATTATTTCCAGAAGTATGCCGTGATCAATATTTGCAAAAAACTTTTTTATATCGCACTTTAGGACAAAGACGGTCTTTGTATGATTTTTTGATTCTTTGCCTATAAACGAGTGAAATACGTTGATTGCTTTATGTGTACCCTTTCTTAATCGGCATGAATAGGAATCTGCAATGAATGTTCTTTCAAAAAAAGGATAAAATTTTCTATAGATTGCGTGATGCAACAATCTATCTCTCACCCTTGCTTTGTGAATGTTTCTCGGCTTCGGGTCGGAGATGTTGAAAGCCTCGTACGAAGAGTGTTTGTAGATTTTTGTCGCAAGATCCAGATGTAGCGAAATTATATTATTCATTAAATTTCTCTCAAACTCTTGGACATCTTTGCGAGATCTTTTGCCATTTATAAATTCTTTCCAGGCCTCGAGTAGATTTTCCAAGGAAATGATATCCTTATATGTATGGGCGAATTGAATCAAAGCCATATTCCATATAATACCCCCCCCCCGCACTGTTCTACCTCTTCTTCAAAAAATAAAAAGTGCATATCTTGTTTGGTATGGATACTATCAGGCTCTGCCAAAAATACATCGGCATTCTTTGGGTCAGCGGATTGACGTTCTTTTTGTAGAAACAATAGAAGCCGTATCTATTGCAAGTTTTTTATCTAGAGAAGAGAAACATCCCTGGGTGAGATTGGCAATAAGAAAAATGGATACTCTAAAAATATTGCTCATGGTTTTATGGGAAACAAAATCAATAGACAACAAAAAATATATAGCACTTTCGGTAAAAATAGATGAGATCGGGCGTATGCTCGGAGGATGGAGCGGGCAGCTTGCGAAAGATCTTCAACAAATTCATGGTAAACAAAACTCTCCCAACAAAAAGCTGGGAGAGAAATGAAAAGAGTTGCGAGCAAAGCCGCAGGGTTATTGCCATTCCAATCGTTGTCAAGCCAATTGTAGTTCCGGTACCACCTGCCATCGTTGAAGTATAAGTAACGAACGTAGAGATTGTCGTCCGAGTTGCGGTTTGCGTGTAAAGCACCTCCCGGGCCACCATCCTTCGAATACTCTCAGGATTGTATAGAATTCCGCATCGTAATGCGATAGTGCCTTACACCAAGTATTTTCATTTTTTGATGAAGTTTCTGCATACACCACTCTATCCAAAACCTTAGTCGTAGATACTCTCGATGTATGGATACTGGTTTCGGTAGCGAGAAACCGTAGTCTCTCGCGTATTCACCTACTGCCTTTTTTATTTTATCACAAAAAAAGGCCCCGCAAGATGCGGGGCTGGAAACAAATTTATATTTCCCAAAATTCGGAATCAAAGGACTAAGGCCAAAGTTTCAAAAAGGTCAAAGTGGCCTAGTCCGAAGAACTAAATACTTGCGAGCAAAGCCGCAGGGTTATTGCCACTCCAACCGTAGTCAAGCCAACCGTAGAGCCGGTACCACCTGCCACCGAAGAAGTATAAGCAACGAACGTAGAGATTGACGTCCGAGTCGCGGTAGAGGGTGCCCCAGAAGAAAATGTAGATGGTGTTTCCATTTTCATCTTTCTTCCAGTCTTCGGGAATCAAATGCGGATTCCCATAAAGAGCGTCCAGGATGTTGGAATTGAGGACTGGTTTTCCTGTAAGTTCATCGCGAAGTTCATGGCCACCCAGTGATTTTGCGCCCCTTTGGCGTTTGGAGAGGTGGATGATTACTTTGCGGCCGCTGATGTAGAGTCCGTCGGGTCGTTTTTCAACAATTACCCAACCTTCGCCGATATGTTTTTCGATTTTTGCTTCGTTGAACGGAAGGTTCGGAGTGGCGGCGAGGTTTACAGCGATGGTGGTTTCGTTGAGAGTGATCCAGCGAGAGGCGTCTTCGGTGATGGGTTTGATCTTGGCGGTGCCGTTGAGGACACTCAAAACGCCGGCGAGCAAACTTCCTTCACTCAAACGCTTGATTTCCTCATTTGTCTTCCACCCATTCCGGCGGAAAGAAAGTTTTAATTCGTTTGCTTGTCCAACATCGAGCATCAAATCATCGCTCATTGTTTTCTCCTTCTAGACATGTTCTTTCGAACTTTGTCCTTTTGCTGTTTGATTTTGGCTTTCGCCACAGCAAAAAACTGCTTATAAGTAAGCCTCTTTTTGCTGTGGCGAAGCGCAAGTTTGTGTAAAGAACTTTGTTTTGATTATACTCCTTTTAAAATATTTGTCAATGGGTCTTTTTGGCTCCCCTGGCAAAGAAAATCGCGGGAATTGTAGAAACAATAATAATCCCCAAAACGATGGGCAAAATAAGTTTATCAAAATTGGGCAATACTTTTCCCAAATAGTATCCGGCCCATGTGATTGCTACACCCCAAAGAAAAGCGCCCATGATATTAAAAATAAAAAAAACAGAGTATTTCATCCTACCCACTCCCGCCAATATCGGAGCAATAGTTCTGATGACAGGAATAAAGCGCACAATGACTATAGTCTTTTTGCCATACTTTTCATAAAAACTTTCGGCTCTTACAATATGATCTTTGCTGAAGAAAAAGGAGTCTTCTTTGGTAAAGATTTTCGGCCCTATCTTTTTTCCAAAAAAGTAACCAAAATTATCCCCCAAGACCGCGGCTAAAAAAATGACTGGTATTAGTATAAAAATATTTAAAAATCCCTGGGAAGCCAAAAGGCCTGCTGTAAAAAGCAAAGAATCTCCCGGAAAAAAAATACCCACCAAAACTCCAGATTCAGCAAAGATAATCGCGAAAATCCCCAAGTATCCGGCAGTTTTTATTAGTGAAACTAAATCGAACATAGGCGATAGGGGTTAAAAAAATTGATAAACAAATTCGTAGATCATGCTGGCGATAAAAATCGCGCTCAAAAAAAACTGATATTTCCCTCCAAATTCCAGAAAGTGTATTTTTGACAGTTTATTTTTTCTCATCTTCCTTAAAATTGAGATCACAAACAGCCCGTCAACAGATATGAAAAAACCTCCTACCAAAGAAATTAACTTTACAAAGTTATTTGCGGAAAAAATAAAAATTAAAATTGGAAACAAAAAAACAGCCAGCCATGAAAGAGACTTACTTATTCCTATATCGAGCTGATAAACCTTTTTGAGATCATTACCTAGCGCCAAATAAGAAGTGAAGGTGGCTATAAATCCGATGGCGCCCCCCAAAATAATTATTTTGTGCCCCAAAATCTGAGCGAGCCCCGAAAGAGCGTCTTTGGTAACTCCTGAACCCAATGACATCAGAACCGGAATAACAAAAGCGATGTACAAAAAAAGAGGAATAGATGTCGCTACGGTTATGGCGGACTTTAACAAAGAGGCTGATTCTACATTGTCCGGGCCTCTCAGGAAATCCCTGGCATCGGCCACCGCAGAAAGGCCCGTGAGAGAAAAAATAAAAATGCTGAAAGAAAAAAACGGATCTCTTCCGAATAAAGGCACATTTGAAAAATGTCCGTTCGAAAAAGAAAGCGCCGCGACGTATAAAATTATGGCCATGAGCGGCAATGCAAGAATAAGATCTATAAAACCTATTTTTTCCGAACTGCTAAAGAAAAAAATGGCCGATCCCAGACCGAAAAAAATTATTGAGCAAATCATCGGTGAAACGCCAAAAATCATTGAGAGGAAAATTCCCCCAAGAGAACCGTAAATGGCGAGGGCCGTATTAAACCCCAGAAACTGACTTGCCTTCTCCACTTCTCCGGCCCATCTGCCGAGATACATAGCCGCGTAACCTGGTAAACGATGCGATGAATCCGTGTTTGATACAATTTCTCCGTAAACAATATGAAGCGAAAGGACTGAGAAAAAAGCCAAAGCGCCAATGAGCGAAGACCACAATACTCCCGAGACCCCGACAGCGTATGGCAATGCGAACATACCCGACCCTACGATCATCCCGAGAATTATTCCAACAGCCTTCCAGTAAGGAGAATTTAATTTAGGCATCGTGCTCGTGAATTTTATTTTCCAAAGCCCTTAGAGCCAGTAAAACAAAAAGCGTCAAAATAGTTGCGTAAACCCCGAGGGCGTAAAAACCAAATCCCACGGCCATGCCTATCGCGGCCATCGCCCAAAGGCCGGCTGCGGTAGTTAAGCCTTCCATGTGATCTCCTTTCTGAAAGATGAGGCCGCCTCCGATAAATCCTATCCCGACAACAATATTAGCAACTAAGTGATAATCATATCCGGCGACGCCGCTAACCGATGGAAAAATGCGGTAAGCGGCAATAGATATCACGGTAAAAAGGGCCGCGCCGATTGTCACCAAAGTGAAGGTGCGAAGCCCGGCGGGCTTATTTTTACGCTCTCTCTCAAATCCTATAATCATTCCTAAAACGGCCGCCAACGTAATTCTATAAATAATCTCTAATGTTTCTGGGGCAAACATAAATTAAAATTAAACTTTAATAATTTTTTCTTTTTTAATAAGTTCCAAAACTTTTTCCACCAAAGCCTTTGGATCTTTATCATAAACAATATTTCCGGGACCGCGGTGAGATTTTTCCAAAATATCTTTCACCAAGTCCATGCTCCCCTCTTCTTCTCCTTCCAAAACCCCCATTGGCTTTCCGTCTTCAAGCGCGATTGTAAACTCATTTAGAGTGCCCCAGCGGCCACATCCGAAGATTACCGCATCCGCCGATCTGGTAAGCAAAAGATTTCTGCCGGAATATCCAAAGCCGGTATAAATAATTACATCCATAAAATCTATCGGCAGTTTATAATTTTCTATATGTTCTTTTTCGGAGCCCGCCGGAGACAAACCAATAGAAAATCCTCCGGCTTCTTTAGCGCCCATCGCCGCCCACATCGGAAAACCGGTGGTAGCCCCGGTAACTAAAACGGAATTATGCGAAGCTATTTCCTTTCCCAGCTCTTTGCCTTTCTCTAAAGAATCGGGAGCGCAAAAATCGGTCTCGGCCGCTCCAGAAACGCAAATCTTATATTTCAGATGTATATGCTTTCCGTCCATACTATGGAGTATAACATAAACAAAAAAGAGGGGTAATTTCCCCTCTTTTAATTTAATTAATCGGCTCGCTATTAATAATCCTATAAGCTTCCTCCAATGTAGGGGCAGGAAAGCCAGATGCTTTAACGGCCCGAAGCGGAACTTCGATATATCGAAGGGCGGATTTACGATTTGTGGGTCCAAGAATTCTTGAAAGCGGATCCTTAATCGGACTGGAAAACCGCTCAATGATCTCCCTTGCCTTGATCTCGGCCTCACGATTACCAAAACTGAGCCAAGGGCTGACTTCGCCGATCGCTGAGCGAATCTTGCCGGCGACTTCCGGTCTCGCGGCCGCTTCCTCAACCAACGAACAATTAAACCGCTGGCCATAAAGGGCCGTGATTACATGCGAAGTATTTACCGTAAACATTTTCAGCCGTCGCTTATACTCCAGAACCGCTTCAGATTTTTCCAGATCCACGCCGCTTAAAACTCCGAGCCGGCGAGTAAGCTGGGTATCCAAAACTATAATTTTATAATAATCTTCCGCCACCACAGTCAAAAAAGTTCCTTCCATTTTTATCCTCGGACATATGCGATCAACAACAATCGGAATTTGTTTTGGAAAAAGATTTACAGGATCTGGCAAATTTTCCGCCATTAAAACCGGCGCGGACAAATTCTTTTTCAGGAGCCACTCGGAAACACTTGGGAGATGCTGCCGTCCGACCGAAGTAATAATCAGATCAAATTCTCCATTTATATCGTCCATGCCGGCAACGTCAATTTCGATGGTTGACACTCCGCCCGGGGTTCTTAAAAGGTATTCATTCTTAAGTTTGTCTAGGCGCTCCGAGCTTGCGTCGGTGCCCACTATTGTATAGCCCGCTTTTTTAAAAACCGGGACGATCAGACCAAGACCAATTTGACCTAGCCCAACAAGCAATACTTTCATATTTTTCTCCCATGCCCGCCTCTAGCGGGTTATTTAGCTTTCAATTTTTCTGAGCGTTATAGTAGCACACTATCCCCATATTTGGGAGCGGAGGCTTCTACGCCCAAATAGTCTCGGAGTTTTTGGACAAACGCGAAAAGTGACTTCGGCTCGCCATGAACCGCAAAAACCTTTTTTAGGGTATCGGATTTTTCCCGCACAAATTCAAAAAGCTCTTCTTCGTCGGGATGCGCGGAGTATCCATAAATAACTTCCTTGTGGCAGCGCACCGGAATATCTTCTCCGAAAATTTTTACGGTATCAGCCCCATCTTGGATGCGCCGTCCCAGAGACCCGGGCGCCTGGTAACCGATAAAAAGTATAGTGTTCTTAGGATCGCTCAAATATCTTTGCTCGTGATGCAAAATCCTTCCGCCGGTGGACATCCCGGAGCCGGCAATAACAATCTTCGGCGGAGGAACATTGTTTATTTTTTTTGATTCTTCTGTCGCCAGAGTGAAATGAACGGACGGTAATTTCAAAAAAGAAAAAGAATCTTTGTTTACATAAGAGTTATTTAAATAACTTATATATTTTTGGTAAATTTCTGTAGCTTTGATGGCCAACGGGCTGTCCAGATAGATTGGAATGTTTGGAATTTGTTTTTCTTTAAGCATGCTGGCTATTTCCTCCAATACCTCCTGCGTTCTTTCCATTGAAAATGCCGGGATCATAAGAACCCCTCCGGCCGACACGCTTTTCTCTATTACTCTTTCCAGTTTTAATTTTTTTTCAGATTTGTCTTCGTGCGAGCGGTCGCCATAAGTGGACTCAACAACCAATACATCAACTTCATTTACTTTGTCGGTAAATCCCAGAAGCGGATTGTCAGGATTGCCTAAATCTCCGGAGAAAAGAATCTTCTTTCCTTTGTTTTCCGCCAATATCATCGCTGAGCCAAGTACATGCCCGGCATCGCGCAGAGTTATAGAAAAATTTCCCACTGAAATCTTCTCGCCATAATTTTTCCCCTGCCATAATTTCATCGCCAAATCCACGTCTTCTTCAGTGTAAATGATTGGCTGATTTTCCCTTAACGCTTCTTTCGATAAAACGCCTACGCTATCTTTTAGCATCAGCTCCGAAAGATCGCGCGTGGGATATGTTGAATAAATAACCCCTTTAAATCCCTCCTTTACCAGCTTGGGTATCCGGCCGGTGTGGTCCACATGCGCGTGAGTGACAAAAAGCGCGCTTATTTCTTTTGGATCAAAAGAAAATTTTTCCTGATTTTTGGGATTAGAAAACTTGGGGCTCTGGAAAAGCCCGCAATCAATAAGAATTTTGTTTTCTCCATCATCCAATAAAAAGCAGCTTCCGGTTACTTCCTGCGACGCCCCAAAAAAAGACAACTTCATTTTTAAAACATTATGTCCTCATCGGCGCGCTTGTAATCATGAATTTCATTTTTCTTGAACCATAGCTCCTCTTCGTATTTAGCTTCTTCCACTGTGCCAGAGGCGTGAATAATATTTCTAACGGGACGCTTTCTTTCATTCGCGAGCACCGTGGAATCTATTGAGTAATCTCCGCGAATAGTACCCGGTTGAGCTAAATTTGGGAGTGTGAAGCCGGTGATTCTTCGAACGCTGGCGATTGCCTGGTGACCCTCCAAAAGCATTGCCACGACTGGGCCGGAGGTTAGATACTCGATATTCCACTTATTAATTAGCCTCCCGATTTCTACCGGGTCCATAGTGCCGAACGATTCTCCCGGATCTTTTCCAAACTCCTGATAAACTTTTAGAGTTTTTTCTCCGATGCCCCGTAAAAGCTCAATTCTGGATTCCGGATAATGTTTGGTAACAATATCATCCCCCACCCATACAAGTTTAAGACCTATAATTTTAAGGCCCGCCTTCTCGAAGCGGCTAATAACTTCTCCAACAATGCCGCGCCTTACTCCATCGGGCTTTACCAGCACAAGTGTTTTTTCTTTTTTTGAATCATTCATAAAAACAGTTTAGGACTTTATGGCTTGTTTGACAAGGCATTTTGCCCTTGCTAATTTTATAAAAGATCGGGGGCGATGAATGTTAAAAAAAGTTTTTGTCTGCGGACGGATAGGCGCTGAAACAAAAGAACAATTCGAAAAAAATTTGAACAGATACCGGGCTTTTGCCAGATACGTTCTATGGAAAGGTTACGAGCCCGAAGCCACCGGGATATATTATTGCCAATTTTTAAGCGATTTTAAACCGGAAGAGCGGGAAATCGGCATGCGGCAAGGAATAGAGCGGCTCAAAGAATGTAAAGAAGTATGGGTATTCCCCAATGAAGACGGATCGTATTCCAAGGGAATGGTACGCGAAGTAAAAGTTGCCTCAGAGAGCAATATCCAACTAAGGCTTCAGGATCTTCAGGAAGTAGAAGAATTCTTAAAAAATAATGACGCTTACGGATATGAATTGCTCCAAAAATCAAAATAAATAACCTCCCCCAGCCCCCTCCTTCGTAAGGAGGGGGATTTTTTATTTTTCGGATTTTAAAGTTAAGACTCCGTTGGTAATTTTCGCGCGTATAGTCCCGCTCATGTCTGTGCGAAAAGTTTTAACTCCAAAATTTAAAAGTCTGGATAAAACCTCCTGATTCGGATGGCCGAATTTATTCCTCCCGACGGATATAATCGCGTATTTGGGCCGCACGACATCAATAAAATTTTGAGTACTTGAGGTTTTCGAACCATGATGACCGATTTTTAAAATATCTGTGTTGCCGATTTTATCTTCACTGATTAATTTTTGTTCCAGTTTTTTCTCCGCGTCCCCCATAAAAAGAATCTTTTTGTTCTCGTAATCCAGCTCGCTTACCACCATTGAATCGTGAACGTTCTTTAAAATCTTGTTTTCAAACGATTCACCCGGCAAAAGAATTTTGAGCAGCGCGCCGTCCGAGAAAGACAAAGAGGCGGGACGGTCTATGACCACTCTTTTTATATTTTTTTCTTTTATAATCCGTTCAAATTCCTTGGCCTCAGGAGTGTTGTAGTCCGCCCCCGATTCCAAAACCATGCCTACATGATATTGCTTAAGAACATCAATGAGCCCGGTAACATGATCTGAATGAGGATGCGTCAGCAATACAACGTCTATAGAGCGGTCATAAAATGGCAGCGAGCGGGCCAATAAAGAAATAACTTTATTGTTGGGCCCGCCGTCTATAAGAATATCAGCTCCATCCTTGGATTTTAAAAAAATGGAATCCCCCTGGCCCACGTCAAAAAAAGAAACTTCGATATCCGCCTGGTTTCGACGCCCGAAAACATCAGACCAGATCAGAAAGTTTATACTGATAAGAAGCGTCACCGCTCCCCAAATTATCTGTTGAGAATAAATTTTAATAAACTTCGGCATAACGTTTTATCGCCCAGTAAAATATTAAAGAGTAAATTAAAATCAATAAAAATATCGGAATATAATTGAAACTTACGATCGCCCGCTCAAACCCCGCTAAAAATTTCGCCACAAAGATCTGAAAACCGGTAAGAACATAGGCCGGAGAAGCCAAGATGGTTCCCAAGTTAACAGATAAAAAGGAAAATAAAACTCCGATAAAACTAAACAGCATAACGACGGGGACGGCGCCGACGATGAGTATATTGGCTATGGGGCTTAAAAGCGAAATTCCTCCGCCCCAAGAAAGAAGTATCGGTATTACAAATAATTCCACCGATATGGAGGAGGCGGCGTTTTCTCTGATTGATAAAAAATCCGGCAAAAATTTCAGCCATTTTGAAATCTGAGGCGAAGCCAAAATCAAACCGAGAGTCGCCAAAAATGAAAGCTGAAATCCCCTATCAAATCTCATAAGCATGGGATTCGCCGAAACCATAATAGCGGCCGATAAAAAAAGTGAATTTAAAGACAAGTTTAGCCTTCCGCTTCTCGCGGCAATAAGACCGATAATCGCCATAATCGCCGCGCGTACCGCGGAAGCCGTGGCGCCCGTCATCAAAGTAAACAAAATAATTCCGGAAGCGGAAACAAAAAACGCGGCCAAGGGAGGCAAAAAATATCCAAAGAATAAAACAAGAAATGCCCCCACAACCGTTATGTTGTATCCGGATAAAACCAGGATATGAATCGTCCCGGTTTTCCTGAAGGCGTCCACCAGACTCGCATCGGCAGACCCCTGGTTTCCCAAGAGCATCCCATCGGCCAAGGCGGCATTGTCCGACGGCAGAATGAGTTTTAAATTTTCTTCAAATTTATTTCTGAGAGCAAAAAGCGCGCTTAAAATTTTACTCCCGGGAGCATAACCTATTTTTTCAATCCGAGGAAAAAGCATTTCGGAATAAATATTATCTCCAATCGGGATGCCGTTTACGGAAAGCAGGTCTCCATATTTATATTGCGGATATATTTGGGTGACAACCGATAATTCGCCGTCCGGAGTATCCAAAATAATTTTAGAAGATTTTGTTTTTGCCTCCCAAGAAATAACATTGCCCTGAATAGAGATTTTTTGGCCGTACATTTTATGCAATCGGTCATCGTTGATTTTGTTTTCAAAAAATGAATATCTAAAAATGCCTAAGGTGAAAGCTGTTACAACCAATATCCAAACCATGAACTTGGGAAATTCTTTACTGACAACAAGAACAATAAACAAGCCAAATGAAAGTCCAAAAATTACCAAAACTATATTCATAGGCAGATTAAAAAACGAGCGGGTGAACACCCCGCCCAAAAAAGATACGACCAAAAATGGAGTGTATTTTAAGGCCACAATCGCCCTTGCTCGGCATCGAGAGCTTCGTTGACCATCCGGTCAGCTTCTTTATTCTGCTCTCGGCGGACATGGACAAAGCGAATGCTAGCAAAATCCATTTTTAAATTCCATACCGCGATAAAAAACGGGAAAAGATGCTCTTTTTCGATTTTATATTCTCCGTTCAGCTGCTTGGAAACAAATTCCGAATCCATCCGCATTTCCACTTTAAATTTTTTGGTTTTTTCTTTCCCGAAAATTTGATTCAATTTTTTTAGCGCGGAAACAACCGCCGCGTATTCCGCTTCGTTGTTTGTTTTAATCCCCAAACCCTCTCCATACTCTTTTATTAAATTTCCCTCGGCGTCTTTGATAACAACACCCAAAGCGGCCTTCCCGGGGTTCCCGCGCGATCCGCCATCGGTATAAGTAATAATATCCGGTTTAAAATTCGCTGGCATATTTCGTAGTATAGTATAACGACAATCTAAAAACAAAAGCCCCGACGATAAGTCGGGGCTCAATATTTATTTCACTTTTCCTGTCTCCTGATATTTTTTCCAAACCGGAGCCCATTCGCTCCGGAACAAACCGAGCTCTATAACATCCCAACGATGACCATTCTTAAAGATTTGATTCCTGCGACGGCCTTCTATTTTGTACCCGCAATGAAGGCTATACCGCAAACTGCGTTCGTTGTACTCATATACGCTCGAACAAATCTTATGAAGATTGAGCTCATCAAACGCGTATTTCAAAAGAATCATCTTGGCGTCAGTGCCATAACCCTTGCCCCAATACTCTTTATCGCCGATCACCGCGCCGGTCGTTGCTGTTCTATTTTTAAAGTCAATTCTGTGCAAGCCCATATTACCAATAAGAACACCCTCGAGCGTTTCGATCCCCAAAACCATATCATTGGTTCTTTTGGGCAGAGAATCAAACCATTCAATTTCTCCCTGCTCTGTAATCGGCATAAATATTTTCAGATACTGCCTGATCTCAGGATCATTCAGCCAGCAAAGAAATTTTTGCAGATCTTTTTCTTTATTCAGCGGCCTCAGTATAACCTTTTTGCCTTTCAGAAAAATGATTCTATTTTGTTCTTCCATCTTTTCTCCTTTTGTTTTAAATTTTCAAGTTACAAAACCGCCTCAGCAAAATTGCTGAGGCGGTCTCTACATCTCTAGAATTGTCTTTAACTTAAAAGAGGTGCATAAATCGCCACAGCAAAAATCGGCTCCAAAGTAACTTGGGCATCGAGACCGATATTCATGTGTGACCATTTATACTTTCGCATAATATTTAAAGACTATCATGTGCTTAACTATTTGTCAAGCTTATTATTTTACTACTGTCCAGGGGAATTTGGACGAAAGGGGCAACCTAAACGCAGCGGACACCTTGTGCCCCCCTCCCCCAAATTTAGCGGCCAATTTTGAAACGTCTGCCTTTCCGTTTGAACGCAAACTGACGACTATCTTGTCTCCTCTGACGGACCAAATAATTCCTATGGGCGGTAATTTTTTGCATAGAGCCTCGCCGATGTCAGACACCGCACTGCGTGTGTTTACCGCAAGCGTTGTATGTCCGCAAAATTTTACTTTCGTGGCATCTTTTAAAGCTTCTCGCACTCCTATTTTTCTTTGAGTAAATAAAATATTTCCTTCATTTATATATTTTTTTATACTTTTTTTATTTTCGCAGCCGATAGCAATTTTGCTCCACACCTTAAAATCAAAGTCATATAATTTTAGCGACGACATTATTTCCTGAGCAAAAGGAAGTCTCCAATGCCATAAATCTTGATCTTGGATATAGCGCAAAAGCATTGGAACTTTTTTGCCGGGGTGAAAGTATTGCCAAGAAAGCACCGCGCCGGAAATTGTAAAATCAAAATTAAAAAGACTATTCGGCAAAAGATGAGAAATTTGTTTCGCTGTAATATGATGATCTATCACAGTCAAGGATTTTGTAATTTTAAGCAGCCGCTTAATGTCTTCTAAGCCGTAACTCACATCCACCATATAAATATTTTTACCGGCGAGTCCTTTTACAGGACTATCCCCCGGATTTATGCCGATATATTCGGCCTTATTGCCAAATTTTTTCCAAGCAGCCCAAGCGGCGCCGAAGCCGTCGTCGCACTTATTGTGATATAAGATAACAATATTTTTTGCCATATTCTTAATTAAAATAACCTATTTGCCTGAGCCAATAATCATTTTCCCATTCCCATAAAGTTTTGGCGGCCAGGAAGGCCTTTATATCGTGAGGAAGATAAGGAAATTCCCTCATCTCCACATCGCCAACCGGCTCTCCCCAATCATGCGCGGCATCAGCGCAAGCCTTGGCGGTATTATGCCTCCCATTCCTTACCTTCAGCCTGCCTCCCTTCTCCCGGAGGCGAGAACCGCACACCCTGCATATTCTATGCTGATCTATCCTTAAAATCCAGCGGGTTTGAATTGCCCGAGGCAAAGCAAGGACCTTCATTACTCCGGGCTCCTGGAGGGCCAAAACATACGCCGCCGTCTGCAAATTGTATTCTGGAAAAAAACCTGTTGAAGTTTTTATATCAAGCACACCGAATTTTCCGCCGATTGTGGCGAGCGCGTCCACAGTGCCGGAGTATTTATGAATCCCCGACCAGATAGACCGCTCTATAAATTCCGGATGAAAAAAAATTTCTTTGCCTTCCATAAATTTTAAAAACGCGCGGGCGGCCGGCTCGACTTCCTTTGGAATAATTATCGGCTCCCCCACCGCCAACCCCTGAATTGTTTCGTGGACTATTGTCCCCTCCTCGGCGGATTTATTTTTAACAGCGTCGGCCGCGGAATAACTTTCCATCTCCTTCAAAAACGCATCAATCGCCGGCTTTGATTTAACATCCAAAATTTTGGTAACCCTGGGATACCAAAATCCGTTCACCATATGCCCGCACTCTTTCTTGAAATGATTAGCGTCTCTAAACCACATTAAAGCAGTGTAGCATTTATATATTTTTTGTGGAATTCTTTATTGCGTCAATCCCCGGCAAGGTACCGGTGGCCAGAAATTCAAGCATCGCACCTCCCCCGGTTGAAACAAAATTAAAATTTTTCTCAAGTTTGAACTTTCTTATCGCAGCCACCGTGTCCCCTCCTCCAACTATTTTGTAGGCCTTGGATTTTCCTAAAGATTTTGCCAACTCTCTGGTTCCTGAATTGAAACCTTTTTCACAAAGACCCAATGTGCCGTTCCATAAAATAAATTTGGATTTTTGCGCAATATTGTTTAATATTTTAATAGTTTTTGGACCGGCATCATAAATAATATTGTTTTTCTCTATATAATCAACCGGGAGCAATATCTTTTTGTGCCACAAAATATTTTTGGGAATCTTAATTTTTTCTGTTTCTGATTTTCCAATGTCAAACCCGCGCTGGCGCAAAAAAGTGTTTGCCAACGCTCCGCCGATAAAAACATGATCGGCAATTTTCAGAAATTTGTTCAAAAGAGGTTCTTTGGTTTCGAACTTATTGCCGGCAACGATCAATAAAAAAGGATGCGGAGGGCGAAATGCCCGGGAAAGCATATTTATTTCTTTGTGAAAAAGATCTCCCAAAAAAGAGGTTAGAAACTTAGGAATCCCGACGATGGAAGCGTGCCTCCTGTGAGAGTCTGAAAAAGCGTCATTTATAAAAATATCCCCGATAGAAGCCAGCCTTTCTGCGAATTTAGGATCATTTTTTTTCTCTCCGGGATTTAACCGGATATTGTCCAACAATACGATTCTACCCTCCGTATTTTTAGGAAATTTATCAAGTTTTCCGCGCCAAAATTTAACATCCGATTTTAGTAATGTTTTTAATTTCTTGTATACCGCATCGAGATGTGGAATTTTCCCGGACTCTTCAAGATGAGAGATTAAAAAAATTTTTGCGCCCTCTGATAAAATTTTTTTAATTGTGGGAACTGTAGCGCGAATTCTAAAATCATCTGCGACGCGGCCATGAGCTATTGGGACATTAAAATCCGCCCTTAATAAAACTTTTTTATTTTTTAGAATCATATATCGGATACGCTTTTGACTATGTTCACAAATTTTTTGGCATTTAGCGAAGCGCCGCCGACCAACAAGCCGTCTACATTGCCCAGACTCACAAAATCTTTGGCGTTTTTATCATCGACCGAGCCCCCATAAATTATCGGGATCCTGAAAGCCAGTTTTTTCCCCGCCATTCTGTAAAGTTCCCTCCTTAGCAAAACAGAAATTTCAAAAACATTTTTAGGCGTGTCTGCGCCGCCGGTCCCGATGGCCCAAACGGGCTCGTACGCCAAAATAAGATTTCCGAAAAGAGATTTTTTTATTTTGCTTAAACTATCGCGAAGCTCCTCTTTTATGACCAAGGGGAGGGCTTCGTCATGTTTTTTCTCTCTTTCGCCGACGCACAAAATTGCCTTCATTCCCGCGCCCAAAACCGCCTTTAATTTCTTTTGAATTTCAGCGTTTGTCTCTCCCATTACCCTTCTTTCGGAATGCCCCAAAATAACAAATTGCACGCCAAGCGACTTAAGCTGTTTGGGCGAAATCTCTCCGGTATAGGCGCCTCCGCCCTCCCAAAAAGAATCTTGAGCCGCCAATTTAACGGAAGACGCGGAAACGGCTTGTTTTGCCGACGCTAAATAAATAAAGGGCGGGGCCAAAACAATATCAACCCCCTTTTGACCGCGGATGCCTTTGGAAACTTCTTTAACGAGCTTAACCGCCTCACCCGCCGTAGACGGATTCATTTTCCAATTGGCAATAATTATTTTTTTCATAAATATATTTTATAAATTAAATAAAGTGGCGGCGTTTTTATACAAAATATAGTCTAAATCACTTTTTGATAAACCTAAAGTTTTAACAAAATTAAGATAGGATTTCATTGAAACCAATGGCCAATCTGTTCCGTAGAGCAATTTCCTTGGCGAACTGTAAATAATTAACTCTTGGATTCTTTTCTTCATCAGGCGGCCATAAGGAGTATTTAATCCTTCGTTAACAACCAGGCCGGATATATCCGCGTACACATTGTCATTTTTGTATAAAACTTCCGCGCAATCTAAAACCCACGGATTACCGAGATGGGCGATAATAATTTTTAACTTTGGAAAATCCGTGGCAACTTCATCAATGTGCAATGGATGAGAATATTTAACCTTAGCCTTTTCTTCAAAACTGCTCAAAGTATCTCCGGAATGAAAAATTACAGGAACGTTAAATTTTAAACACAGATTATAGACGGGAGTACACCTTGGGTCATTGGGATAAAAATATTGGTAGCCGGTGTATAGCTTTAATCCTAAGATTTTTTTCTCCGATAGTAGTTTTTCCAAGTTTTGTAAATCTGTTTTTTTGTAATTCAAAATATCAATGCTTCCGATAACGCTTATATTTTTTACGCCGGAAATTAATTTTAAAATTGTTTGTAACCCGGGAGAGTCGTAGCTTTCTTGGCAATTTGCCAAAACAAAAGATCTATTAATTTTATTTCTGGACATTTCTTCCAAAAGAAGGCGCAGGCATTTTTCTAAACTAATGTCCGCGAACTTAGAGTTTGGGAGTCTTCCTATGTGCAAATGAGAATCTATAATCATATTATCTATTTCCTTAAAATCTTTGTTGCCTCCTCCGGGGAGATTTTAATTATATCAATTCCAACCCCAAGTTCCACGCCCCCCCAAACAGAAATCCTAGGCAAAATCTCCATATGCCAATGATAGTGCCTGAAGTCCTTCCCTTTGGGCGGCGCCGTGTGGATAAAAAAATTATAGTCAGGATTTTTAATTTTGGAGTGGAGCCTCGAAAAAACAAACGCCATCGCCTCTGCAAAATCAGAGAGCTGCTTAGAGTCAATGGCTTCGAAATGAGCCTCGTGCTTTTTTGGAAAAATTCGTATCTCAAAAGACACATGTGACGCGTAGGGAGCCACCGCTACAAAAGATTCATTTTCAAAAATCACCCTGATTTTCTTCTTTAATTCCAGTTTTATGATATCGCAATGAACACAACGACTGTGTTTCGTATGGTAGGACCGTGAGTACGCAAGGCTCTTGGCGACATCCGGCGGGATAATTGGCATCGCCAAAATTTGAGAGTGAGGATGCGGAACAGTGGCTCCGGCGGAAGCGCCGGAATTGTGAAAAATAAAAACATATTCGACGCAAGATTCATTTTGAAGCGCCTGAAATCTGGTCATATAGGCTTCAATTATCAATTCAATTTCCTTTTTTTCCATAAGCCCGATTGGACGCGCATGATCTCTGGTGAGAACTACCTCCTGAAATCCAACGCCCTCTTTGTAATCATACATTCCGTCGGTTTCGAGCGGCGGGCAGATCCTTGAGGCTTTAACAACCGGATATCTATTTGAAAAAATCTGGACCCACCAATCTTTTATGTCGTTTTTTCCTGGTTTCGGAAGCCACAAAAGGGGCTCGCCTTGTTCCAAAAGCCTGCGCCCTTCAAACGGACAAGCGGATTTTGGAAGAGGCACATACCGGTCTTGTCTGAAAAAAACAGGTTTCTTTTTAGCCTTTGGAGAAACCAAAACCCAATCTCCTGAAACCGGATCCTTTCTGAATTCTATTTTGTCTTTATTCATATTTTTTTGTTTTTAGATTTCTGTTTATTTTAAAAACCTCCCACAAAGATTTCAGATACCCGGAACCGGTCACATGAGTTTTCGGATCATTTATCCAGTGCGCGGGTATTATTCCGATTTTATAATTAAATAAACGCGCCAATGCCAGGGCCTCAACATCAAAAGCCCATCTGGAAACCAACGTTTTCACAAAGATTTTATCAGCCGCGTAATTTCTAAATGCTTTGAATCCGCATTGTGTGTCCCAGATTCCGGGTACCGCCATATACTGTATAAAAAGATTGCCGAGGCGGCCTAAAAATCTTTTCAAAAGAGGTTGAGAGACTGACTGCGCCGCCCCCTTGGCGTCTTTCGGATCGCGGGAGCAGATTACAATATCATATCCTTGATCAAAAAATGGGCGCATTTTCTCAAAATGTGAAATATCCGTGGCATTATCCGCGTCCGCGAAAAGACGAATTTTTCCGTGAGCCTTTAGCATCCCCTCCCGCACAGTAAACCCCTTACCACAATTTTCTTTGCGATCAAAAAAATCAATATTTTTTATCTGCCCCTTTAAATCCTCCACCACTTCCGCGGTTTTATCTGTCGAGCCGTCATTTACCACCAAAATTTCATAATTATACGGCTGTGGAGACAAATATTCATTGAAACGCAAAAGAGTTTTGGCAATCCTCTCCGCTTCATTATAAGCGGGAACAATAACAGATAGATAAACGTCTAATTGCGGCATAAATTGATTTTAGCATATTCTAACGCTTGTTATCCAAAAAGCTTTGGAGAATCAAAGCGGCTGAAGACGCGTCGATCATTTCTTTTGTGGATCCGCCGCTTTTTTGCGCTTCTTTGGTGCTCAAAATTTCGTTTTGAAATATAATATCGGCTGGTAATTCTTTTTTGATCAACTCTCCAAAATCCCTGACTTTTTTTGTCTGAACCGTATCCTCTCCGGAAAAATTAAACGGCAAGCCCAAAACAACCGTACCGATTTTTTCTTTTTCAATAATATCGCGCAAAAAAAATAAAACTTTTTTTATATCGTTATCTAAAACAATCCTTGGAAACGCAAAATTGCCGTCATCATCTGAGACGGCAATACCGATATGTTTATTGCCATAGTCTATGCCGAGGCACCTCATGGCAAAGTTAAAATTTCCGCTCCGTTTTTGGTGACAATGAGGGTGTGTTCAAAATGGGCTGATCGGGAGCCGTCGCGGGTGGCCCATGTCCAGCCGTCTGACAAAACTTTTACTTTTGGACTCCCCTCAGTGGCCATCGGCTCGATTGCAATTACTAAATTTTCGAAAAGTTCATCTCCCGTGTTTTCTTTGCCCCAGTTTGGGATCTCCGGGTCTTCGTGAACGGCGCGGCCCACGCCATGCCCCACCAGCTCGCGCACTACCCCGAAGCCCTCTCCTTCCAAATAGTTTTGAATCGCAAAGCCTATGCTGCCGATTCTAACTCCCGGTCTCACTTTTTTTATTCCGATGTCCAAAGATTTTTTCGTGGCTTCCACGATTTTTGATTCTCCTCCGCCCACCACAACCGTCAACGCAGTGTCAGTGCAAAGACCTTCATACCACATCCCGATATCAAGCCCGACAATGTCTCCATCTTTTAAAATCCTCTCTGATGGGATTCCATGGACAACTTCTTCATTTACAGATACGCAAAGAGTCCCGGGATAAGCGCGGGGCGCCATCGGGATTTTATATCCCTTGAAAGACGGTTTCCCGCCGGATTCTAAAATTAATTTTTCTGCCATGCGATCTAGATCCAAAGTGGAAACCCCGGCCTTGGCATTTTTTGAAACCTCATACAAAACAGCGGCAAGTTTCTTGCCGCATGTTCGCAATATGTCCAATTCTTTTTTATTTTTTATAATCATAAACCAAGCGCTTTCATAATATCGGAATGTACTGCCACAATAGATTGCTCGCCGTTGATTCGAATTAGCTTGTTTTTACTTTCTTTCTCGTAAAAATCCATTATCGGCTCAACAAACACCGGATAGTACGCCAATCTGTTTTTTATGTTTTCATGAATATCGTCAGCACGACCGCGCGCGATCATTCGATCATAAGCCCAATCATCGCTTACATCGATAAAAATCGGGAAAACATTGCTGCGTTCGTAAAACTCCAAAAGCTCATCAAGTGCTTTTGCCTCAGCCACGGTACGCGGCGAGCCGTCCAATATAAAATGATTCCGATCATTAATGCCGTGTATCAGTTCGTTGACCCACGCCCACAATGCCAATGCGTCCGGCGCCTTTACCCCGGCTTTCATAATTTTGGTATCAATTAATCTGCCGGTAAGGAGTTCTTCATGAGTTGTCAGTTCCCGTAAAAACGCGCCTGTGTTCACCAAGTGGACTTCTTCGCCCATTGCTAAAAATCTTTCTTTGAGAAGTTGTGCTTGAGTGCCTTTTCCGGATCCGGACCGCCCGGTAAAAATAATATTAAACGGGTTTTTCATACCTTCACTCTACATTATCTAAAAAGAGAGTACCAGGTTAATCGTAATCGCGCAACGAGAGCTGTCCCTCAACCTGCTTGGCTGTTTCCAGCACAACGGAGACAACGATCAAAAGCGCTGTGCCGCCGATGGTCAAAGTTGTGATTCCGGTTATAGCCCTAAGTATCAAAGGAAGGACTGCGATCGCCCCCAAGAATAAAGCGCCAACCAAAGTAACGCGGCTTACAATTTTGTACAAAAATTCCGAAGTGGATGGTCCGGGTCTTATGCCGGGAATAAATGCTCCGCTCTTCTGTAAGTTGCCGGAAACGGCCTCCGGGTCAAAGGTTACCGCGGTGTAAAAGTAAGTGAACAACACAACCAGAATGAAATAAGCGGTGGCATAAGCCCATTGGCTGGCCAAGAAGTTTATGATTGAGGAAGCAATCGTCCGCAAAATAAAATTACTGGAAGCGGATAAAAAATTTGCGATCATTTGGGGAAATAAAAGAATTGATAATGCGAAGATTATCGGGATCACCCCCGCCTGATTTACCCTTAGCGGCAGGTGGGTTGAAAATCCGCCGTACATTTTCATCCCCCGGACACGCTTAGCATAGTATACCGGAAGCTGGCGCTCACCCTCAGAAATAATGATAACCGCGGCCACGGTAACTACGGCAATAAATATATAGGCCAGATAAGTCGCCAACCGCGATGGATCATAAGAAATCAAAGTTTCTCTGATGTCATTTGGAAATCTGGATATAATACCCGCAAAAATAAGAATGGAAACGCCGTTTCCTATTGAATATTCGGAAATAAGCTCGCCGATCCACATCAGCAGTATGGAACCGGCCGCTACAATAAGAAGGTCAAACATTTTTTCCGAAAAGGTAAAATGCAAAATTCCTTGACGTTCCAAAATTGTAAGAAGACCGAACCCTTGGACTAAAGCCAGCGGAAAAGTTAAAAGCCGGGAATACTGGTTAAATTTTTGACGGCCGGCCTCTCCCTCTTCCTGATAAATTTCCTTAAGAGAAGGAAAAATCATTGTCAAAAGCTGCATGATGATGGAGGAGGTTATATAGGGGCCTACGCCCAACATCATAATCGAAAGATTGCTGAGTAGTCCGCCGGAGAAAAGGTTCAAAAGACCCAGAAATTGATTGGTAGAAAAAAACGATCTCAACCTTTCAACATCAATCCCGGGGACAGGAACAGAAGCGGCTAATCTGAAAAAAGCCAAAAAACCGAAGAGATACAAAAACTTTCTCCGCAAATTCTGATCTTTAAGGATGAGAATAAATTTATTCCACATTTTATTTTTCCAGTTTAGATTTTAAAGACAGCGATATCAAAATATCTTTATCAAAAACAAATTTTTTGCTTACCTTGCCGTCTCCTAAGATTTTTACCGCCGGAACTTGCCCCTTAGCTCTTCTCAGAAGACCGGCTTTAATAAGCAGTTTCGGAGTTACCCTTTCTCCCTCTTTAAATTTTTTCTCGATTGAAGCAATATTAACAACCGCGGGCTTAGAACGGTGAGACTTCGAAAAATATCCTCTGCGCTTGTGGATTTTTTTAATCGCCTCCCTGATCTGCGGGCGTATTCTTCTCCCGGCTCTGGCCTTTTGCCCCTTAATTCCCTTGCCCGAATAAGAGCCGCGCTTGCCGCCCCTCCCCACGCGCCTTTGAACCTTTTTTGATTTTTGTAATTGATGCGATTGCATAGAATTAAGATTTTTTAGGCTTTTTTAGTTTTTGCAGAGCTTCCATCGTAGCCCTGGCATTGTTAATTTTATTTTTTGTATGCGAAAGAATTTTAACGCTGGCGTTCTCAACTCCGGCCAAAGCAAGCACCGCGCGCGCGGCGCCTCCTGCCACTAATCCCTTGCCGGCCTTGGCAGGTTTTATAATCACTCTGCCGCTTCCAAACTTCGCATAAACTTCGTGCGGAACTGATTTATCTCGGGTCAACGGGACCAAAAACAAGTTCTTTTTTGCCTGGCGCATTGCTTTTTCTATAGCCAAGGAAGTATCGGAAGCCTTGCCTATTCCCATTCCAACTTCTCCTTTTTGATTGCCGATAACCAAAGTCGCCCTAAAAGTAAAACGCCTTCCGCCAGCCACTACACGCGCCACGCGCCTTAAGTCAATTAACTTTTGGGCAACATCGCTCTTTGGTCTTTGTCTTTGTTCTCTAGCCATAAAATAAAATTAAAAATTAAGCCCTCCCTCTCTTGCGCCTTCCGCAATTTTTTGGACTCTGCCTTTATAAATATAACCGCCTCTGTCGAAAACTATTTTTTTAATGCCGGAGTCGATTGCTTTTTTTGCCAAAACTTTTCCGGCCTCATTAGCGGATTCTGATTTTGTCATTTTCTTTTTTGATTTTAGAGATTTATCGGAAACGCTAAGCAAGGTCTTTCCTTTTTCATCGTCAATTAACTGCAGAAAAACATGCTTCAAAGATCTGTAAACTGAAAGGCGCGGGCGGGAAGAAGTGCCCAAGATTTTTGACCTGACTCTTTGGTGCCTGATTACTCTTTTAAATTTTGAGCTTTTTTGTTTCATATTTAAATTTAAGCCGCTGTGCCCACCGCCTTCTTGCCGGCCTTTCTTCTGATAACCTCTCCCATATAATGTATTCCCTTGCCCTTGTACGGCTCCGGTGGTTTTTTATCCCTGATTTTCGCGGCTATCTCCCCAACCTTTTCTTTGTCTACGCCGTTTATGGTAATAACATTTTTTTCAACTTTAAAAGATATGCCGGTAGGCGCCGGGACTCTTACCGGATGGGTAAAACCCAAAGAAAGAACCAGATTGCCTCCGTCGAGCTGGGCCTTGTAGCCGATCCCCTCTATTTCCAGTTTCTTTTCAAAACCGTTCTCAACGCCGTTGATCGCGTTCTTTACGAGAGAAGCCGCGGTGCCCAAAAGAGCCTTTTCGCTTTTTGAATGAGCGCGCAAAGTGACGAGCAACGAATCATCTTTTTTCTCAATTGATACCGCGGGATGAAACAGCTTATGAATTTCTCCCTTGGGACCCTTAAAAGACCAAGCGTTGTTGTCGTTTGATACCGTGACTCCTTTCGGCAAAATAATAGGTTTTTTTGCTAGTCTGCTCATAATATTACCAGATCTCAAATAATAACTCGCCGCCCAATTTTTCTTTTCGGGCTTCTTTGTCTATTAAAATTCCTTTGGTGGTTGAATAAACTCCGATGCCATAGCCGTTTTTTACGGAATGAATCTGCCTGTAACCAAAATACATCCGGCGCGAAGGCTTGGAAATTCTCTTGGTGTTTGCAATTTTTGGAGAGCTGTCTTCATCGTACACCAAAGAGGCTTCTATCAATTTTTTATTTTTCTTTCCTTTCTTCGCGACCTCTCCCAGATAGTTATGCCGTTCCAAGACCTTGGCTATTTCCCATTTTATTTTTGAATAGCCGAAAGTGGCCGTCTTCTTTTGAACGGCTCCGGCATTTTTTACCCTTATTAACATATCTGAAATTGGATCGGTCATAATTTTTACCAAGATGATTTTTTAATCCCCGGAATAAGCCCTTCGTTGGCAAGTTCTCTGAAACAAATCCTGCAGAGCCCGAAATCTCTCATAAATCCTCTTTTCCTTCCGCATCTAAAACACCTTCTAACCACCCGGCTTTTGAACTTCGGAGTCTTCAGCGATCTTACATATGTTGATGTTTTTGCCATTATCTTGCGAAAGGAAAACCTAATAATTTAAAAAGCTCGATCGCTTCTTCTCTCTTCTTTGCGTTTGTGACAACGGTGACCTCGAGTCCGAAAATATTCCTCACATCCTCACCGATCATCTCAGGAAAAACAATATGCTCTTTTATGCCCAAAGTCAAGTTGTTGCCTCTATCCAAAGATTTCAAAGAAATTCCGCGGAAGTCCCGCGTTCTGGGAATAGCCAAGCTCACCATTCTATCCAGAAAATCGTACATGCGTTCTCCGCGCAAAGTAGTTTTGTATCCCACAATCATTCCGATTCTGGTTTTAAAAGAAGAGATGGCCTGTTTGGTCGCCCTGGGGGAGGCCTTCTGTCCGGTAATCAAAGCCAGTTGATTTATCGCCCCCTCAACAAAATCTTTTTTGTCCCGCATTTTTCCGGTTCCAATATTAACGACCACCTTCAAAATCCTCGGCACAGCCATCGGGGATTTATATTTGAATTCTTTCATCATCTTGGGCGCCACATCTTTTATGTATTTTTCTTTAAGATTTTTCATATTTAAATTTCATTTTTACATTTCGAACAAATCCTGATTTTTTTGTCTCCGGAAATTTTGTAGCCGGATCTTACCCCCTTCCCGCAGTGGTTGCAGTAAAGCAGAACATTTGAAACATTAATTCTCGATGGCGCGCTTATTATCTCTCCTTTCTGCCCACCTTTTCTGGGCTTTTGGTGTCTTTTTTGGAGAGCGGCTCCCTCTACCAAAATTTTATCTATTTTCGGGAACGCGTTTAAAACTTTCCCGGTTTTGCCGCGATCTTTTCCTGAAATTATATAAATTGTATCTCCCTTTTTTATTTTCATATATTTATTTTTATACAATTTCCTCCGCCAAAGATACGATTTTATTAAAACCTTTTTCTTTGATTTCCCGCGGCACCGGGCCGAATATACGGCCTCCTTTCGGCTCTTCTCCATCCATAATAACCACGGCGTTATCATCAAATCTGATATAAGATCCGTCCGGTCTTTTCAAAACATTTCTTTGCCGCACAATCAAAGCCTTGTGAACTTCTTTTTTCTTCACCGCCTTTCTTGGCTCGGCGGATTTTACGGTAACTACAATGATATCTCCTATCTGAGCGTATCTTTTTCTTGTCCCTCCCAAAACCTTAATACACTGGACCAATTTTGCTCCGGAGTTATCGGCGACATTTAACATTGTGCGATGTTGAATCATAATATTTTAATAACTTTCCATCTTTTATCTTTGGATAAAGGCTTGGTGGACTCTATAAAAACAGTGCTGCCCTCCGGAATCGCTGTGTCAGTGTGCGCCTTGAATCTCTTTGAGGTTTTCATATATTTCCCGTAGAGAGGATGTTTTGTTAATCGGGCAACCTCAACAACCACAGTCTTCTGCATTTTGTTGGAAACTATTTTTCCTTTTAATTTTTGCTGCGGCATTATTTTGATTTTATAACCGTTAAAATTCTGGCGATATTTTTTTTGACTTGTTTCATTTCCTTCACATTCTTAAGCTGTGATTTCTGAATTTTGAGGCGCACATCAAAAAGCTTCTCTTTGTTTTCTCCATAAAGAGACTGCAACTCGTCCTTCGACATATTATTTAAATCTTTTGTTTTAAGTTTCATAAAATTTAGTTTCTCGATACAAACTTGGTTTTAATCGGGAGTTTCGCTCCGGCGCGGCGCAATGCCTCCTGGGCGACGCTCTTCTCTACTCCGTCCATCTCGAACAAGATCCTGCCCGGGCGCACCGGAAAAACGTATCCAACCGGGTCACCCTTTCCGCCACCCATCGTTACTTCAGGAGGCTTTTGAGTAATCGGCTTGTCCGGGAAAATCCGTATCCAAATCTTTCCGCCGCGCTGGATATAATGGGTCATGGCTTTTCTGGCGGCTTCAATTTGCTTTGAATTTATCCACTTCGGCTCCTCTGCCTTGAGGCCGTATGCCCCAAAGGCCAAAGACGTACCTCTCGTTTCCTTGAGGTTTCTCTTGGTGGCGCCCCTCTGCCATTTTCTAAATTTTACTCTTTTTGGCAATAGCATTTTTGTCTTTGTTAAAAACCTCACCCTTATAAATCCAGACCTTTATACCAAGATCTCCGTAAGGCAAATGGGCCCGTCCTCTGGCAAAATCCACATCTGCGCGCAATGTCTGAAGGGGGATCTGTCCTTCTTTCAGCCACTCAAATCTGGCCATTTCCGCGCCGTCCAACCGCCCGGACAAACTGATCTTCGCCCCGTTTACTTCGCGCGACGCCATTATTTTGGCCACCGTCTGCTTCATCACCCTTCTGAACGGCAATCTTTTCTCAAGATCCTGAGCGATCTGATCAACCATTACTCTGGCGTGGGTTTCCGGGGATTTAACTTCTTCAACAGTCAGCTTTAATCCGAATTTCTTTTTCGGCTCCTTGCTTATTTTATTTATGAAAACATTAATTTCGTTCTTTAATTTTTCTATCCCTTCTCCTCCCCTTCCGATAAGAACACCCGGGCGGGCAGTTTTGACTATAATATTTAAATTTCCCGGAGATCTTTCTATCTCAGTGGAATCAACAAACATTCCGTGAAGCCGTTTTTCTAAAAATGCTCTTAATTTTATGTCTTCTTCCAAGAGCTTCCTATAATCACGCACATTAAACCAGCGTGATCGCCATCCGCGGAGAATTCCCAATCTCATTGAATATGGATGAACTGTGTGTGACATATTATTTTGCTGAAAGCACAATAGTAACATGACTGGACCTTTTGTTGATGGGGGTCGCCATTCCTCTCGCGCGCGGCAATCTTCTCTTGAGCGTCGGGCCGGTGTCAACACGGATATCTTTTACAAAAAGTTTGGCGCTCTCAATATTAAAATTGTTCTTTGCGTTGGAAACCGCTGATTTAAGAAGTTTCTCCAAAGGAAATTTCGGGCGACGCCCCAGGAACTTCAGAGTGTTTTCGGCTTCTTTTACGGATTTTCCTTTTATAGAATCGGCAACAACTCTCACTTTTCGTGGAGCCATTCTCAAAAATCTAAGATGTGCTTTAATTTCTTTCATATTTTATTTTTTAGCCGGAGCGGCCGCGGGCGCCGCTGTTTTGGTTTTTTCCGCCTCTTTGGCCTGCATTTCCAGTTCTTTTTGCATCTTACCGCCATGACGAACGAATTTTCTGGTTGGAGAAAACTCTCCCAGCTTGTGGCCCACCATTTCTTCATTTATAGAAACAGGAATAAAATCTTTTCCGTTGTGTACTCCGAATGTGTATCCTATCATCTCCGGACTGACCGTAGATCTCCTGGACCAGGTCTTTATTACTGCGCCGGTGCCGGCCTTAAACCTGCTTAATTTCTTAAGCAATTTTGGATCTATATAAGGACCTTTTTTTAAACTTCTTGGCATAATTAGTTTTTAGTTCTACGACTAACAATAAATTTCTTGGAATATTTATTTTTGTTCCTGGTTTTTACACCGCGGGTTCCCTTGCCCCACAGGTTCTTTGGACGCCTTGTCCCTCGCATTGTGCGCCCCTCTCCTCCTCCATATGGATGGTCGACTGGATTCATGGCGGATCCTCTTACTGTAGGCCTAATGCCCATCCAACGCGAACGGCCTGCCTTCCCGATTACTACCAAATTATTTTCTTCATTGGAAACCTGGCCTACGGAAGCCCAGGCTTTCTCTGAAATTTTTCTGACTTCTCCGGAAGGCAATTTTACAGTGGCATAGCCGGCGTCATGCGCGATTACAGTAGCAAAAGATCCGGCAGAGCGCACTAGGGCGGCCTTGCCTTCGGGATAGATGGCAATATTGTAAATTAGAGTACCAATGGGCAATTTTGAAAGAGTCATACGATTCCCCGGGAGCATCGGCGCGTTATCGGATATTAAAATCTCTCTGCCGGCAGGAATATCTTTGGGTAAAACCATATATCTCTTCTCTCCGTCGCTGTAAATTATCAGACCGATAAAAGCGGTTCTGTTTGGATCGTATTCAATCGAATCGACCCGTCCCGGAATATTTTTTTTATCCAATTTAAAATCAACAAGCCTCATAATTCTTTTGGCGCCTCCTCCTTTGTGGCGGACCGTTATGCGGCCAAAATTATTTCTGCCCACATGGCGTTTTCTGCCCTGCATCAATGACTTTTCAGGATCACGATTCGGAGTCAAAAGCTCCCGGTAATTGATGCCGGTTAATTGTCTGCGCGATGGGGATCTTGGTGCGTAAGTTTTCATATTTTAAAATTCAGGCAATGTGTGGCCTTTTTGTAATTTAATTATGGCCTTTTTAAAGCCCGGCTTGTGTCCGATTGTAGCGCCTCGGCGGATTTTCTTGGCGTGCCCGCCGAGTATCCTGACAGAGTCAACTTTAACGCCAAAGCGGCCTTCGAAAGCGTTCTTAAGCAAAATTTTGGTGGCATTGCCGGTTACCCTAAATACATAAGAGCCATCGGCCTCAAGCGCGGAGGCTTTTTCGGAAATATGCGGAGCGATTACCAATGGCTCCAAGGAAATAGATTTTTTAATTTTTTCCGCCATATGTTTTTTCTAATTCTTTTATGGATGATTTATCCAAAATAACGTACTTATTATTTAAAAGCGCCGAAGTATTTAAATTTCTCGGCTCGGAATAAGATACAAACGGCAAATTGCGGATAGCGCGTTGTACGCTTTCTTCTCTGGGCGTGGCCACAATCGCCCTTCCACCCTTGATACCCAGATTATAAACACCGCCGTTTTTTCTCAGATTTTTAAAAACAGAAAAAGCTTCTTTGGTTTTGGGGGCAATTAAAGAAAAATTATCCACAAAAACAATTTCTTTTTCTTTCAGCTTTCTGGAAATAAGAGAGAAAAATGCGCCTCTTTTCATTTTTTTATTTATTTTTACTTCGTAGTTTCGTTCATTTCTTGGTCCGTGTGAGACTCCTCCTCCGACCCAAAGCGGTGATCGGATAGATCCATGACGGGCCCTGCCTGTTCCTTTTTGTTTCCACGGCTTTTTGCCTCCGCCGCTTACTTCGCCTCGTGTTTTTGTGTGGGCCCAAGGTCTTCGCAAGTTGGCTCGCTCGCCGTCGTAGACCTGTTTAACCAAGGCCGGTTTCCATTGGACATCAAAAATCCGCCCCGGCAATTCTACCGTTCCTGCTTTTTCGCCCTTTATGTTGTAAGTTTCTATTTTCATTTACCCTGTTAAATAAGATTTTTAAATCTTAATTTTAAATTATTTCTATTAATTTTCTCTGTAAATACTCTTATTTGTGGACTTTGTTACTTTGTATTAAACACCCCCTAATAATAATTTAAAATTATTTAACAGGGTGAATTTAATAAAAAAACCGTAGCGGATACCCGCTCCGGTTTTTAAAACCAAAAAAGCGATCTAATCCGACCTCTGTTTTTCCATTTGTTTTCGAATTCTCACAAGTATTTGCTATGTTAGCATGCCTATTTTTAAATGCAATAGCTGTGATTTTAAGCTAAAAACAACCAAAATGACGATCGCAAGATCGTCATTTTTTTATCCTCTCACTTCCACCAAACTTCCGCGGTGCCCCGGGATCGCACCTTCTATCGCCATTAGATTTTGTTCCGGGATTATTTTGATTACTTTAAGATTTTCGGTTGAAACTCGCTCCCCGCCCATGCGGCCGGCCATGCGAAGCCCCTTTGGAACTCTGCCTCCTCCTCTGGTTCCTCCGCTGATAGTTCCAGCTTCGCGCTCGGAGTGCTTCTGGCCGTGAGTGCGTGATCCGCCATGAAATCCATGCCTTTTTACCACTCCCTGAAATCCTCTACCCTTTGATGTTCCGCTTACCATAACTTTATCTCCTTCTTTAAATACAGAAACATCAATTTTGTCTCCCCTCTTTAAATCTACTCCTTCGGCCTTAAATTCTTTTACAAACGCAAAATTGCCCAAATCTTTAAAATGTCCTTTCTGGGCTTTATTTATATTTTTGGCCTTTTTCTCTCCGAAACCGACCTGCAAAGCAATATAGCCGTCTTTTTCTTTGGTTTTTTCTTGAGTCACAAAAATAGGACCCGCCAAAAGCCAAGTAACCGGGTGAACTTTCCCGGCTTCATCAAAAATCTGCGACATTTCTACTTTTTTGGCTAAAATGAATTTGTTCATGATTTTGTTTAGGTTGCGATATTGAGTTGTTCAGAAAACATTGCGCAGCGCGGCGGCGCGAGCATAGCAAATTTTCAGCAGAAAATTATGCGCGTTTTATGAATAATTCAATTTCGCAACTCTACTACATCTTTACTTCAATATCAACCCCGGCCGGCAGGTTCAAATTGGTCAAAGCATCAATAATTTTGGGGGTTGGGTTCAAAATATCAATCAAGCGCTTGTGAACACGCATCTCAAACTGTTCACGGGCGTTTTTGTGCACAAAAGAAGATCGGTTTACGGTATATTTTCTTATTTCCGTCGGCAATGGCATGGGGCCGGAAATCTCCGCCCCGTACCTCAAGGCCGTGTCCACTATCTGCTTAATGGAAGCATCCAGGATCTTGTGATCATACGCGCGCACTCGGATTCTGAGCTTTTGCGCGACCTCTGCCTCTTTTGTTTTAGCGCTGGCGGCCATTATTTTAAAATTACTTGCTGATCTTTGTTACTACGCCGGCTCCTACGGTTTTTCCTCCTTCGCGAATGGCAAATCTTTGCTTTTCTTCCAAAGCCACCGGCGCGATAAGCTTAACCGCGAATTTAATTGTGTCTCCCGGCATTACCATTTCCGTTCCGGTTGGAAGCGTAACTTCACCGGTGACATCGGTTGTTCTGATGTAAAATTGCGGTTTGTAGCCTGCAAAAAATGGAGTGTGTCTTCCACCTTCTTCTTTGGTCAAAATATAAACCTCGGCGTCAAATTCGGTATGAGGGGTAATTGATCCCGGCTTGGAAAGCACCTGGCCTCGCTCTACGTCTTCTTTTTTAACACCGCGAAGTAAAATACCGGCGTTGTCTCCAGCCATACCTTCGTCCAATTGTTTATTGAACATTTCAATTCCTGTGACAGTGGTTTTAGCCGTGTCCTTTAGACCAACAATCTCTACTTCATCGTTTAATTTAACTTTTCCACGCTCAATACGGCCGGTTACTACAGTTCCGCGGCCTTCAATTGAAAAAACGTCTTCAACCGGCATCAAAAATGGTTTTTCGATATCGCGAACAGGCTCCGGAATATATTCATCCAAGGCCTTGGCAAGCTCCAAGATAGGCTTTGCCCATTCATCGTCTTTTGATTTTGCCTCAAGAGCCTTGAGCGCTGAACCCCTTATGACAGGAGTTTTGTCTCCCGGGTAATCGTACTTTGAAAGCAGTTCTCTGATTTCTGTTTCTACCAAGTCTACCAATTCTTTGTCATCTACTGCGTCAACTTTGTTCAAAAATACAATTATGGCAGGCACTCCAACCTGGCGGGCAAGAAGAATGTGTTCTCTTGTCTGTGGCATCGGACCATCTGTGGCGGAAACGACCAAAATAGCTCCGTCCATCTGAGCGGCTCCCGTGATCATGTTTTTGATGTAGTCGGCGTGCCCGGGGGCATCGATGTGGGCGTAGTGCCGCTTTTCTGTTTCGTATTCAGAGTGGTGAAGAGCGATGGTGATACCTCGTTGTCTTTCCTCCGGCGCGTTATCGATATCTTCAACTTTTTCCACGCGGGCTTTGTTCCCGGCGAGGTTAAGGACATTTAAAATAGCCGCTGTTAAAGTGGTTTTCCCGTGGTCGACGTGTCCGATAGTGCCGACGTTGACGTGCGGCTTTGTACGTTCAAATTTTTCTGCCATATCTTTGTTTAAAATATTAAAAACTAATAAAATTCGCTCTAAAGCGATATAGATAGAAGTCTATATCAAAGCCCAAACAGTGTCAACCCTGTTAAATTTGTTCCGATTTAACAGGGTCAACCCCGATAAAAAATGGCCCCGACCTATGGTCGGGGCTGACTTTTGTAAAATTCGTATAAACGCGCCATAAAATCATGGAAGTTATTCGGGTGGGAATATTGAATCGGACTATTCTTGTTGATATTTTCACTGACAACCCTCAATCCCAAGGTAATAATCGCCGCCATAACAAAATGCTCGGTCGGCGGCTCCGGCAAATCCAAAACTTTTTGTACTTGAGTTTGGACTTCTCTCATCCTTTCTTCGGTGCTTTCACTGAGCCTGTACGTTCTTTCACCCATCAATTGTCTCCTTTCGTCTTCACGCATAGATGACCTAGAAAAATCATCGGGTACCAAAACCAGCCAAAAATTGAAATAAAAAGAAAAGCAATGATCCATTCTCCGACATTCCCTTCTCTGAGCTTATTAAATCTTGGAGCAAAAATATTCATTTGCGCGCTCCGAATAAAATTAGTCTTGTCAAAAACAATTTTCACGGCACCGCCCTTTTCAAAATTTCAAACTCTGTGACAAACTTTATGCCTACAACGGCAAATCGTCAAGATCAACTTCGCCGTCGAGGTCTTCAGCGATTATATCATCAGAAAGTATTTTTTCTTTTTCTTCGATGTCTATTGTTTCTGTTTCGTTCATTGTTTGACATTACAACAACTTAAGTGCTACATCAATAGCAGAATGGGAGGAAAAAGTGAGACAAGAGCAACGGCACATTCAGGAACAAGAACTTGGCGAAGGGATGAGGCAAAAATGGATGATCCCGGTATTTCCAAATTGGTATCCATATAACAACATGGTCTTCGATGGACACCTGAGGGTAGAAAAATACGCGGGAGTCAAAACGAGATCCTGGCAATGGAACTATCGCGGGCCTGTGCTTTTCTACAATTCTTTGAGAACTGAAAAACGAGCAGTAGATGCGTACGAATACAAAGATGATCGGTCCGAACACAAAGTAATCATAGGAATCGCGGATATTGTTGACTCGCGGCCGCTGACAATCGATGAAGCAAAGCAAATGCTCGCGAACTTCAATAATATGCCGCTTGCTAAGGTAAAAAGAATTATAAAAAAGAATCTCGACCTTTATCCTTACCTAGACGAAGAGGAAGCAATCTATAATTTTTATGATTTCGGACCATATGTGGCCCCCTACAGAGGATTCGGCTTCTTCTTCCAAAATCTCCGCCGATTTGAAAACTATGTTCCATTTAGTTGGCCGAGCGGCCCCGTTAAGCCGATATTTATAAATGCCGAAGAAAATCCAAAG
>CAYRCJ010000003.1:31457-34329 GCA_964422785.1 uncultured Candidatus Saccharibacteria bacterium | reverse complement strand
CGCGGCATACAAACCTCCCAAAAATCAATTTTCTATCTCAAAAAATACTAGCTCTAGATAAGAGGCAAGTCAACAAAAACCCTTTCTCAAGACGAGAAGGGTTTTTGTTTTCGGACATGCTGTCCAGATTATGGGGTTCCTACAACCGTAGCGGCGTTATCGAATTCATTTGTTTCCTTATAGATGTTATTCGGATCAACCTGTACCATAACTGCGTAGGAGATTCCTTGAGAATAAGTAATCCCAAAATTGCTGTAATCCCAGTTTGCCACAAAGCATTTTCCAGTTTTGTAAGCTCCGGAGACATCAAAGTTAGTTGCTGATCCATTTACAGTTACCTTAACAGGAAAGCTTGTGACATCTATTGTGCCCAGGTTGCACAAAGTTGCTTGAATACCAGTTGTTTTAAGAAGTATGCTTCTTACGGAAAGATGATAGCCCGGGACCGCCGGGACAGACAAAGTGGCTGTTTGGTTCAGCGGAACAACAAAACTGCCAGTCTTATATATTCCCGCTGGATCAATTATGCTGACAGCCGTGAAAGTAGACCCTTGGTCAAATGTCAGTCCCCATGTCTCATAGGGATATGTTTCCGTATCACAAGCGCCTCCTTTGCGGACACTGGCTATTTCAAAATCTCTATTTATTCCATTTAAACGGATGCGAAACGGAGCAGAATCAATGTCTTTGCCGTTATTGCAAAAGGTCGCTGTTACGCCCGAGGAGCTCAAAGTCAGATTCGATACGGACAAGCTGGCGCCCTGAGCACTTGATGGTGGCGTCGCCGCCGAAGGCTGCTTACTCGCCTCACCTGGCCTGCATCCATATAGTACTTGCAGTTTCAGCCTGGTAATTCTTCCTACAAATCCACTGCCGCTGGTCAAACCAAATGGCGCTAAGATATCATCAAGGTATTTTTCCTGAAACGATTTTACCGCCGCCAAAGTATCATTGCCAAAATTCCCAAACTCTCCGCTACCGATTTTAAATCCTTCTTTTACCAGCGCTGATTGAAGTTTTAGGACTTCAACTTTTGTAGCCGGATCATCATTGGAGCCAAATTTCAGGTTTACTTTAAAATCCTGGCATCCCGAGTTATCCGCAAAAGACACCACCGGCAATATGCCCATAAGTAAGATTAGTGTTGCTAAATATTTTTTCATGATTATAGTTTTATTTTTTAAATTCTCGACCTTTCGATTGCTGTCTTTATTATTATAGCATACTTAACGTGAACAACAATTTGATTTTAAAAACCTCCGGCGATATTATTTAATTGGGCAAGAAGGTGGTGTTAATGAAAAAATCAATAGTACCCTTTATCTTCGCGATTTTTGTTTTTTGTATTTCATTTTCTTCAAGCGCCCGGGCCGGAGCGGAATCCGGCAAAAATAACGGAAAAGAAGTTTTCCTAAAATATAAATGTGACAATTGCCATGCCGTAAGCACCGCCGGGATAGTCCCCAAAATAAAATCCAAGGCGCCCGATCTTGAAAATGTGATGTCCAGGCATCAAAGCGATTGGGTGCGGAAATTTATCAGGCAAAATGAAGTCCACGTCAGCTGCCCAAAAGTTGATCCTTCGTTGGATGGGAAACTTCATCCCGTTAAATTCACCGGCAGCCAGGATGAAGAAGATGCCTTAATCAGCTGGCTTGAAAAACAAAAAAGCAAATAAAAACGCAAACCGCCCCGATGGCCATCGGGGCATCTATTTATTCAGGCAATTTCGGATTTTTCAACAAAGAAAGGAAATCGGATATCAATATGGAAAAATTATGGTGCTGCTGATACATTTCTCTTAGGCGATCTTCTTCTTTGCTGTTGAGGTTTGCGTTCAAAGAAAGCCAATTTATTGTTTTTCGCATTCCGTCCAAAGAATTTTGTATTTTATTATCGAAGGCGGAAACAAAGTTTTCCCTGGCTTCGTCCCGATCTTTTCTTTCGGTGATTTTCGGCTCAATACCTATAAAATATGATATATCTCCGCCCGAGTTCAAGACCGGAGTAATGCGGAGCTCCTGCCAATAGGCGCTTCCGTCTTTTCTTTCGTTTTTAACCTCTCCGACAAAAGGCTCCTTCTCAACCTTTATCCGGTACCACATTTTTTCATAAAATTCTTTGGGCATCTTCCCGCCCCACAAATCTCCGGGGTTTTTGCCCAATGATTCCTGATACGGAAAGCCGGTATGTCTCTCAACGGCCTTATTGGCGTAAACTATATTCGCGTTTTCATCGGTTATCACAACATGATCGCCCATCTGATCAAAAACAACTTTTAGCGGATGAATCTCATCATAGATCTTTGTGGCGCTTTCTATATTTATTTCTTTTCTTGTCTTTGTCTCCATATAAACACTAACTACCGATAGAGATATCGGTTTCTTGCCAACTCCGTTATTCGGTATCAGATAATTTTATAGAATTCTTCTCTGGCGATATCCGGATACTGGTCTTTGTGAAAATTCAGCAACACCATCCAATTCGGTTTTATTCGGAAAGTGCAAAAACCATTTTTGGCCAGAGTTAAAAGCGGCCATTGGTACGAGGATTTAAGGGCAATCTGTTCAATCATTTGAAAAAAAATCTCGGCCTCCTTTTGATCAAGAGCTTTCGCGGTTCCTCCGCCCTGAACAGTGATTACTTCGGGGCCCGTCCCCACTACAAAAGCTACTTTTCCGTTTTCCTTAATATTTTCGCACTTTTTGCTCCCGATTGAAGTCATGAAATAAAAATTAAAATGCTCGTCAACAAAATAATACACCACTGCCGCTTGAGGCTCGCCGGTAGAAGACACCGTTGAAATTACCATTGTGTTATGGCTCTTTAAAAAATCAAAGGCATGTTTTCGTATTTTCTCTTGGTCCTTTGG
>CAYRCJ010000003.1:0-31357 GCA_964422785.1 uncultured Candidatus Saccharibacteria bacterium | reverse complement strand
AGAGTCAGCCCCCATTTATTGGCGATATTTATCCACGGCAAAATATCCGGCCGCAAAAGCCAATTGTAAAAACCGGAAAATGTTTTTGCCCCCTGCAGATATCCCGCCGCCGACCAGTTTGGATCAAGTATTTTCGTAATCCCCGCGTAAAAGATCAGCCAACCCAAAGATATCCTTAGAAAAAACAGAGAAATCTTTTGAAATGTTGTCATAAATTATTCTGTTGTTATTCCTTCAAAATGCTCCGCCTCATCAGCCTCGGCATCTTTTTTTGTTTTGTGAACTACGCCGTCGCGATGATTCGGCGGAGAATACAAAGTATAAAGTTTCATCGGTTTGTCGGCGGAAGCGTTGATGATATTGTGTTTTGTCCCCGCGGGCACGACGACAACAAATCCATCGCGGATGTCATGCGAAACATCATCCAAAATCGCCTTTCCTTCCCCCGCCTCGCAACGGATAAATTGATCCAGCTGATGAATCTCCTCTCCAATATCTTCCATTGGGCGCAGACTCATCACCACGAGCTGGCTGTTTTTGGCGGTATACAAAACTCTGCGAAAGTTTTCATTTTCGAGCGAGATATTTTCTATATTTGTAACGTAGCCTTTCATATTATTTTATTTATTTCTTTAAAAGACCGGGGAGAAGGTTTTGGATGTCCTGAAGACTTTTTCCGGAAATAGATCCGGCTTTCGGGAGGGCGCTTTGCACTTCTGTTATGGTATTTAAAAATCTGTCGATGTAGGGCCTTGCCTGCACATAACCGAAAACAACAAGGCCGATTGTTACCGCCCATTTGAGCAGATTAAATACCCGCCTGTAGATCACATCGTGATGCAACTTTTTTAAAATAGAAAGAGAGTCTTTGTGGAGTTGAAGCTCTTCTTTTAGAATTTGTTTTACTTCGGGGTCCATTCTATGATTATATAGTATGGCATCAGAAAAAGAAATTATCTCCTGGAAAACGCCCGAGTACGAAACGCGCCGGAGAACTGTAGATTGGTATTGGTGGGTGGGCGTGATTGCCGTATCGGCGCTGGTTTTCGCCATTTGGCAGAGATCTTTTTTGTTTGCTGTTTTAATTTTGCTTTCCTGGTTTACGACCGTGCTTTATGCCGTACGCCCTCCCCGTGAGATCAGTATTCATATTTCTGAAAACGGGATAATGATCGAAAAAAATTTATATCTGTGGGCGGGACTCAAATCGTTTTGGATATTTTATAATCCCCCGCTAAGACGCGAGCTTTCAGTTGAATCCAAAAAAAGTTTTATACCGTATCTCAAAATCCCCCTCGGAGAAACAGATCCGGAAAAAGTAAAAACAATAATTAAAAAATTTATCCCGGAGGTGGAGCAGCAAGAATCTTTAATTGACAATCTCTCGCATCTTGCTAAATTTTAGTACGAAATTTTCTTAGATTATTTATGCTCCGGCTTCTCTGAGCTTGAATGGTCATCCCGGCTGCTGAGCTTTGTCATCATTTCGTAGTACCCCTCAAAATAACCCTGACGATGGCCTCCTCTCCGGATAAAAATATAGATCGGGTAAAACAACATAACAAGTCCGATAAGATCTAACAGGCTGCTTTGGAATAAAAGAATCACCGCAATGCCGGCAACCGCTATTAATAGGAGACCGGCCGGGCTCATTCCGCCAACATTTTTAGTAAACTCCCTGTACTCCTCCTTTAGCTTGCCCATCTCTTCCTGGGTCGCTTTTTTTATTTTTCTAACATCTTCTTTTCTAAATTTCATAGTGTCTTTATTATACTTTATTTAAAACCTTGCGGAAGTGGGAGGATTCGAACCTCCGAGGCCCTTGCGGACCTGCCAGTTTTCAAGACTGGTGCCTTCAACCACTCAGCCACACTTCCAAACCAACATCTAAGATTTAGCATATTTAGGCCATATTTAGAAGCGTTCTAAAAAAATTGGTGTACCGGCCGGAAAAAAGTCTGTTATAATAAGTATGTAAAAATAAGTTGATATTAAAAAATGAAACAACCTAGGCTGCGAACCAAATTCGTGCTTTTGCTCAGCGCCGTCTCGCTGGCGCCCTTGGCGTTAACGGCACTTTTAACGTTCTCGCGTTTTCAAACAACTCTCGATCAAGATGCTCAAAGATTAGGGCATCAGCTCACCGCGACAGCCGTCGGAGATGTTTTTTTATAGAAAATATGCTAGATTTTATCCATTGAACGCGCTCATCGTTCAACGGATAGGACATGGGATTGCGGATCCCAAGATCGAGGTTCGATTCCTCGTGGGCGCACAAAAATATGAACCTATCAACTCCCCTTGAAGAAATTTTTAGGCTGCTTCCCAAGCAAAAATTGGGTTTAAAAAAATTAAAACTTATAACAGCCGGGGACTTGATCGATCATTTTCCGGCCAGATACGAAAACCCCGGAGATTTAAAAAGAATAGATGAAATTATTACCGGCGAAACAGTCCGCATCTGGGGCCGCGTAAAAAAAATAGACTACGAAAAAACCTGGAAAACAAAAATGGCAATCGCCCAGGCCACCGTGGAAGATCAAACCGGAAGCATAAAATTAATCTGGTTCCGTCAGCCGTATATCGCCAAAATGATACCGGTGGGATCGTCGGCGATATTTTCGGGAAAAGTCGCAAACCGCCGCGGGGAATATTATTTGGCAAATCCGAATTATGAAATAATACCCTCGAACGTAATTCCAAATTTTACCAGAAACATGGAAACAAGTTTGATACCGATATACCCGTCAGCCGCAGGCGTAAGTTCATTGTGGATAGAAAAGGCCGTCAAAAAAATCCTCCCCCATCTGCAAATCCCGGAATTTTTGCCGAAAAATATTGTTGAGAAATACCATCTCCCGTTGAGAGACGTAGCCGCGCGGGTAATGCATAATCCAAAAAATATTTCTCATACGGAGGCTGCCAGAAAACGCTTCGCGTTTGAGGAAGTTTTTTTGATACAACTCTCCAGGATGAAAGAAAAAGAAGAGATCAAAAAAACTTCCGGAATCAATTTTGATAATCTGGAGAATTTAAAATCTGAATTTATAAAATTGCTTTCCTTCTCCCCCACCGCGGCACAAATGAAAGCAATGTCTGACGTTAAAAAAGATTTGGAATCCGGCCACCCCATGAACAGGCTTCTTGAGGGCGACGTAGGCTCCGGCAAAACGGCAGTGGCGGCCTCTGCCGCCTTTATGGTGGCTAAAAACCGCATGCAAGCCACATATATGGCGCCCACGGAGATTTTGGCCCGTCAGCATTTCGACGGATTTTGGAAACTCTTAAAAAATACCGGTATCAAAATCGGGCTTTTGACTTCTTCTATTTCTGAAAAATTTCCGTCCAAGGTAAATCCAAACGGACCGACTCACGCTTCCAAAGCCCAGCTTTTGAAATGGGCCCGCGAAGGAGAAATACAAATACTTATCGGCACGCATTCTTTGATTGAAAAAAAAGTAGCGTTTAAAAATTTAGCTTTGGCCATGGTGGACGAACAGCACAGATTCGGAGTAAAGCAAAGATCAAAACTTTTAAGAAAGAATAAATCGACGCCACATTTTTTAACTATGACGGCCACTCCAATCCCCCGCACCTTGGCTCTTTCAATCTACGCGGACTTGGATGTTACAGTTCTCGATGAATTGCCTCCTGGCAGAAAATCCATAGAGACAAAAGTAGTGCCTCCAAAAGACAGAGCCTTGGCGTATGAATTTATAAGACAAAAACTTGCGCGGGGCGAGCAGGCATTTGTAATCTGCCCAAAAATAAATCCAAAAGACGACGCCAAAGACGACATTTTTAAACTCGATCTAAAATCCGTTAAGGAAGAATATAAAAAGCTAAAAGAAAAAATATTTCCGGAGTTTGAAATCGGGCTTATGCACGGCAAACTGACCCCCAAAGAAAAAGAAGAAGCGATGGGAGACTTTAGAGACGGGAAAACAAATATTCTGGTTTCCACTTCCGTCATAGAAGTCGGCGTCGACGTCCCCAATGCCACAATCATGATAATTGAGGGTGCTGAACGCTTCGGCCTCGCTCAGCTGCATCAATTTAGGGGCAGAGTGGGCCGTGGCAAGGCTCAATCATATTGTTTTATCTTTCCGTCTTCATATTCTGAAAATATAAACAAAAGGCTGAAGGCGCTCCGTGAGGCAAAAAGCGGCTTTGAGCTTGCAGAATACGATTTGGAATTTCGCGGCCCCGGGGAACTTGCCGGAGGCAAACAATCCGGAATTTCTGACATCGGAATGGAGGCTTTGCGAAATATAAAAATGGTGGAAGCGGCGAGAGCCGAGGCTAAAAATATAATAGAAACAAATTCTATTTCAAAATATCCACTTCTCGAAGAAAAAATAAATAAGCTCCAATCGGAGCCCCTGCATTTTGAGTAACTTGTTTTAATAACTAGACGTTGTATAGTTAAGTAGTAAAAACATGCTCACCAATAAAATAATAACAACTTGGTCCGGATTTGTTCATATCGAACTCACTGATATTACAGTGGGCGGTGCTTTTGCGTAAAAACAGACCATTAGCGCGAAACCGCCCATCTGTGGCGGTTTTTTATTTACTAAACGGAAAGGAAAAATAATGGAAACCATATTCATTGAAAACTTAATAATAGAAGGAAAACACGGGGTAACCGCTAAAGAAAGAAGTAAATTTCAGCGATTCCGTATAGATATTAACGTTAATGCAAACTCAAACGCTCATCGCACCGATAAAATAAGTGATGTATTCGACTACAGAATCGCGAGAAACATTATTACCGAGGTGATTGGCAGTGAAAAGTTTAACACCATAGAAAAAATTGCGGAGCGCATCGCAGAAAAAGTTCTCGAAACGCCAAAGGCGAACTTGCTCACTCTCACCATCCGCAAGGCGGATATTTGGAATAATGGCACTCCCGGCATCACTGTAACCAGAGAAAAAATACCTCAACACATTAACCTTTTGGATTTTGATCTTAAAAGTGTTGTAGAAAATATCGCCTCTTTTGGAGGCATGTCATTGCCAATATTAAGTAAAAAGAGACGGCTGGCGTTGCTCAGCGAGGCAGAAAAGTTTTCTTACGCACCTCAACCGGAAATAATCGGCAACGGCAAAGTCCGAGAACAACTTTCCTCGTTTATCGATTTTCCGACCGATAGTTTATTTTGGCAGCTAAAGAACGATTTTACAGAACTTATGATAAGAAAGTTATCGCTCTTGGGAATTCCGAATCTTTTTACAATACCGCTGGAATTTAATGATGCGTCTCTCCAAAAATACAATAACGGCTCAATTGGTATTACTCCACATCGAGACGGCAAATCCAGAATAAACATTATCCCGGTTTTTATTTTGAGCGGGAAATCAAAGTTTGCAATATGCCGCGATAGATCCGGTTCTGATCCGATATTTTTGGACACAACGCCGGGAAATGTAATCATAATCCGCGGACCTGGTTTTTTTGGAAGCACATACCAGCCGTTTCACTTTGTAACCGATATCACGGAGGAGCGAATCGTATTCGGATTGCGGCAAAGAACACGGTCTTCAAAAAGAAAGGGAGGATAAAATGACAGAAAAAAAATCTCGGGGTTTGATTGGTAGTACTTTTAAAGGGCGCCTTTCCAGAAGAATTGTTAAGGATGAAAACATTTCACAAACTGTTGCCGAATCAATTGTCGATGGTGTAGTTGCATTCCTTGTCATGTGCGCTGATTATCCAGATAAGAGATTTGTCCCCTCTCCAATGATTGATACCGGATGGCATGCGTTTTTGCTTTTCACAAAAGAATATCAAAAGTTTTGCGATGGAATAGCCGGACATTTTCTGCATCACGAACCAAAAGACGGATCTAAAATATCTACAATAGCGACATATCACGATACGGTAGTGTTTATGAAAAAAAATAATATTCCTTTTGATCAAAAACTTTGGGAAGCATGCGACATTCACCCGGATATTAAAAGTAAAAAAGAGCAGCAAAAAAATAATCAAGAAGAAGAATTTTCTTGTTGCGCCCCAAGTTGTGGAGGCCCATGCTGTTGCGGCGCTTAAAGATCGAGCCACATCCAATTAGGGTGTGGCTTTTATTTCCTATGCTTAGGCGTTATCCAAAATCCCATATACTTCCCTATCATCAGGCGGGTTTGGGCTTCTATCGCGGGGATGGCTCCAAAAAAAACTATTGTTATCGGGACCATAAGCCATTGAAGAAGCAGTCCCAAGTTTTTTATTTTTTTAAAACCTGCGGGGCGCGGAGGCAGGAGAGACATAGAAATTATCGCGGAAGTAATCATCCCGGCCATAGCAAATGTCATAATTGTTCTGGTAATCGTCGGCAGATTGTAGGCCAAAACCAAACTATTGAACTCTCTGCCGCCCAAAAGAATCGGGAGCCAGCCCAAGGCAAAAATCATAATCGCGTTTGTGGACCACGACCAGTAACCCTCAATCATATTCAGGGTATAATATATTTTTTTCCTAATAGATATTTTTTTGTTCTTTAAAAATCCGAACATGACATATGGAAAATTCTCAACTCCCCAAGCCCAGCGACGCTGCTGTTTATAAACATTCTTAATAGTTTGCCAGAGTGTCGGCGCCAAATTTGCATCCATCGAAACAGGATATGAAAGCGGGACGGACTCGTAGTCCCCGTCGTAAAAAAGCAACGAGTTCCAAAATATTCTTGAATCCTCAGATACAATATTTGTCTGCCAGAAATCCAAATCCAAAAGCGTTACCAGGCTCATGGAATGAGAAGAAAAAGTGGTAAGCCGTTCAGGCCTCTCCTGCTGCATCATCTGCCAAAATGTTCCGGAGCTCGCCACCACGCGCGATAGCGCTGGCACCGCCCAGACGTTGTTATTGTAAACCGGTACCGGCTGAAAAGAAGACCTCAGGGGATTTTTGGCGGTTAAAAAATTCCAAGTCAGTATTTCAAAATAGTAAGGATAGATTTGAGTATCAATATCAAATGAGGACACGATAACGTCTTTGTAAGGGATCGTTCCCGGGTCTATGAATATTTTTTTGGCTTCTCTTGCGGCCCAAGTTTCATTGCCGCCCTTTCCGGGAATCTCCCCTTCCAAATCTTTTGGATGAAAAGTTACCAAAAAATTGGGGAAAATATTTCCAAATTCATCTTTTATTTTAGACGCTATGTTGCTCCCGATCTCCCGGTATCTTTCTTCGCAGGCAAGCACAACCATCATTTTTTCTTTCGGCCAATGGCAATTCTTCAAAGCCGAAAAAGAATCCCGAACGACTTCGTAGTTCTCTTTTGACGTCGGGAGTATTACCAACTGCCAGATTCTATCATGATTAAGATTCGAAAGGCGATCTTTCCAATTTATTTTTAAATTCTCCTGCATCCGCCTCCAATTGGCCCGGAGATGCAAAGACAAAAATACTGTTTTTATAAACCAATACAAGTCGAAGATAATTATAAAAAACGCCGCCCCGGTCGGATACCAGGCGGAGGCCGCGAATATTCCCAGAAAAGTCGCCCAAGTCAAAGCCCCCGGGAAAATTTCCAGAAAACGATAAATAACCCTTTCGCTCCCTGAAAGATCTTGAGAGAAACCGATTTTAAGATAACCTCTCCCATTCATAAAAAAATCATAGCTTTAAATAAAAAGCCGGGCAATAAGCCCGGTTTTAATTATATTATGTGTTTGCATTCGCCTTTTTTACAGCCTGTACTTTGAATATGTTTGGTTCCATCGTACGAAAACACCGTACACTCAGAATCCTTGCCGCAATTTGTCCTTAGCTTAACCTGGCGGCCCCAAAGATAAAAAATGTATTCCATTGTTTTGATTCTATATTCGTCATCGAGATCTTTGCCGTCATATATATGATTCAGAGAAAGCGCCTGCCTGTTTTTTTGATCCAGGTTGCTTTTGATCACTATTTTGGGAAGTCCGAAATTTTCAAGCATATCGAGAATTACTCTTTTTATATACCTGACATCTCTGGTAACCACTTCAAGCTTTCCATCCACAACCTGATAAATATAATATTGCAGCCTATCGACCACTTCTTGAGTTAAAAAATCGTCTATAAACCGCCAATCATTATGGGTTGCCCTGACTTCAAAAATTTTTTCACGGCCTTTACAGATGCCGGTATCCCATGTCTTTAATTTATGGATATCTTTTTCTTTTTCGTATTCTTCTCCAAATCTGCCTTTGTCCCATCGCTCCTCAATGGATTCCCAGATCGCGTTCCCCAAAAGATAGGGATTGAAGCGAAGCGGGTGATTTGCCAAAACACTTCCGTTCATTTCCGCGTAGATACTGAATTCCCTGGGAGTAACCAATTCTTCTTTGAGCAGGTCGTTCATCAGTCTTTGATGCCAAAAAGTGGCCCATCCCTCATTCATGATTTTCGTCTCTTTTTGAGGGGCGAAATATCTCGCCTGTTCCCAGATTACCGAAACTATATCAATTACGGCCGATCTCCAGGCGGGATCGGAAATTTCCCTTATCATCGGTGAGTTTTCAATGACGTAAAATAGTATGTCCCGTTCTTGAAAATACGGGGTGCGCATTTCAATGCGCCTGGCCAATTCCGCGGACTCTTCATTTATTGTCTTATTTGAAGGACTCTTTGTTTTTTTATTTTTTGTCAGAACTTTCAGTTCATCGAGAAGCCTGATACGGGTTTTGCTTTGAGTCTCGTAAACCCTGCTCAGGTCAGGATCGATATTATTCTCCAGCGACTTAGCAGCGGTAATAATTTTTTCGACCGCCTCTACGCCAAACAGACTTTCATACCCCAAAAATCTTTCTCTTGCCGCAATAGCGGAAGCCAAAATTGTCCGTGGAGTGTTTTTGAAATAAGCATTGTTGGTAAAAAAATCGTTGTGTCCGTAAACATGAGCGAACGTGGCGATTTTTTTGGCAAATGGAATACTATACAAAGTATAGGCCCGCGATGGATCAAGGTTAAAAACCACCTCCAATATCCCGCTGCCAAAACCATGTTCGTATTCAGTGCGAAAACGTTCGTAATCCCGGCCAAATTGCCAGAAAGAAAAATTGGATGGCAATCTGGAGGATATCAGGCTGAACATTCTGTCGTCAGGAATAATATCAAAGCGCTGAGATACGCACTTCAGGCCGTATTTTGAGATTTTATCCAGGATAAATTTTTCTACCTGCCGTAATCTTTCAAGTTCTGTCATAGGCTTTTGCTCCTGTCTTTTTTCAGAAATTGTTTTACCACCTGATGCAAATGTTTCCGATCAGAAAACATAGCCGCTACAAATGGAAGTCTTTCGGATTCGTAAACGCTTATATCAATTCCGGCATCGCTTACCCTGGTAAGCTTAAAGCGATCTCTGTACTCGTTGATCAATGTTACCGAACCTCCGGTAGCGTGGCTATCGGTAATTTCTCCGTAACAAAAAAGATTTATATCCGTCTTAAACAGCTCTTCCAGCTTTTTACCGGCCTCAGTGACACTGAAATCCTCTCCGTCGGAAAACTGAAATACATAAGAATTCCATCGGGACGGAGGAAACTCTTCTTTGATTTTCTTGATGACCAGCTCGTAAGCCGCAAAAGCCCGCGTGCCTCCGCTTTCGGCCCGGCTAAAAAATTCTTCTTCTGTCGCGACCTCCGCGTTGTTTTCATAGCCTATAAAAACAATCTTTACATTTCTATAAAGCCTCTTTACGGCTTCTGACAGCCAAAAACAAACCATTCTCATGAGGTACTTCTTTTCGCCGCCCATTGACCCGGACCAATCTCCGAGAAAAAAAATAACCGCGTTTGAAATTTTCTCTGTGTCATCTTCCAATTCCAAAAATCTGTAATCGTCCTGGGACATAAAAAATTTTCTGGTCAGCGCCAGATCAAGAGCCGCCTCTCCGTTCTTTACTTTGAGCAGTAATTGATAGGCTTGGCGGATATCTCCCTTGCACATCTCCAGAGCTATTTGAGCCTGAAGCTTGGTGCAGCCTGTATTTTGCATCAGAAAAATTATGAAATCCGCAATTCTTTTTATTGCCGCTTTTGCAGTTCTTCTTTTGTCCAAAAGCGGCCTAATGCCGGTTTTGTCTATTCCTTTTATTTTGTATCCCGTCAAAATCTCAAATTCTTGAGCGTCTTTTTTCTTAAGATTCGGGAGCCCGCAATCCTCCAGCGCCATATCAATGAGCTCTTCCAATTCAAATTCAGAATCAAAGGATGTATCGCCGTCTTCATTACCCGCCTTGCCCTTTCCTTTTCCCGACCCGAGTCCGTAATCGACTCGCTTGTATCGGAAATAAAAATCTTTAAGAGACCTGATGCGAACGCGAATTTTCCGCTTTCGATCTCCGGTAACAATATCTTCATTTCCGATAACATCAGCTATTCCTTTTTTAATGTACTCTCTCACTTTTTTGTGATGCTGAGCAACATCCTTGGAAATACGCTTTCCCAATGATTTTCCAACCTCATGGACAGACATAATCTGCTCCTTTTTCAAAGAATTGCTGCTGTATTTATACAGGAAATGCCGGTTTTTAGCAACTAAAAACCCCCGACATATTTCGGGGGGTTAATATTAAATTATTATTCTTGATCCAGGAGTTCCCTGAATCTTTTTAGCGCGCTTTCTGCGCATTTCTTTTCACAATATCCTTTATGCCCGATTAAGATTCCGAGGGCATCTTTTCTTCTTTTCAAGGTATCCGGATCTTGAAAGGCCGCGTCGCCAACCGCGTGATCCGCGAGCTCCCGCACATCCTGGCAAAGTTTTTTATCAATTGCCTCTGCCAGCTTTGGCGCCATGGCGATCGTATATTCTTTACCTTGAGATAAAATAATGCCCCGCTGTATAAGTATGGTCCTTCTGTAATCTTCCGCGGCGGATTTTGAAATACCGGCCAAATCTTCGATCTCTCTCATTCTGTCTTCACTGAATTCCTGTTTCTTTTGGAAACTGTCTTTTCTTAATTCTTTATTGCTGGCCGCAGTTGCGTCCGCAAGATATGTTTCAAACATTTTCTTCCTTAAATCCTGATATCCGGAAACAAAAGAAGTATTAACATCATTTCTTATTTTTGAATCGAGCCACGGTCTGACAAATTCATCGAATCGCAGCAGGAAATCTTTTTTTTCTTCCGCGGTAACCTGCATTGAGCTGTCTTTTTCAACCTGCTCGCGGATTGCCCGGAATATATCAATTGAAGAAACGCATCCTACTTCTTTGTTTCTTTTTTGCGCAAGACTTATGGCATCGGATATAAATCTATAATCAAGTCCTCTGAACCCTTCATCCAGCCTTTCGCCCTCGGCATAAATTTCTTCCAAATCTATTTGCTTTCTTTCTTCTTCCAAAACAACCGATCCGTTGTGATAGTCTATGCGCTTATTTAGGTCCAGGCAAAGCTCGCCTTTTGCCATTCTCGTAACCAGCGCCATTCTGGACGCTGTTTCGTAGGCGTAGGGATCCATATGCATGTCTGAAAAATCAGTCTTTTTGACAAAATTTTTGTAGATCTCTATTTCTTCGCTAAGCCTTAAGTTATATTTCCACCAAATTATCCGGATTCTGCTATGCAGCGCATCGTTCGCCGGATTTGCTTTGAATTCTTTGTACTTGGCCAGATTTATGTGCCCCATCACGAAAACATCGCAGAAAAGCGGCGGATACGCCCCCTCGGGATGCTTCAATTGTTTTTCTTCGTTTAAAGAAATAAAAACATATAGGATTGAGGGATCTGCCCTGAATACTTCCTGAACTTCCAAAATTCCGCCGCTTGCCTGGCAAGCCGCGCCGCTCTTTAAATCAAGCGCGTCCGGATCGCTGGCATCAAGGCCCAAAGCCAATCTTTTTGCCTCATCCACCCTTCCTGTAATACTTGTGACATCTTGAGATTTCTTATCGGAAGGTTGGAAGGTGCCGATACCCACAGAGCCTCTTTCGGAAAAATAATAAGTCTCTACCGGGAATTTCTGCCATTCAATTTCTCCGGTTCTTTCATTTTTAAATTTAGAGATAAGTTCTTTGCGGCATTTAAAACAAATATCGGATTTGGGATCAATTTTTATTTTCAATTCCTTTTCAAAATCTTCACGCAAATGCCTCGGAATTATACTGATCGGTTCGCACTGCTTTGGACATCCCTGAAGCCTGTAAAAGGGACCTTTTTCTTCGAGTCCTCTTTTGACCAAGCTGACAGCGGTGGATTTTCCTGAAGATGTAGGCCCGACTAAGATCACAAAACGTTTGCCGAGCTGCGCGCCGCTGGCGGCCGCTCCGATTACATCCATAAGATCCGAGATAGACCTTTCAGACCCGAACATTCCGCGATTGCGGAAAAAATTCCACTCGACAACATTTTCCGGATATTTGAGTTCCGGGTTTATAGGCCGATATCCTTCTTCTGAAACCAAATCCCAAATCTTTTTAGAAGCGGTTTTAAAGATCGAGGGATCTTTTTTGACCATCTCCAAATATTCTTTCACATCCCCTGACCATTTCTTTTTTTCGATTTTCTTCTTGGATTTTTCAGCTATAAATTCATCCATGCTGAGATTGCTATTTTTCTTATCGTTTTTCATCCAACCTCCTTCTTGAGTTTTCAAAGACAACATTAAATCTGCAGTAATGCTATAACACCGGCGGAAAAACGTCAATTATTGGCGGTTTTCAAAAACGCCCGTAAATGTTATACAGATTAGAAGGGCATGTAGTTCAACGGTCCATAGCTCAACGGCAGAGCATCGAGCTTATACCTCGAGGGTTGTAGGTTCGAATCCTACTGGACCGACAAAATGAATTGGATATTATCTTTATCACTATTAATATTTTTTGAGCTGGTGGCGGATATATTTTCCAAAAAATGGTCTTTAACCGGCTATTACGTTTTTTGGCTATTGGCAATTTCCGGATACATATTGGCAAATATTTTTTGGTTAAAGGCGATAAGATCCGGGTCCGGCCTGGCCAGGGGTGCCTTAATTTTTTCCGTGGCGTCCGCGGTGGCGGCGCTGGTTATAGGCGCGGTATTTTATAAAGAAAATATCGCCAAGTTGGAACTTGGCGGTATGATCTTGGGGATTGTTTCTATCATCCTTATTCTTTGGAATTAGATTAAGCCGCCTCCGGCGCTACGCCATACGACTTCACAAAATCCGCAAACTCGTCGCGCTCCACTGTTTCATCCTTAATCAATTTTTGAGCCAAGGCGGTAAGGGCGTCTTTGTGTTTTGTTAAAACTTCTTTTGCAATTTTAAAGGCGTTTTTCATAAACGCGGAAACTTCTTCATCAATAATAGTCGCCAACGACTCCGAATAATCTTTCTCCGAAGAAAAATCTTTTCCCAAAAATACATATTCATCTTTTCCGCCGAAAGCCACCGGGCCTATTTTTTCGGACATTCCATATTTTGTAACCAAAGCCCGCGCCAAATCTGTGGCTTTTTTAAGATCGTCGGAAGCGCCGGTGGTAATCTCCTTAAATACAATTTGCTCGGCGGCGTACCCTCCCAGAGAAACGGCGAGGTCGCTCAGAAAATGTGTTTTGGAATACAAATGCTTGTCTTCCGTCGGAAGCTTCAAGGTAAATCCGGCGGCGCGGCCGCGGGAAATTATGGAAATTTTATGCACCGGATCTGTCTCCGGCATTGCCGCCGCCACCAAGGCATGCCCGGCTTCATGATACGCGGAAATTTCTTTTTCTTTTGGAGACAAAAGATTACTTCTTCTTTCGGGGCCAAGCAAAACTTTCTCAATTGAATTAATCAAATCTAGCTGGGTTATAGTTTTTCTGTTTGTTCTCGCGGCCAATATTGCCGCTTCGTTTACTAAATTGGAAAGATCGGCTCCGGAAAATCCCGGAGTTCTTTCGCCGATTCTTCTTAAGTCCACGTCTTCCGCCAATGGTTTTTTCCTGGAATGAATTTTTAAAATCGCCTCACGGTCATTAATATCCGGCAAATCCAACATTACTCTTCTATCAAATCTTCCCGGGCGGAGAAGCGCCGGGTCCAAAACATCCGGCCGGTTTGTGGCCGCCATAACTATTACAGATTCGTTTGTTTCAAAGCCGTCGAGCTCTACCAAAATCTGGTTAAGAGTCTGCTCTCTTTCGTCGTGCCCGCCGCCCAAGCCCGCTCCGCGGTGCCGCCCAATGGCATCTATTTCATCAATAAATATAATTACGGGCGCGAGTTTTTTGGCCATTTTAAATAAATCGCGTACCCGGGAAGCTCCAACTCCAACAAACATTTCCACAAATTCAGACGCGGACATATGGAAAAATGGCACTCCCGCCTCCCCCGCCACCGCTTTCGCGAGCAAAGTCTTCCCGGTGCCCGGAGAGCCCATCAAAAGAACTCCTTTGGGAATCCTGGCGCCGATTTCCGAAAATTTCTTTGGAGATTTAAGAAAATCAACGATTTCCAAAAGCTCTTCTTTGGCTTCCTTGGCTCCGGCCACATCCGCAAAAACCACCCGCTCTTTTTTGTCGTTGGGCATTATAACTCTGGCCTTTGATTGCCCGAAAGTAAAAGCTTGAACGTTTGATCGCTGTACTTGCCTGGCGGTAAACCAGAAAAAAGCCACAATCAATAAAAATGGCAGTAAAAATGGGAGCAGCGATTCAACCCAATACAAAATTCCAGACGGGTTTTGCACGTCTATGGAAACATCGCCGAGCTTTTGCTCGGATACTCCGTAATTTTTTAATGTTTGAGTAAGTGAGGCTTCGTTTTCTTTTTTGGAAATTAAATTCTTGCCGTCTTTTAAAGAAATTTCCAAATCTGAATCGCGGACAACAATTTTGGAAACCGCTCCGGAATTAATTTTTCCGACAAGGTCGGAAAGAGAAATCGCGTCGGTTTTTTTGAAACTCCCCGAGAGGGCGGTGTAAAGAAAGGCTAAAACAAAAAAAATCAAAAGCGCCTTTATTAAATTTTTAGAAATAAGCTGCATTAATAAAGATTATAAGATAAATCCGGTTAAAATGCAAGATATAAAAAAATACCCCCGGCATCCTGCCGGGGGCTCCGCATTTGCGGATTTAAAATTGAATCTTACGAGCGTTCCTGAATTTGTTTCAGGAAGTCCCGCAGGAGCGGAGGAAGATTATTCGACGAACCGGATTTTCCAACGAGAACGTTGAGAATCCGACCGGCCTCCAGAACTTCGGCATCGCCGCGGTGGAACCTGATGGCCACGAAGGTTTGCACCTTGTTGCCATTCTGCGTGTTGAAGTTCCCCGTTGCCGAGAACACTCCTTCCACCGATGGATCCCCGGACAACGCCTCGCCGACATTGAGGTGAGACTTCTTACGAGTCTCTTCACTCAATCGGTTGGTCGGACGACCAACCTGAAGCGCGGCGAGGGTTCCGAGTGCGCCCTTTTGAATGGCGAGCTTGTGCCGCTCGTTCTCTTCCTGGCGCTCCCGATCGCGATTATCCTCTTCCGCCTGCTTACCGATGGCGTACGCCTGCCTGTCAGCATGCGTTTGCGCGTCGGCGCGGGACAAGAAACGGATCATCTTCGGGAATGGAGTTTTCGTTCTCTCCTCTTCGCTCGATGCCCGCCAGGCGTCCTGAGACTTGAAGATCCCGTTGATCACAGCGCTCTTGCAAGCGCGGCAATAGGGTTTCAACTCACCGGAAATCGCCAGGTACTGCCCTTCCGTCCGGAGCTCTCCATCTTCGCCTTCGTGGCGAGGTTTGATGAGCCGCTCGAACGTCGTCGGGACAAATTTCTTGTCCGGGACGGTCGGGCACGCCGGGTTGGTGCAAACCTCGACTCCGCCGTCAACCTTCGTGTTCGTCTTCCGACCCGTTTCCGAGGCGGCAAACATTTCGGCCAACGCGAGAAGAGTCTCGTCGATATCCACACCTTCGCGTCCCGCGAACTTCGCGAAAAGTCGGTTCTTCAATCCCTGATTGCTCAAGGGACGAACCACTGTTTCAAAAGTCGCTGACGTGAACGTTCTCGACGCCGCCGGAGCTGCCGCCTTCGTCGCGACTGCTGTGTCGCGATAGTCGGTGTATTCCTGGAGCGTGATCGGACTGATCGCGAGATCGCGGTTCGTTTCAGTCGCGAGCTTTTCAGCCCACGAGCGAACGATATGGTCCGCGGCGATGCTCCGGAAAGCAGGATTTTTCACATCCTCTTTCCGCTGGGCGAACGCCTCGTCCGCGAGGTATCGCAGTTCCGAATTCGTCACGACCCTCGCGATCTCGACTGCCGTGCCGCCCACTACGGGAAGCTCGATAACCGGGATTTGCGTTTCCATCTCCGCTTCCATGCGCTCGACCACGTTTTGTGGTGGCTCCGCGATGTCAGCAGGATGCTGAGGATCATTGTTCACGATTTCCGCTGCGCCGCCATCGGTCTGTGTCGGATTGGTTTTCTTCGCTGTTTTTCTGGCGGCTTTCGAAGCCGCGATTTTCTTTTCTCGAGTCATCTTAACTTGCTTCATTTTTTTACCTTTCTGAATTTTGAATTTCGATCGTTGATTGTTGAAAGTTGTGTCCCGCTCCAGTAAAAAACCTGAAGCGGAACTGTGAATGAGAAATTAGAACGTGAACTGACAGAGCCGGGGAAATTCTTCCTGGATCTTCTCCAGGTGAAGTTTCGCGGCCGGCGCTTCGGCTTCCGCCTCGGCCAAGCGAATCTTGGCCTTGCGGATTTTCTCCCGAATTTCGTCCTTTGCCGCCGTGATCTCCAACCCCTTCAAAGGGTTGGCCAGCTTCGCATTGTTCTCTGCGAAGTTTTTCAGCTGGTCCTCGAGCAACGCAAGCTTCCGCGTGCAATTCTCGAGTTCCTGATTCGCGTTGGCACTCCGCTTTTCAGCGGAGTCGTTGAGTCCGGGCGCACGATAGTCCGGGTTGTTGCCAACCCAATTGTAGTTCTCGTGAACAACGTGCCGCGTGATAGAAACGATTCGATCGGGCCCGGCGAAGCCGAACTCGGACGAAATCCCCATAACACGAACTTGCGCCGTCGCCTTTCCCTTTTTTCGGCCACCCATGTTAAACAGGTTGGCCTTCACTTTTTTCATTGTCTTCTCCCTTCATCCCCCGCTTGAAGAGCGGGGTTTACAGAATGTTAAGTTGTCGAAGTTCAAACCGTAGTACCCCCTCATTATACTCCTTTTAAAATATTTGTCAAGAGGCTTTGACAAACCCTTTACCAGGGCCCCCAAACGCTATACCCTATAAAAATGCCTCAAAATAAGCCTAATATCAGTGAAATTAGCTTCAAAAACGCTAAATACCCCGATATTTTAAGGGAGATCCCGCACCCTCCCAAAAGCCTAAATATATGGTCTTCTTCAGATACTTTGCCGGAAACCCCTCATTATCTTTCTATAGTAGGAACACGCAAATGTTCGGCCTACGGAGAAGAAATATTAAGAAAAATAATAGCCGGCCTGGCCCCGCACGGCTTTACTATTGTAAGCGGCCTGGCAATCGGCATAGACACTGTGGCCCACCAGGCCAGCCTGGAAAATAATATGCCGACCGTGGCCGTCATCGGCTCCGGCCTCTCCCCGGAAGCGCTCTATCCCGCCAGAAACAAAAGTTTGGCCGAAGACATTGTAGCCAGAGGCGGAGCAATTGTTTCTGAATATAGTTACGAAATGAAAGCGGCGCAGTGGAGCTTCCCGCAAAGAAATAGAATTATATCCGGCCTTTCCCCCGCCACTCTCGTAGTGGAAGCTCCCGAAAAAAGCGGATCTTTGGTAACGGCGAGGTTTGCGTTGGATCAAAATAGAGACGTACTCGCGGTGCCGGGTTCGCCGTTTGCCCCGAACTCCAAAGGCACAAATAAATTAATAAAAGAAGGCGCGGCGCTGGTTGAATCCGCCGAAGATATTTTGAAAGCTTATAATATAAATATTGAATCTCAAGAAAACTCAATCGAAAGAGATCTGATTTTGTCGCCTGAAGAAAAAAGAATTTTAGATTTGTTGGTTGATCCCATGGATATTGACTCTTTAATCAGGCAAAGTAAAATACCGACTCAAACCGCGCAATCGATAATAGGTCTTATGGAAATACGTGGTATTATTAAAAAAGCAGGACAAGAATATTTTAGAAATGTTTAATAACAAATCTCGGAATAATACTACTTTCAGAACGCGCATAATTTTCTGCTGAAAATTTGCTATGCTCGCGCCACCGCGCTGCGCAATGTTCTGAAAATAATATTATTCCAAAATTTGTTTAATTAAAATATGAAATTAATTATCGTAGAATCCCCCACCAAAGCCAAAACAATTTCCAAATTTCTTGGAAAGGGTTTTAATGTTGAATCAAGCTTCGGCCATGTGCGTGATCTGCCCAAATCAACTTTGGGAGTGGACGTGGAAAACAATTTCGAACCGAAATATATTGTACCGCTAAAAGCCAAAAAAAATCTCAATGTCCTAAAAAAACTGGCATCAAAAGCCGAAGAAATAATTCTGGCTACAGATGAAGACCGCGAGGGAGAAGCCATAGCCTGGCACCTGGCGGAAGCATTAAATTCTGAAACAAAAAAACCAAAACCAAAAAAAGACGGATCTTTGCCGCCGGCCCCGCAGCCGATGTCATTTACCAGAATCGCATTTCACGAGATAACAAAAAAAGCCATTGAAGAGGCCCTGCAAAGCCCGCGCGAAATAGATATGAATATGGTAAACGCCCAGCAGGCGCGGCGTATTTTGGACAGGCTTGTGGGGTATAAGCTTTCGCCGTTTTTGTGGAAAAAAGTGGCCCGGGGGCTTTCCGCGGGCCGGGTGCAATCAGTGGCGGTGCGCCTGATTGCCGAAAGAGAGGCGGAAATAGAAGCCTTCAAAAAAGAAGAATATTGGACGATTGAAGGAGATTTCAAAAAAGAAAGTGATATTTTCAAAGGAGAACTAAATAAAATAGATGGAAAAGCTTTAGAAAAATTTGATGTAAAAACGAGCGCGGACGCCCAAAAGATTGTAGACGACGCGGGCACCGGCCAAGCTGTGATAAAAACAGTTGAAACCAAAGAAGAAAAAAAGCACGCCCCGGCTCCGTTTACAACTTCAACGCTCCAACAAACGGCTTCCCAAAGATTGGGATTTTCCGCCAAACAAACAATGATGTTCGCCCAGCATCTTTATGAAAAAGGTTTTATAACCTACATGCGAACGGATTCTTTGAATATTTCAAAGGACGCTCTGGCCCAAGCGGCGGATTTTGCCGAAAAAAGTTTCGGCAAAGAATATTTGCTGGCCACGCCGCGAGTTTTTAAAACAAAATCAAAGGGAGCTCAAGAAGCGCACGAAGCAATAAGGCCTACTGATGTCTGGAAAACATCCGATGAATTAAAAAAAAGTTTGGAGGAACCAAAAGAGTGGAAACTTTACGATTTAATTTGGAGGCGGTTTTTGGCTTCTCAATTTCCTGAAGCCAGAGTTGAATCTACAAAAATAGATATAGACGTGAGCGCCAAAGATCATAATTATATTTTCCGGGCATCGGGAGCCAGGCTGACTTTCGAAGGCTTTTTGAAAATTTATCCGATGAAATTCTCTGAAAATATCTTACCCAAACTTTTGGCCGATGAAAAAATAGAAATCGCCCAAATAAATCCTCTTCAACATTTCACCGAGCCTCCGCCAAGATACAACGAGGCAAGCCTGATTAAAACTTTGGAAAAATTCGGCATCGGACGCCCCTCAACATACGCGCCGATTATTTCCACTATCCAAGACCGCGGATATGTTGAAAAAAATGAAGACAGAAGGCTCCGCCCCACGGAAACCGGAAAAATCGTAAACACAATTTTGGTGGAAAACTTTCCCCAAATAGTAGACATTGATTTTACCGCCAAAATGGAAGAAGAGCTTGATGAGGTAGCCGAAGGGAAAATTAAATGGGAGCCGGTTATAAAAGAATTTTACGATCCGTTCGCCAAAAACCTGGAAGAAAAATACGAGAGCGTAGTCACTCAAAAAGTCGAGGAAAAAACAGATGAGGTTTGCCCGAAATGCGGTAAACCGATGGTCATCAAGCGCGGCCGATTCGGGAAGTTCATCGCCTGCTCCGGGTTCCCGGAATGCAAAACCACCAAAAAACTTCCCGACCCGACGCTTAACATGAAATGTCCAAAATGCGCGGTTGGCGATGTGGTAAGGCGCCGCACCAAAAAAGGCCGATTTTTCTTCGGCTGCTCCAGATACCCGGATTGCGATTTTGCCTCATGGACAAATCCGACTCTCGCTGTCAAACAGCCTGAAAACGATGCTACAGTGAAAGAATGACCTGGGAAGAATACGAAAAAAAATTACGCGAACTTGGATATCATGAAAAAGATCTTGCTGAAATAAAGCCGGCTTTTTTGTTTGCGGAAAACGCCCACAAAGACGAAAAAAGAAAATCCGGCGAACCCTATATTACCCACCCCATTGCAGTCTCGATATATGTCGCCAGAAGAAAACTGGATACCGCCGCAATCTCGGCGGCGCTTCTTCACGATGTGGTGGAAAACCAGGGAGTTGAAATAGAAACTTTAAAGAAAAAGTTCGGGGACGAAATTGCTTTTTTGGTCGAGGCCGTGACAAAAGTGGATAAAGTGCGTTACCGCGGTATAGAAAGAGCCTCGGAATCATTGAGAAAAATGTTCTTGGCTGTAGCGGAAGATATAAGGGTGGTGATAATAAAATTGATGGACCGATTGCATAACATGGAAACATTGGAATTTCACGAGGAGGAAGAAAAAAGAAAAAGGATCGCGGAAGAAACTTTGGAACTCTATGCCCCATTGGCTGACCGCCTGGGTATGTGGGAAATAAAAGCCAAGTTGGAAGACCTGGCCTTCCCCGTTATTTACAAAGAAGAATATAAAATGCTGACCGAAAAACTCGCCGAAAAAAAAGAAGAAAAAGATAAATATCTGGAAAAATTGAAACCCGTTGTGGAGCTGGAATTAAAAAAAGAAAATGTTGTGCCGTTGAGGATATTATATAGAACTAAGCATCTTTATAGCATTTGGAAAAAATTGGTGAAATATGAAATGGATTTCGACAGAGTTTTGGACCTGGCCGCTATGAGAATTGTAGTAAACTCCATAGAAGATTGTTACCGGTCTCTGGGGATCTTACATAAACTGTGGAGGCCGATGCCGGGAAGAATAAAAGACTTTATTGCCCTGCCAAAGCCAAACGGATACCGAAGTTTGCATACCACTGTTTTTGGACCGGAGAAAAAAATTGTTGACTTCCAGATCAGAACAGAGGAAATGGACAGGGAGGCGGAGTACGGCGTGTCTGCTCATTGGGCCTATGAGGCTTCGGGCAAAAAAAAGATTACGCCCAAGTTGGATAAAAATTTATCCTGGGTCAGGGAACTCTCTGACTGGTATCGCGACCAAAAAGGCGCCTCTCACGAAGAAACAATGGCGGCTCTGAAAATAGATTTTTTTAAAGACAGGATATTCACGCTGACCCCCAAAGGAGAAGTTATCGATTTGCCGGAGGGAGCCACGCCCGTGGACTTTGCTTATCATATTCACTCCGAAATCGGAGATCATATGTTCGGCGCCAAAGTAAACGGAAAAATGGTCCCATTCTCCTATAAACTTAAATCCGGCAGTACAGTGGAGATACTTACCCAAAAAAATAAAAAACCGTCCGCGGACTGGCTGGATTTCGCGAAAACATCCCTGGCTAAAAATAGAATAAGATCATACCTTAGAAGGCTGGGTATTTCCGAAAGTACAAAAAAAGAACATCAGATGATGGAAGCAACTGTCATTTCCAGAGACAGAGTCGGACTTTTAAAAGACTATTCGGAAATTTTCGCAAAACTTGGAATCAATATTGCCGATGTTAAATTCGATGCCAAAAATAAAAATTATCTGAAAATTGTTTTTACCTTCAGATCAAAAAGGGGTCTCTTAAATTCAAAAATTCTCACCGCCTTAAAGAGCGTGAAGGGCACTGAGACAATCGCCATCAGGGAAATTAAATAGATCCTGAAGAAAAGCTGATTTTGTCGGAAATAGATTTTAATTCTTCCTCGGAGAAAAATTCAATATAAATTTTACCTTTCGGTCCTCTTTTTTCTATAAACACCCTCGTACCCAAAACATTTTCCATTTTTTCCTGGAGCATTTTTGTATCAGGATCCAATAATGACCTTGCCCGCTCTCTGGCGATACTTCTGGAAATTCTCTCGGCCTCCCTCACGGAAAGATTTTTGTTGATTATGTCGTTGTAAAGAGTCCTCTGTTCTTCCTGATAATCAGAGAGCATCAAAAGCGGCCTGGTGTGCCCTTCTGTAATCTTCCCCACGGAAACTCCGTCTTGCATATCCGGAGGCAGTGTCAGCAAGCGGAGAGTATTTGCAACCACCTCCCTGCTCTTGCCAACCTTTTCGGCCACTTCTCTTTGCACCATTCCAAAATCATCAATCAATTTCTTAAACGCAATTGCTTTTTCGATAGGATTTAAATCTTCTCTCTGAAGATTTTCCACCAAAGCCAATTCCAATTTTACTTTGTCTGAAGTATCTTCCCTTACTATCACCGGGATCTGGGCAAGCCCCACAATCTTTGCCGCGCGCAGCCTCCGCTCGCCCGCCAGCAGTTCGTATTCGACAGTATGACTCGCGAAACCCGCCTCATCGGCAGGCAGATCTATTTCTTTTCTGGTTACCACAATCGGCTGCAAAACTCCGTATTCCCTTATGGATTCGGCAAGCTCTCCCAACGCCTTTTCATCAAATTCTTTTCTGGGTTGAAAGGGATTAGGTTTAATCCGCGCGAGCTCAATCCAAAAAACGCTTTCCTTTTTTCTTTCGTTGACTGAGTTGATTTTTTCTTCCATTACTTTAAAATAACAAAGCATAAGGAATTGTAAATACATAGCGCCGCGGTGGCGGAACTGGCAGACCTGCCTGCCGGCAGGCAGGCGCACAGAGGACTCAAAATAATAATATGTACACGGTGTATGCACTAAAAAGCTTAATAAGAAACTATATATACATAGGTTTGACCAATAATATTCGGAGGAGGCTTTGGCAACACAATACAGGCAAAGAGAAAACAACAAGATCTTACAAACCATTCAAAATCATATACACTGAAAGTGTTAGCACAAGACAGGAAGCACGAGATAGAGAAAAATACTTAAAATCTGGAATTGGTAAAGAGTTTTTAAAAAATTTATAGCGCATGCCGCGGTGGCGGAACTGGCAGACGCACAGGACTCAAAATCCTGCGATCGCAAGGTCATGTGGGTTCAACTCCCACCCGCGGCACCAATAGGTAACTTGTACAACAGAGGGTACTAAAATATAATAGATAAATGCAAAGAAAAATATTTAAATTTTTAACTTGTTTTCTGCTGCTATTGATTGCTTTTGGTATTCCTTTGTTTAAACTCAACTTTGATATCGCCAGCATCCTTATTGTTATCTCGCTTTTATTCGCTATTTTAGTCGGATTTTTTATAGCAGCGGCCACATCAAATTACCTTGCATTGCAGTCTTTAATAGCCGAGGAGGACGCCGGTCTAATAGCAGTTTACAATTACTGTCGCGTTATCGCGCCTGAGATAAGCTCAAGAATTGTTGATGCCATAGACACCTATGTGATCGCGGCGCTCAGCTTTGAACTCACAGAATACATTGGCAAGACACAAAAAGAATTTGACGGTGTCAGCAAAGCTGTCGAAGAAATAAATTTTAATGATGAGAGGGGCAAGGAGCTGATAGGACTTTTGTATGAAAAAAAGAACAGTCTTTACCAGACCAGAAATAGCATCGATTTTGTAGCGCGCCCTATAATTACTGAATCACACTGGTTTGTTCTTGGCTCACTTGCAATACTTGCGGATTTTTTAGTCCTCGCTCTTCGCGATGGCAGTTTGTTCTCAAATATAATTACTGGTGTGTTATTTATAATCACTTATCTTACATTGTCATTGCTCGGAGAAGTTGATAACGACCGCTTTCTTGAAGTAGCCTTTTTTAAAGATACAGAGAGAGTTTTTAGGGCCATTGGCAAACCCGAATATTATACGGAAAGTGTCATTAAAAGTGGGCGCGTACCAGAACCAAAAGAAAGTTACAGGACTGGATACTATAACGGTCCAGGTGATAACGCGATAAAATTAGTCGAAAAAATATAAAAACGGCTTAGGCCGTTTTTGTTTTGTTCCAAAATCTTTTAAATAAAAGATGCGCGAGCCAGGCAGAAAATATACCTATTAAAGCGCCCACCAAAATATCGCTTGGCCAGTGAAGCCCGGCCTCGATCCTCCCCGTGCTCATATAAATGGCGATTGCAAAAAATATAATGCCCAAAGTTCGGCGGTAAAAGAATGCGCTCATCGCGACCGCGAAAAAAAACGCCGCATGCCCGGAAGGGAATGAACCTCTGGTTTCATGAGCGACCAACTGATGAATATTTTGCAAAACCTCAAACGGGCGGGGGCGACTCCAGACAAATCTTATAACTTCTGTGAAAATAAATCTCGACAATATTCCGGAGGCCAGCGCCTCCCAGCCCATTCTCCAGTTTATATGAAACTTAACTTCATTTTTAATCTGGAAAAAGAAAATCAGAACCAAAATAACAATTATACTCCAACCCAAGTATTCAGCCTTGAAAATAATAAAAACATCAATCCAATGCCTCACTCCGACAAAATGCTGAAACCAATTGAATATTGAGAGATCGATTGAGTTCATATATTAATATTACTCCTTTTCACCTAAATTTACTAAGTTTTGAAAAAGCATCGCGACCGTAAGCGGCCCCACTCCTCCGGGCACCGGAGTAAAAAAAGAGGCCTTTGGGGCGACATCCGGATCAACATCCCCGGAAATCTGACCGGCAGATTCAGAGGCCCCGCAATCGACAATTATAACTCCGTCTTTTACCATATCCGGCGTGATGAGCTTAGCTTTTCCGGCGCCGGAAATTATTATATCCGCGTCCTTGGTGTTTTCTGAAATATCTTTGGTATTCTCATCTGATACAGAGATTGAAGCCCCTTGATTAATAAGCCAAATAGCCGAGGGCTTTCCCACAAGTCTCCCGGCTCCGACTACGGCTACTTTTTTGCCTTTTATTTCGATATTATTTTTATCAAAAATATGCTTTATAGCCGCCACAATCGGAGGAAGAATTTTTGACCTGCCGGAAACCAGGGAACCAAGGCTCTTTGAAGAAAGCATATCCGGATCTTTCTTCGGCGGGATTGCATCCAAAATATAATCTATGTTTATATTCTTCGGCAACGGCAATTGTATTATTACTCCGTCATTTTCTCTAATGTGGACAATTTCAGAAACTTCTTTTCTTAATTGATTTGTTGAAATAGATTCCGGAAAATCATAAATACGCGTTTCCACGCCAATTACGGATCCGAACTTTTTCTTTTGCTCCAAAAACTTTTCTGTAATCGGATTTTCTCCGACTTTAATAATCGCCAGCCTAAAGCTTTTTTTAGACATCGAAATCGCCTCTTTTAAAGAGACCTTGATATCCTCCGCCAGTTTTTTGCCGTCAATTATCATTTGTTAATATTTCGTTAATTTTAATGGCTATATTTATCATATCCTTTTCTTTCATCCCCCGCGTGGTCACCGCCGCCGTGCCAATGCGTATGCCGGAAGGGTCCATCGGCGGCCTCGTATCAAATGGGATAGTATTTTTGTTTACAATGACCCCATTTTTTTCTAAAAGCTCCTGGGCAACACTCCCGGAAATACCGCGCTCAAACGTATCTATCAAAAATAAATGAGTGTCCGTCCCGCCGGAAACAATTCTCCAACCCCTCTTTTGAAGTTCGTATGCCAGCGTTCTTGTATTTTTTACGACCTCTGCCGCGTATTTTTTAAAAAGCGGGCTCATCGCCTCTTTCAGGCAAACTCCGACCGCCGCAATTTGATTTGCGTGCGGCCCGCCCTGCAAACCGGGAAAAACCGCCTTATCAATTTTGGAAGAAAATTCTTTTTTTGAAAAAATTAAAGCGGACCTCGGACCACGCAATGTTTTGTGCGTTGTGGTAGTCACAATATCCGCGTATTTAAACGGAGATGGGTGCGCCCCTCCGGCAACAAGCCCGGCGAAATGCGACATATCAACCATCAAAACCGCCCCGACCTCGTCCGCGATTTTTCTGAACTTTTTAAAATCAATTATTCTGGAATAGGCTGTGAATCCTGCAACGATTAATTTTGGTTTTTCTTTTTTTGCAAGCAGGCGGACTGCCGCGTAATCCAAAAGCTCTGTTTCGGGATCGAGGCCGTAATGAATAAAATTCCAAAATTTTCCGGTAGCGCTCACCTTGTGGCCATGAGTTAAATGTCCACCCATGGAAAGAGACATGCTCATAATTTTTTCGCCGATAGGGGCCAAGGCTAAATAAACCGCCAGATTCGCCGGAGATCCGGAATATGGCTGGACATTAACACTCCATTTTTTCGAAGATAATTTAAAAAGTTTTAGAGCCCGTGATTTCACCAAATTTTCCAGTTCATCAACAACTTCATTGCCCCCATAGTATCTCAACTTGGAATATCCTTCGGCGTATTTGTTCGTAAACACCGATCCCAGTGCCTCCAAAACATCTTTTGAAACATAATTTTCCGAAGCAATCAGATTAATCGCCTTTTTCTGTCTCTCCGTTTCTTTTTTTATCAGATTTTTTATTTCTTTGTCTTTCATTTTTAAAATAGTATATGTTCAAAGTAGAACAAAAAATGAGCGGATGCAACCGCTCATTTGTTTTATTTGATCAATGAAAAAATAACTTTCGCCAATTTTTTTCTGGGATTGTGGCGGATAAACGGCCCCGAATCTATTAAATCCGCTAAAATAAATTTTGGTTTCGGAGATTTTTTATCAAGCATAGACACATCAACAAACTCCGCGCCCTCTTTTCTATATTTTTTGAGAATCCGCTTAGCGGGCTTTTTATTGTTAAAAATAGCATAGTCCAAAATTCCGGCACCCAAGTATTTTTCAATCTCCCTCATAAAATCCGCGCCCTTAAAATTATCGGTTTCTCCGCGCTTCGTCATCAAATTGCAAATATATACTTTTTTGGCTTTGGAATTTTTAATCGCCTCGGCAACCCCTTCTACCAATAAATTCGGAATCAGGCTGGTATATAGATCTCCGGGACCGATTATAATCATATCTGCCTTTGCCAAAGCCTTTGCGGCCTCCGGATTAATTGAGGCCGCGGGCGTGAGCCACACGCGTTCAATCTTGGATCTCTTGATTCCTCTCACCGGGATATCAATATTTGTTTCCCCCTTGATAATCGACCCGTCGGAAAGCTTTGCGGAGAGCCGCACATCGGAAAGCGTTACCGGAAAAACATTTCCCTTGATATTGAGTACGCGCGAAGCCTCTTTAACCGCAGACCCGAAATCGCCCGTAATTTTGTGGAGAGCGCTCAAAAAAAGATTACCAAAACTATGCCCCTCAAAATCACCGTTTTCAAAGCGATAATTAAATAGTGCGCGAAGCGTGTCCCCCGATTCAGAAAGCGCCACCAATGCCCTTCGAATATCTCCGGGAGGCAAAACCCCATACTGGTCGCGAAGGACTCCTGTTGACCCGCCGTCGTCAGCCATTGAAACAATCGCGGTAAGAGAAACCAAATAATCTTTAAGAGCCGAGAGCACCATAAAAGTGCCCGTCCCCCCGCCTATAACCACAACCTTTTTTGGCTTTTTTTTCATTTAATTTCCAAAGGATTGCTTCTCTGTATAACCTACACCGTCTTTGAAAAATAACAAAACCGGCCCCTTATCGGGGCCGGTGAATTACTGCGCCAAGCGCTTCTTCAAGATTGTGCGCATGGGCGTTGGCATACATACCGGATACGCATGGGAGATTTTTTTCTTTGTGATCTCGATCAATATGCACTGCGTATACGCGCGAAAAAACTTCCTTCACTTTGTCGATGACTTGTCTTGTGTCGTCAAAAAAAACTATATCGTCTTTTTCCGGATCGGCAAACCTCCCGACAACGCTAACCTTGGTAACATCCTGCGTCACCTTGACGCCGTCGATAAAGCGGTAAAAATCGACCGGAACTTTTTCTTCTTGAAACCAATCGACTCCCGCTGTCGCAATCCAAATTTCATATCCGCGCTCAGCAAGAAGTTGAAGAAACAGCTCGGCATCCGGATAAATAAACTGCTGAGCTTCGACGCGCATTGAACTTTCTATTTTCTTTCGAAGATCAAATGCGGGAATGCGCGACGCCTCGCTCAAAAGCGCGATGTGCGAATCCGGATCATAGAATCCGTCTTTTTTGGACTGTTCATAGGATGCGAGAACTGAGTGTGTCGGGTACTCTTCGAAAAATGATTCTAAAAGGAATCTGAAATACCATTCCTTGAAAGCCTTAATGTTAAAAAGCACGCCGTCCAAATCGACAAGTGCGACTTTTTCTGCCACAAACACCTCCGAGATTTGCGATTATTTTTCTTATTCTATATTAACATTTATAGTACTGGTTGTCAATATCTACTCGACTGTTACCGATTTGGCGAGGTTGCGGGGCTTGTCCACATCAAGGCCAAGAAACGCCGCGGTGTGGTAGGCAAAAAGCTGAAGCGGAATTACAGAAAGAAGCGGAGTGAGCATTTCCAAAGTCTGCGGAATATAAATCACGTCATCCGCTATATTTTTTATTTTTTCGTCCCCCTCGCTGGCAATGGCAATTACTTTGCCGGACCTGGCCCGCAACTCTTGGATATTGGAAATAATTTTTTCGTAAACACTATCCTTCGGGGAAAGTACCACTGTGGGAAAATTGTCATCAATCAGCGCCAACGGCCCGTGCTTCATCTCCCCCGCCGCATGCCCTTCGGCATGTCGGTAAGAAATTTCCTTAATTTTTAGCGCTCCTTCCAGCGCTACAGGAAATTGGTATTTTCTGCCGAGATATAGAAAATTATTATATTTTAAATATTTTTCCGCGATTTTTTTGATGCTTTCATTGTCTTTTAAAATCTTTTCCATTTTGGAAGGAAGCGCCTTAAGCTCGTTGGACAACTTATCCAGAAAAAACGGCGAAATATTGGGATTTTTTTTGGAAAGAAAAATCGCCATGAGCATCAGGACCCCAAGCTGGGACAAAAATGCTTTGGTGGAGGCCACTCCGATCTCCGGGCCGGCATGATTGTATACTCCGGCATCAGATTCTCTGGCAATTGTAGAGCCGACCACGTTGACAATACCGAGCGTTAAAGCGCCTTTTCTTTTTGCCTCTCTCAGCGCCTCGAGTGTATCGGCGGTTTCTCCGGATTGAGAAATTAAAATGACGGCAGTATCTTTATCGACAACCGGGTTTGAGTATCTGAATTCAGAGGCGTATTCAACCGAAGTAGGAACTTTTGTAAGCTCCTCAAAATAATACTTCCCCAAAAGGCCGGCGTAATAAGAAGTTCCGCAGGCGGTGATCAAAATTCTTTTGGCGGAGAAAAATCTTTCCTTAACGTCTTCAAGTCCGCCGAGCTTAGCACCCCCGTCCGGTAAAATCCTGCCGCGCAAAGTATTTTTTAAAGTTTCCGGACCTTCAAAAATTTCTTTTTGCATAAAATGCGAAAATCCGCCCTTTTGGGCCGAAGAAATATCCCAGTCTATCACCTGGACCGGCTTCTTGAGAGATTTTTTACTGAGATTGGTTACTTTAAATTCATTCGGAGTTAAAACCACCATCTCATTGTCATGCAAATAAATAATATTTTTGGTTGTGCCTACTATGGCGGAGGCGTCGGAGGCCACCAAATATTCTCCGTCTCCGATTCCCAAAATCAAAGGAGAGCCGCGGCGCGCGGCAACTATTTTATTCGGATCTTTTTCGTTTTTTGAAATAACTGCCAGGCCGAATGTCCCCACAACATGCCGCAGGGCGTCCAACACGGCGTCTTCCAGTGAAACCGAAGTCCCCTCCATCAAAAATGGCCTTTCAATCAGGTGCGCGAGCACTTCCGTATCGGTATCAGAAACAAATTTATGGCCTTCGCGGGTTAGAGCCTCTTTTAATTCTTCAAAGTTTTCTATAATTCCGTTGTGAATTACAAAAATTCCGCCGGTGCAATCGCTGTGAGGATGAGCATTTTTGTCCGATGGCTTGCCGTGTGTAGCCCACCTGGTGTGGGCAATGGCCACATTACCCTCCCAGGATTTGGAAGCCAACTTTTCCTCAAGCGCGGCCACACGGCCGGCGGTTTTTTCTGATTTGATGTCATTTCCAACTATTAAAGCTACTCCCGCGGAATCATAGCCCCTATACTCGAGCTGTTTTAAGCCTTCAATGACAATATTTAAAGCATTTTTCTTGCCTATGTAACCTACTATTCCGCACATGCCAATTTTATACGAACGTTAGTGAGTTAATAAAATTGAGCATCCGGTAATTCGCAAAGCGAGTCTTCCGGATACCTATATCTATTCTAACTCTATAAACAAAAAAAGGTATCAAAAAAACCGTCCCGATGGTTATCGGGACGGTTTGCTTTCTCTCAGTGCAGGTCAGTAATTTTGATATTAAAATTTTCTCGCAAACCGCGTATTAGCACCCCGAGTGCTTCATCTGGAGAATTGCCGAGACCAAATTGATCTTTATCTCCAGCCACGCGCGCTACGAACTTGTTTTCAAATCTTGTTATCACGATTTCTTTTTCTTCCATGGGTTTTCCCCTCCTTTCAAATCACCAAATTTATCAGCCGGTTTGGCACAAAAATCACCTTCTTCGGCCGGTTGGATCCGAGCATATTCTTAACATTATTTCTTTTGAATGTCAATTCTTCCGCTTCTTTTTGAGAAATGTCCATTGGTACCGTAAATCTATCACGGACTTTGCCGTTGATTTGAACTATCAATTCGAAAGTTTCATCCAGAATTAATTTTGGATCGTACTCCGGCCAACTCTCTTTTTGAATGCTGTCTTTATTTCCCAGCAAACTCCAGAGCTCTTCAGAAATATATGGAGCAAAAGGAGAAAGAAGTTTCAAAAATATGCCGAATTCGTCTCTGCCAACATTCGATTTTTCAAACTCATTCAACAAAATCATCAGCGCAGAAATCGCCGTGTTAAAACTAAAGTTTTCTATGTCTTCTGTGATTTTTTTAACTGTTTTGTGAATCAGTATTTGAGTCGAATCATGAGATTTCCGAGTCGGCGTCGGAGCCCCCCGAGTACTCGAGGGAGGGTTAAGACGCGAGGAAATCTCATGATTCGACGAAAAAAGTTTCCAGGCCCTATCCAAAAATCTTTTGATGCCGACTATCCCCTCTGTTTTCCAGCTGACAGTAGATTCGTGCGGGCCCAAAAACATTTCATACATTCTAAGCGCGTCTGCCCCAAACTGTTCAATGACCTCATCCGGATTTACAA
>CAYRCJ010000002.1:13533-39675 GCA_964422785.1 uncultured Candidatus Saccharibacteria bacterium | reverse complement strand
GAAATTAAAGCGGAATATCTTCACTCGGATATTAAAACAATCGAGCGGCATAAAATTTTGGGCGACTTAAGAAAAGGAACTTATGATGTAATCGTCGGCATAAATCTCCTTCGCGAAGGCTTGGATCTGCCGGAAGTTTCTTTGGTTATAATTTTGGACGCAGACAAAGAAGGATTTTTGAGAAATGCCCAAACGCTTATTCAAACAATCGGAAGAGCCGCGCGCCATACTCAGGGAACAGTGTTGATGTACGCGGATAAAATCACAGACTCTATGAAATTCGCGATCAGCGAAACCGAACGCCGTAGAAAAATCCAGGAAGAATATAATGTGAAAAATAATATAACACCCACAACAACGACGCGCGAAATCGGTGAAAGTATTTTTGCCGGAGCCGAGAAAGCCAAACAGGTAAAATTGGATATCACCAAGATGTCCAAAAGTCTTTCCAAAGAAAAACTAAAAGAAGAGCTCGAAGGAGAAATGCGTGAAGCCGCAAAGAATCTCGACTTCGAAAAAGCCGCCGAAATCAGGGACTTGATTAAAAAATTATAAGTGTTACACTTCTAAACATGCCGATAACACAATCAGCCAAAAAAGCCTTAAGGCAAACAAAAACAAGAACAGAACAAAACCGCGTCATAAAAAATAATTTAAAGGGCGCGTTGAAAAAAGCTATTGCCAACCCGACCAAAGAAACGGTTTCTCTGGTTTTTCAAGCCGCCGACAAAGCCGCCAAGAAAGGCGTTATCCCAAAAAACAAATCCGCGAGAATAAAATCTCGGATTTCGAAATTGCTGAAAAAATAAAAAGCTCCCTCAGGGGGTTTTTTATTTCAAATTCACTACAAACCTCTCCAGATGCTCGTTGGAGTTTTTGCTGTCGCGCTTCAACTCGGAATCGGTAAGAATACCGTTCCAAAATGCATCGAGAATTTTATTTTCAGTAAATTTTTGTGCCTCAATCGCCGCCTTTTTGGCCACGAAAGGGCTCAGGCTCTTGCCTTCGTTTTTTGAAACCAAAAATATATTTCTAAGCTTCCACAGAAGGATATTTAGAATATTGCCCGAATCAAAGCCGTCCGAAAGAGACTCTTTTACGCCCGTGAGCGGATTATTGTTAAAAATTTTATCGGCATAGTTAAAAATCTGATTTTGCTTTGTAGTTTGCGGGGCGGGCTTCATCCCCAAAGATATTTTTTCTAGCTCGGAGTGAAGCGCGACCTCGCCGCCATCTTTTAATCTGTCGACAAGTGCTGCCCGCTCTCCAAAGCTCAAAGCCAGGCCGAGAAGTTTGGATTCTTTTCCCAACCAGCTGTCGAGCTCCCCGACTGAACGGGACTTAACCTCCTGAACTTTTTCGGCATGTTTTTGAAAAAAAGATTTTTGCTTTTCATCCAACGATTTCTCGCAAAATACAAAAACATTCGCGGAATTTTTTAGCGCCTCCGCCTTTTCTTCAAGAAGTTTAAAAACCGCCGGGCTTGAGGCCAGCATATTTCTTAAAATTATCAGCCTGGCCTTGGAAAACAAACTGGATCCTCCGAAAATTTCCAAAATATCCGCCGGATTTTCTTCGCCGCCGTTTATAGTATCTATCAAAAATTCCGGACCCCCTTTTTTTGTGAAGGCGCCTTTGAGCTGAGTAATTTTTTTGTCAGCCTCGTAGGAATTTTCTCCGAGTATCAAAAAAAACATATTTTAAAAATATTTTTTCTTGAGAACGGATCTTATTGTTGAAATTATTTCACTTGGAGTAAAATGGGCCTTGATCATAAAATCTTCCGCCCCGAGCCCGATCGCCCTTTCTTTGTCTTCTTTTTGTCCCAAGTTGGAAAGAATGATTACCGGAAAAGACGAGGTAATGGGATCGCCTTTTAAAATCTTCAGTACCTCGAAGCCGTCCATTCCCGGCAAAATCAGGTCCAAAAGAATAATATTTGGCTTCTCGGCCTTGGCCACCTTGACTCCCTCTTCTCCATCCAATGCCTCTATCGTCAAAAATCCTTCTTTTTTTAATTTTTGGACCAAAAGATCGCGTATAAATTTATCGTCTTCTATTATAAGTATTTTTGAGCTGATGTTATCCATATATAAATATTAGCTGAAAAAACAAAGCAAGTAAATTTGTTATTTTACTTTTTCCAGTGATCCCCAATTTTTGCCTGTTTTTACTTCAACCAGGAGAGGAACCGGAAAAGGAACAATATTTTGCATTATATCCTTCATCTGTGGAAGAACTGATTTAATTATATCGTCGCGGATTTCGTAGAGCAATTCATCGTGTATTTGCAAAAGCAGCCGCGCGCCGTCTCCAGCGAACTTTTTGTTTATAGCGATCATTGAAAGCTTAACAATATCCGCGTCGGTACCCTGAATAACTGCGTTGAGCGCCATTCTTTCCATCTCGGCTTCCAAAAACCTGTTGCCCATAATTTTTAAATCAAAGAAGCGCTTCCTGCCGAACAAAGTTTCCACGTAACCGTTTTTTTTGGCGTCGCTTTTTATCCGCTGCATATAACTTAAAATATTCGGGAAGTCATGAAAATACTCATCATAAAACTTTTGGGCCTCGGCCATGTTCATGCCGGTGCTTTGAGAAAGTTTGCGGACGCCCATCCCAAAAACAATCCCAAAATTAATAGTCTTGGCGTGCATCCTCATCTGGGTGGTAACCTTGTCCAACGGTATATTATTTATTTCGGATGCGGTAAGCGCGTGAATATCTATTCCCCTTTTAAACGCCTCGATCATTTTTTTGTCTTTGGCGAAAGCGGCCAATATTTTGAGCTCTATCTGAGAGTAATCGAAAGCCGCGAATGTGTATCCGGGAGAGGCAACGAAAGCGCCGCGAATTTTGGCGCCAAATTCGCTTCGGATAGGTATATTCTGAAGATTCGGAGAATCCGAAGAAAGCCTGCCGGTAACGGTGCCGGTTTGATTGAAGGTAGTGTGGATTTTTCCGTCGCCGGCAGATAATTCCAAAATCGGCTCGGCATAAGTGGAAAGCAATTTCGCATATTCTCTAAACTCTAAAATCAAAGAAACTATCGGCAGCTTTGTACTCAGTTTTAAAAGCTCCGATTCTTTGGTCGATATTCTTCCTGTCTTTGTTTTTTTGTAGTTTGAAGACAGGCTCCCCTTTATAATTTCTCCGACCTGCATCGGGGAGCTGATGTTAAAAGACGTCCCGGCCAATTTATATATTTTATCCTGCAAATCAGAAATCTTTTTGGAAAGATTTTTTTTGAAATCCAAAAGAAATTTTTTATCAACCTCAATGCCGTCGCTCTCCATTCCCGCGAGAATTGGAATCAAAGGAAATTCAATTTCATAAAGAACCTTTTCGACATTTTTTTCTTTTATCAAAGAAGTGAAATTTTGATAGATAGACGGCAGCAAGGCCAGCGCCTCATTTGGATCAGCCGGGAGATCTAAATCTTTTTGAGAGCTGTCGCATATCCAGTTGGCGATAGTTAAATCAAAAAAATCTTCTGGTATTACCTTTGAAATCTTAACTAAACTTTTTATGTCATTTGAAACAATTTTCTTATTAAAATCCGGCTTCCCGAAAATTTCTCCATTTTGTACCAGGACAAAAGATTCTTTGCCGCCGGAAGATCCGGCAGACTCAAATTTCAGGTGAGGTTGCGGCGCCGCTCCCCTTGGGTCTTCAGAAAATATCCTTTTGACCAAACTGTTGAATCCAAGTTCTATAAAAATATTCTTTAATTTTTCTTTGTCTATGTCATATTTTTCTTTAGGCAGTTCAAATTTAACCGGCACATCCCTGCGGATAGTTGCCAAAGTTTTGGAAAACATCGCGTCTTCTTTATGTTCCAAAAGCAGTTTTACTATCCGTTCTTTTAGCTCGTGAGTTCTTCCATTTTTTAATTCTTTATACAAATTCTCCAAAGTCCCGAAACTTTTTATAATATCGGTGCCGGTTTTTTCGCCGATTCCCGGAACACCTATTATATTGTCGGATGGATCACCCTTTAATCCTTTGTAGTCCGGCATCAGCCCGGGCCCGAAACCGTACCTCTCCAAAACTTTTTTTTCATCATAAGTAACGGTATCTTCTATCCCCTTTCTCATTGTATAGACAACGACCTTGTCGCCCTCGACCAATTGAAAAGTATCCGCGTCGCCGGATACGATTACGGTTCTTAAATTTTTTTCTTTCTTTGTTTGTTCAACCACTGTTCCCAAAATATCATCCGCCTCAAATCCTGCGCTCGACAACTCCGGAATCCCAAAAGCTGCCGTAATATCATGAGCCCTCTTCAATTGAGAAATTAATTCTGAATCGGCTTCGGGACGTTTTCCTTTATATTCTTTGTACGCGACATGCCGAAAAGTCGGCCCGGGCAAATCATAGGCGGCCACAATATAATCCGGTTTAAGTTCGCGTACCACCCGGAGCAACATCGAAGACAAGCCGTAGAGCGCGCCTGTCGGCTCGCCATTTGGCTTGCCCGCCGAGGCGGGAGAACGAAAGGGCGGTATAGCATGATACGCTCTGTGAATCAGCGCGTGAGTATCCAACAAAACCAAAATCTTAGTTTTTTGATCCTTTGCCATCGGGTTTATTGTAGTATTTTTATTACTTTTCTAAAAATTTTATCAGCCGGTGTTTGGAATTTTTTTGGTGGGCAAAAACTATGCGGATGGAATTTTTGGGAAGTATTTTTCTGATTTTGTCGCCCCACTCCACCAAAATTATATTTCGATTGTTTTTTATAAAATCCCGCCAGCCCAATACGGCAAAATCTTTTGATCCCAAGCGATAGGCATCAACATGAATCAAATCCTTGAAATTAAATTTATTTTTTAATTCATAAATCTTCAAAATAACGAAAGTCGGACTTTTGATTTTTTCTTTGACGCCCAGCCCTCCGGCAAATCCTTGAGTGAACGTTGTTTTGCCGGCGCCGAGATCTCCTTCAAGGCTAACCACATAAGCGTATTTTTTAAAAGCGTCGTGGCTCAAGGCCTTGGCTAAAGTTTTGCCAAGCTTTTTGGTTTCTTTGTCGCTTTTGGTTAAAATTTCCATTTGTTCTTTCATGATTATTTTATAGCACTTATTAAGTTAAATTAAAAAAACAAAGGGCGCCCCATTATGGGGCGCCAATTTTCTGGATTTAGTTCGACGAGTTTGAAATCCAAACCCATCCCAGGGTTTTTTGGATTTCCTTTTTGCTTTTCAGCATGTCCGCAACGGCATTGCGGACTGCTTCACGCGAGTTATTACAACTCCTGCCGGAACCCGCCGCGATCGGCTCCTTTGATTCTTTCTTATAGGCACTGACGAAAGCCACGAAGGCGTAGCACCGTCCGCGCCAGATCCCGTTCTCCGATTCCCGACTCACCGATACTTCGGCCACCGAAGTCGCGGCATCCGAATCATTCTGAAGAAAAACCCCGGCCTTCAGAAGAGCGGTCTTGGTTTCAAGGATAGCGATCTCGCTGTCCTTGTTCCCGGCGTCGCTCGAGGAGACCGAAGCCTGCGATGAGCGATCGCATCGCACCATAACGTGGGCGAAATAGTCGTAATACCCGCAATTTTGCGGATGGCTCTGTGACGTCTGCGCGTTAGCCGAAATCGGGAACAAAAGCATGGCTTTCAGGGCAAAAGAAACTAACATCATCTTTCTCACGGAGTCTCCTTTTAGCTTTTTTAAGGCTGTTTTTGATCGTTATTCGGAATTCAATTCTGTTGTAATTATACTCCTTTTTGTGGAAAAAGTCAAGAGCTAATAGCCCTTTGTTTTCAAGGAGTTATCCACTTTGCGGTCGAAAAAACCGTATGCTAGGAATTAATACAAGTATGACGGAATCAATGCAAAAATTTAAAGAAGCTGTCCTGGCGACAAAAACGATAGCCGTGCAAGTCGGAAAAACAAAAGATATCGGGAAAATTTTAACCGGCGCCGCGCTGGAGCATGCTTTTTCAAAGCTTGGAAAAAAAACAAGCCTCAAAATAAAAGAGCTCGATGAAAAAACGCAAAGTTTTTTGGAAATAATGCTGGATAAAAAGTTAGAGAACGGCAAAAGCCTTCCGGAAAACTTAATTATAAAAATAGACACCCAAAAAACTCCTGTTTCAGAGTTAAAATACGAAAGAGAAGGCGCGGTCTTAAAAATCATCCTTCACGGAAACGATGCTCTGAACATATCTGAGCTTTTGATGGAAAAAGAATCTATACCTGTTGACCTGTTGATGCTCATCGACCCGGCAGAAGCCGAAGTGGAAACTCTTTTGAAAGAAACCCCGCACAAAGACGTGGTGAAGCTGACTTCCAAAGAAAAAGGCCTGCCGCATAAGTTGGCGGATATTTTAGCGGCACTATTCGGCGAACTTCCAAAAGAATTTGCGGATCCGCTCTGGACTCTTTTTGAGCGCGAAGAAAAGCAAAACATATTTTCTTCTCCAAAAGAAATACTGATGATCAAAAGCAAGCTTCTGGATCTGGGGATCGACCGCGAAAAAATAAACAGAGCCAAAGAAATATTTTTCCATCAGAAATTCTGGAAACTTTTGGGGCGCGCCCTGGCCAGAAGCGAATTTGAGGCAAATCCCGGAATAGTCTGGACATTTATGCCGCATAGGGACTTTCAAAAGACAAATCAGGGACAGGATGCCGCGCTAAATATATTTGAAGAAATAAGGAACCTCCGGCCGGAAGGAAGCTTCTTTGCGATGTTATGGGAATCTTCCCCAAAAGTCGTGGAAGCTTTAGTCGGCGGAAAAGATATCCAAAAGCTTCAAGGCATCGCCGCTTCGCTTGGCACCGCCCTTTCATCGTCTTACTTCTTTTTGAACGGATTTTCCAACTTCTCGGAAGCTGAAATAAAAATAAGAGCCTCGATAAGGAAATCGGCGGAATAAATGATACAATAAAAACAGCATGGACGACACACTACAAGAATTAAGAAGAAGAGAGGAAGAAGACTTGGCAAAAGTTTTGGCAACTAAATACCAAATTCCCTATTTAGATACTTCCAAGGTTACAATAGACTTGGATTCCCTGAAAATCATCCCGGAAAGAGAAGCCAGGGAAAACTTTATCGCTGTGCTCCAAAGTGTCGGCAAAAAATTGCAAATTGCCGTAAATAATCCCGAAAGCCAAGGGACTAAAAACATTTTAGAAAATCTCTCTTCAAAAAAATACGAACTGAGTCTTTTTCTGGTCTCAAAATCGAGCCTTGAACGCGCCTTTCAAAAATACCGGGAAATCCCCAGATTTGAGGAAATAAAAGCCGGAGTCATAGATATTTCTCAGACTAAAATGGAAGAGTTCGGTGTATCGCTTAATTCAGTGACCAAACTAAAAGCCTCTTTGGAAAACCTGATTAAGCAATCGGAATCAAAAAAAGCCTCAGAGGCGCTTGAGCTTATTCTGGCAGGCTCAATCTCCATAGAAGCCTCGGACGTACACCTGGAGCCGGAATCAAATTCGGTAAGATTGCGCTTGCGGCTCGATGGAGTTTTGCAGGATATCTCTTCGATTCCTACGACGCTTTATCAGCTTCTTCTTTCAAGGGTTAAGCTGATATCGGAGATTAAACTGAATATTCATGACAAGCCTCAGGACGGAAGGTTTACAATAAAAACACACAATGAAGACATCGAAGTCCGTACTTCGATTTTGCCCGGACCATATGGGGAATCTGCGGTACTAAGAATTTTATTACCCAAAAATATATCCAAAACAATAAAAGATCTGGGAATGCATGAACGCCTCCGCGAGATAATAGAATCGGAGCTGCAAAAACCAAATGGGATGATATTGGCCACCGGCCCCACCGGCTCAGGAAAAACCACCACTCTCTACACTTTCTTAAAAAAGATAACAACCCCGAAAGTAAAAGTTATTACCATTGAAGATCCGATAGAATATCATCTTCAATACGTTTCCCAGACTCAGGTGGATTCTGAAAAAGGATATGATTTTGGAAACGGCCTCAGATCTATTTTGCGGCAAGACCCGGACGTAATAATGGTGGGAGAAATAAGAGACCTGGAAACCGCCGAGATAGCGATGCACGCTTCGCTTACCGGACATCTGGTATTTTCAACCTTGCACACAAACGATGCCGCAGGAACAATACCGCGGCTGATTGATCTGGGAGTAAAAACAAATATAATCGCCCCGGCGATAAACGTGACTATGGCGCAGCGGCTCGTAAGAACGCTTTGCGATAAGTGTCGGAAAGAAATCGAGCCGACTGCCGAAGAAATAAAAATTATATCGGAAAATCTGGAAAATCTGCCGAAGGGCTATGAAAAAAAGGTCGCAAAGAATTTTAAAATATGGAAAGAGGTTGGCTGCGAAAAATGTAATTTAACCGGATTTAGCGGAAGAATAGGAATTTTCGAAGCATTTTTGGTGGACGATGAAATGGAGCGGTTGATACTAAAAAATCCGCCGGAAGCGGATATAAGAGAAGCTGCCAAAAAACAAGGGATGATGACGATGTTCCAGGATGGAATTTTAAAAGTTTTGGACGGGATAACGTCCTTTGATGAATTAAATAGAGTTGTTTCTGAGGAATAGTCTCTAGGCAATTGCTCTTCCATGGGTAGATAGAGCTTAGATTTTTTCCGAGGATTAACCGAGTACGTCTCGATAAATCGGGACAACAAAGTTATCCGAAAACTAAGAAAAAACCAGCTATCCCGGAGTTAGGGATAATCGCCTAGAGACTATTCACCAGAAGCATCAGGTACTTACACTTGCTAGCATATTATAGCAAATAGAAATTAAAATGTCAATAGACAAAGATTTAAACGTAATAGGGCCCAAAAAGAGAAGCGAGGACAAATCGCTTGATTTGGCTTTGCGTCCAAGTTCTTTCAACGAATATATCGGCCAAGAAAAGCTGAAAAACAACCTAAAAATCCTTATAGAGGCGGCCAAAAGAAGAAAAGAACCCATAGAACATCTATTGTTTTACGGCCCTGCCGGTCTTGGGAAAACAACCTTGGCACATTTGGTGGCAAAAGAAATGAACACGCAGATTAAGATCACTTCTGGGCCAGCTATAGAAAAAGTTGGGGATTTAGCTTCAATTTTAACCAATCTCTCCCCAAACGATGTCCTATTTATAGACGAGGCGCACAGGCTAAACAAGCTTATCGAGGAAATCCTTTACCCGGCAATGGAAAATCGCTCTCTAGATATAATCATCGGCAAAGGACCGTCGGCTCGGGCCATACAATTGGAGCTTCCCTCTTTTACCATAATTGCCGCTACAACGCGAGTGGCCCTGCTTTCCTCCCCCCTAAGATCAAGATTCTCCGGCGGCTCTTTCAGACTCGATTTTTATACTCAAAATGATATAGAAAAAATAATTGACCGCTCAGCCAAAATTTTGGGAGTAAAAATAAATCCGGAAGCGATTCCGATTATCGCTTCCCGCTCGCGATTTACACCAAGAATCGCAAACCGGCTGCTCAAACGGGCCCGTGACTACGCGGAAGTTAAAGGTGTGGGCATAATAACGGCGCCGATCGCGGAGGAAGCCTTGAAGCTTTTGGAAATAGATAACTTGGGGCTTGATAACTTGGACAGAAAAATTTTAGACACAATAATAAATAAATTTTCGGGCGGGCCGGTGGGAATAAACACTATCGCCGCGTCATTAAGAGAAGAAGAAGACACAATCGAGGAAGTTTCGGAGCCATATCTAATGCAATTAGGACTTTTGGATCGCACCACCCGCGGCCGCTTGGCCACTCCGCTCGCCTACGAGCATTTAGGGTTTAAACAGAAAGAAAATCATCAGAAGAAATTGATATAAAAAACTTAGCGGACTAGCCGCTAAGTTTTCGTTCAATTTTATCTGTTAACATACAAATGGGACACCAGCCCCTTCCTCCGATTAAATGGGGAAGAAAAGATATAGAAAGAACTGCCGTCGCTATCGCCCAATGTTCCATAAATGGCATTTCTTTGGATGATGGACTTATCAACGGCAAAAGAATGAAAGAAAATGTCCCCATTGCGGCAGTGCACACAAAAAAGAAAAAAATGTTCCACGCTTTTTTAGAAACATCCTGCAATTTTTCTGTATCCATTGCGAACCCCTCCTCTTATGGCTTTTGATCTAATATAATCCATATAATATTTACGTTCTTAAGTCAAGTGCCTGCGCTCTCTCAAAATGCTAATATGGTCTTATGACTTTTACGGTTGGAGTTATACTTTATATTTTGTTTTTGGTCGTATACTGGTTTTTTATATCGGCTGTGCTTTGGCATTTTAAGGAATACACTCTCCCCCACAACTACGCCACCTGGGTTGTGAGAGGATTTTTGATCGCGACTATTTTCCTCAACATATTTTCCGCAATTTTACTTTACAACCTTCAAAGTCAAATTTAATATGCTTAATCTTTCAAATGACGAAAAAGTTTTGATGGTGATCCATAGGCATTGGATAGTTATAATGTGGAAATTCCTCATAGCTTTTGTTTTGGCGGTAATCCCTTTGTTGGCCGCGCCGACTATTTTGGCGAACGGCTCGCTAAGCATAAGCGACACGACGATTTCTTATGTCGAATTCTTTTTGTCCGTTTATTTAATGGTCATAGTCTTGGTGTCATTTGTCTTATGGGCCGACTACTATTTGGACATTTGGATTATCACTTCTCAACGAATTATAGATATAAACCAGAAAGGGCTTTTCAACCGCGAGGTTTCCGAATTTATGCTGGATAAAGTACAGGATGTGTCCGTTGAAATACCGAATATGATGGCAACGCTCATGAAATACGGAAATCTAAAAATACAAACCGCCGGCGACCGAACTTTTGAGATAAATGAAATTCCAAATTTCTACGAGGCAAAGAACTTAATAATCAACAGCTCCAGGCCACAAACCAATGTCGGGTCACAGCAAATGGGCTCAAATTAAATATAAAAAAGCTTTAACGGACGCTAAAAAAGGAAAAATTTTTTCAAAACTTTCCAGATTTATTACTATTGCCGTAAAAGAACTCGGCCCGGATCCCAAAATAAATTATAAACTTGCCTCCGCAATAGAGGACGCGAAAGCGGCAAACATGCCGCAGGAAAACATCGCCCGCGCGATGGACCGCGCCAAAGAAAAAGACGCCTCTGAACTGAAAGAAGTTTTGTATGAAGTGTACGGTCCGGCCGGATCCGCCCTCATCATCACGGCCGTAACGGACAATTCCAACCGGACTATAAATGAAATAAAAAAAATCCTGCAGGAGCATGATGCCAAACTGGGAGAGCAAGGCTCGGCAATGTGGGCTTTTTCCAAACAAGGAAAAGACTTTGTGGCAAAATTCCCGATGGAAACTTCCACGGATGACTCTAAAAAAATCGAGGAACTGCTCGAAGCTCTGGATAATCAGGATGACGTTCAGGAAGTTTATACCAATATTTCTTTTGGTTAGAGTATGGATCTAAAAAAAACAAAGGCAATGGGCATTGATCCGGGCATAGAAAGGCTCGGCTGGGGAATTGTGGAAAAAAACGGCTCAGAAATCGCCAGAATAGACTCAGGCGTCAAACAGACCTCAAAAAAGGATGCCAAAAGTAAAAGGCTCCTGGAAATTTATGAATTTCTGGAAAAAACGATCAAAAAAGAACGCCCGGATTTTGTAAGCGTGGAAAAACTGTTTTTCGCCACCAACGTAAAAACAGCCTTAACTATAGGAGAGGTGCGCGGAGTGATACTTTTAGCGGCAGAAAGGCACGGAATACCACTGGTAGAGTTTGCTCCTACAGAGGTAAAAATGGCGGTGTGTGGATACGGCCGTGCGAGTAAGGAGAGTGTCGCCTCGATGCTCAAATTCTCAATGATTCTACCTAAAAACAAGCTTTTGGACGATGAAACAGACGCCCTCGCCCTGGCCTTAACGGGACTTGTAAGAAGGAGTTATCCATAACTTATCCACACCGTGTATTTGCCTTTACGACCAAACTTTTTTATCCTTTGAAGCAACCGTTAAAAGGTCTTATAAAAATTAAAAATATATGGCAAATTTTGATGAAGACAAAATGTTACCCGACGATGACAAACCGGGAAACATGGACGAAGGGATCGCCCCTTCTGGCGAAGATAAATTAACAGAAGACGATAAAATACTTGAGGGGGATGATTTGATTGAGGGAGAGGAAGACGAAGAAAATCTTGATGCTTGGGAATTAGAATCTGATCTGGAAGAGTAAGAATAAAATAAAGCAGTCCCGATGACTATCGGGACTGCTTTATTTTATTTATTCTTTAGTGACTATTTTAACAAACTTAGACTTTCCTATTTTCGCGGCACCGCTCTTTTTAATTTCATCATTTGATTTTTTAATTGTCTGTCCGTCAAAATCTATCGCGCCGCCCTCAATTAATCTTTTGGCCTCGGACTTTGAGGTAACAAATCTATTTTTAACCAAAAAATCAATCCAAGTTTCTCCATTTTTTGCTTTGTATACTTTTAAATCTTCCGGAATTTCTTTTTTGGAAAACTTTTTTTCGAAATTTTCTCTGGCCTTCTCTGCCAAACCCTTGGAGTGCAGAAAGGAAACTATTTCTACAGCCAATTTATTTTTTTGTTTAAATGGCGGCAAGTTATTTTTAGCATCCCTGATTTCTTCAGAGCTCAAATCGGTAAGCAAGTTAAAATACTTTTCTATTAACTTGTCGGGCACGGTCATAATATTCGCAAACATTTTCTCCGGCGATTCATCCAAGGCTACGTAATTTCCGCGGCTTTTGCTCATTTTATGTATTCCGTCGGTTCCTTCAAGCAAAGGAACTGTTACAACATCCTGCTCGGGGACCTTAAAATGCCTCTGCACCCGGCGCCCCATAAGCAGATTGAACTTTTGGTCAGTCCCTCCTATTTCAACATCGGCCTTAACAGCGACAGAATCATAACCCTGAAATAAAGGATATAATATTTCCAAAAAAGTAATGTCGCCTCCGGCACTTAGTCGTTTTTTAAAATCAGCCCGGCGCATTAGTTGTTGTATGGTTCCGGATCTGGAAATTTCCAGAAAAATCTCCAGATTTTTACCTAACCATTCGCTATTATAGCGGACTTCAGTATTTTTTATATCGATGATCTTGCCTGCTAAGGTTAAATATTTTTTTAAATTACTGTTAACCTCTTTTTGTGTCAGCGGCTTTCGCTCGCTCTCCCGTTCAGACGGGTCGCCGATCTGCGCCGTAAAATCTCCAATTATTAAAACTATCTTGTGGCCGGCATCTTGAAATTGTTTTAATTTTCTTAGTGGTACGGCGTGTCCCAAATGCAAATCCGGCGAAGTCGGATCAACGCCGAATTTTATCCTGAGTTTATCGCCAGATCTGAGAGATTTTTCTAAATGATCTTTATCTATAATCTCGCTGACTCCTCTTCCCAAGATAATTTCTATTTTTTTATCGTCAATTTTCATAGGTATTTTTTACTCTACCATAAATCGTAAAAATATTCTATAATAAGCGAAATGAAAAGAGTGATACTTTTTTCGAGTCTCATAATTTTAGTTTCTGCAGGCGTGGCAATTTATCTTGTCTCATCGATCAATTTGCCGAACCTAAATAATCTAAATGAACGGAAAGTGGCTCAGTCCACAAAAATTTATGATAGGACCGGCCAGGTGCTGTTATATGATATCCATGGAACAGAAAAAAGGACCGTTGTTCCTTTTGACGAAATTCCCAGAAATGTAAAAAACGCCACTATCGCCCTGGAAGACGATACATTCTACAGCCATTACGGAGTCAGGCCCTTTTCGATACTAAGAGCGCTGTTTTTTGACACCCTCACAGGCGGCTCAGTTCAAGGCGGATCAACTATTACCCAGCAATTGGTTAAAAATGTTTTTTTGACCTCTCAAAAAACTATTATAAGAAAAGTGAAGGAGTTGGTTTTGGCGCTTAAAGTAGAAAATCAATATTCAAAAGATGAAATACTAAATCTTTATCTGAATCAGATACCGTACGGCAACGGCGCTTATGGGGTAGAAGCGGCCGCGGAAACCTTCTTTGGAAAAAACGCCAAAGATCTGACATTGCGCGAATCTGTTTATTTGGCCGCCTTGCCGCGCGCCACAAGCTTTTATTCTCCTTATGGAAAAAATAAAGATAAATTGGAAGAGCGGGTTGATTTCGCTTTAAACAAAATGAAAGATTTGGGATTTATTTCGAGTGAGGAATATGACAACGGAAAAAAAGAAAAAGTTGTCTTTACTCCCAATAGAGCCCAGGGAATAATAGCCCCTCATTTCGTCTTGGAAGTAAAACAAAAACTGGATGAAATGTTCGGGCAAGATGTAGTGGAGCAGGGCGGCTTCAAAGTAACAACTACCCTAGACGCCGATCTCGAACAAAAATCAGAAGAGACTGTAAAAAAATACGCCGATATAAATGAAAAAAACTTTAATGCTAAAAATGAAGCTGTGGTTGCCATTGATCCAAAAACCGGAGACGTGTTGTCTATGGTAGGCTCCCGTGATTATTTCGATCAAAAAATAGACGGCAACTTTAATGTGGCGACGGCGCATCGCCAGCCCGGATCATCATTTAAACCGTTTGTTTATGCTACCGCTTTCAAAAAAGGCTACACTCCTGATACTGTTCTCTTTGATGTGCCTACAGAATTTAATCCTTCCTGTTCTCCGGATGGAGCGCCTCCGGCAGGGGTAATACCGGATAACAAAGAAGATAAGTGTTATCATCCGCAAAATTTCGACGAAAAATTCCGCGGGCCTATTACGCTAAGGGAATCTATTGCTCAGTCTCTAAATGTGCCGTCAGTAAAAGTCTTATATCTCGCGGGAATAGCTGATTCCTTAAGAACAGCAAAGGATTTTGGAATTACTTCTTTAAATGATCCTGAAAGATACGGGCTTACTTTGGTCTTAGGAGGCGGCGAGGTGTCTCCTTTGGAATTAACTTCCGCTTATGGGGTATTTGCTGATGACGGAGTCAGAAATAACTACAGGGAGATTCTAAAGGTGGAGGATGCCAATGGAAAAACTGTTTTTGAGCCGGAATTAAACTCAACAGAAGTTATAGATAAAAATATTGCCAGAACCATAAGCGATGTTTTATCGGATGACAAAGCCCGTGCCGGAGAATTTCCTATACTTCATTTTCCGGGAAGAGAAGTTGCCGCAAAAACAGGCACCACGAATGATTATAGAGACGCTTGGGTCATAGGCTACACCCCCTCTATTACCATAGGAGCCTGGGCAGGAAATAATGATAATACTCCTATGGCAAAAAAAGTGGCGGGATTTATAGTTGCGCCGATGTGGCATGAAATTATGGACTACGCCCTGACAAGATTGCCTCAAGAAGAGTTTATGCCTCCGGACCCGCTTCAGGAACCAAAACCGGTTCTCCGAGGGGAATGGCGCGGCGGAATAGAATATATAATCGATCAAGTTTCCGGAAAACTGGCCACAGAATACACACCAAAAGAATCTCAGGAGAAAAAAGTTATCCAACAAGTTCATTCCATACTTTTTTGGTTGAATAAAGATAATCCTCTTGGAGACGCTCCAATCGATCCTTCAGCGGATCCACAATTTAAAAATTGGGAAGCAAAGGTCAGAGAATGGGCCTTAACCAACGGCCTCCAAGATAAAGACGTCAGTGTTGAACCGAAAGATTATGACAATGTCCACATACCAAATAAAATGCCTGTGATTAACAATATTGATATTATTCCTCAAAAAAACTCTTACAACAAAAACGATATTATTTTTATACGGCCGGAAATTGTAAATTCATATGAAATAACGCAATTGGATTATTTTCTGAATGACCAATATTTGGGATCTATAAAAAAATCCCCTTTTGAATTTGGTTTCAGATTATCTGACAAAATTTTACAAAATTATCAGACAATAAATCTTAAAATTAAGATTTATGATAAAGTAAACAATACTACGGAAAAATCAATAGAAATAAATATTAACCAGACTTAGATGCCTCTCATAGGCATAATAAGATAAAGATAACTGTTATCCCCCTTTCCTTTTATCAGCAGAGGCGTCTGATCTCCGCTTAAACTAAATACAACATACTCTGATTTTAACTGAGAAATTCCATCAGCTAAATATTTCCAGTTATATTTAGCGCTGATATCTTCTCCCTGTATAACAGTTTCCACCTCTGACATATGTTCTCCAATATCAGGGTTTGAAGAGTAAAAAGATATAGATTTTTTTTGGATATTAAATTTTAAATTAAGATCATTAAGTCTTCCGACAAAAACACTGCTTAGCTTTATATGATTGACTATGTCTTGGGATTTTGCCACAGCTTCTGTTTTAAAATTCTTAGGAATAATTTGTTCATAATCAGGAAATACTCCTTCTGTCAGCCTGGAAATAAAACAAATATTGTTATTTTGTATAATAAACTGATTTTTATTGAAACTAATTTTTATATCCTCATCTTTTCCGGAAAGAGGTTTTTCAATAATTCTTAATATTTCCATAATTGATTTTTGAGGAATCAACATTAAGGATAAAGAGTTATTGTACGCGTTTTTAAGGGGAAGCGTCTTTTCTGCGAGCCTAAAAGAGTCCGTCGCTATGAATTTTATGCTGTTTTTAAAAATTTTAAGACAAACGCTAGCCAGTTCAGGTTTTATGTCCGATATACTGGAAGCAATAACAACTCCTGAAAAAGCGTCTTTTAAATCGTAACTATTGAGATTTATATAGTTATTGGACTCAATTTTTGGAAAAATAGGAAAATCTTCCGGTTGATACCCTTTAATTACCGTTTGGGTTTTTGATGTTTTTATTAACAAATTATCTTTTTGGTTTTGAAATACTATATTTTCATCTCCTATATTGGCCAAAAAAGCGCTTATGCTTTTTGCCGGCACCACGACATTCCCGGAAGATTCCACTTTGGAAGAAAAATTAATTTCTATGGCAGTTTCTAAATTAGTAGCCCTTATTTTTATTTTGTTATTTTCGGCAGATAAAAATATTGAATTTAAAATAGGCAGTGTTTGATTTTTGGCAGTGTTCCTTTCCGCGACACTTATCGCTTCTCTTATATTTTTAACTAAACATGTAAATTTCATATTATTATTAGCGTTGTGGTTATGTGTATAAAGAAAAACGTTTTATCTGACAATGATTTTTTGAAAACAATTTATTTTTACCTTGTGTATAATTACTGAATATTATTTTTGCTGATATTTATCCCGAATGGATTTTATTTCTTCTTCCAATTTAGAATTATTTTTTAAATCTTCAGAAACCTTTAAATAGGCGTGTATGGCTGTTGTGTGGTCACGGCCCCCGAATTTTTGGCCAATGTAAGGGTATGAGCCTTGAAGATCCTCCCTGATTAAATACATGGCTATTTGTCTTGGACGCACCACCTCATGCTTTCTGGTTCTTTCATATATTGTTTTTTCAGGGATATCATAGAATTCCGAGACTATTTTTATAACCTGAGCCGGTGTGACTGTGTTTTTTGGCTTGGAATTTTTACTTAAAATAGATTTTACCTCTTCCGTAGTTAGAGTCCTATTTTTATATTTTGTCTGCATACTTATTATATTTAGGGCTCCTTCAAGTTCTCTTATGTTTTTTTGAACTACGGACGCGATTATTTCCAGGGTAGCCGCAGGCAGGTCTATTTTCTTTTCACTGATCTTTGAATTCAAAATAGCCAGCCTCGTCTCATATTCAGGTTCGCTTATATCTATAACCACACCGACTTCCATTCGGGATCTTAACCTTTCTTCTATATCAGATATGGATTTTGGGGGCCTGTCTGAAGAAAAAACAACCTGTTTGCCGGCATCGTAAAGAGTATTGAAGGTATAGAAAAATTCTTCCTGTGTTTTTGCTTTGTTGGAGAAAAATTGGACATCATCAACGATCAACAGATCGCAATCTCTGTATTTTTCTTTGAAAGAATGAATGGTTGTATTTTGAAGAGAGGAAATTAATTCATTACTGAATTTTTCCGACGTTATATAATAAACTTTTTTATTTAAGTCGCCGTTTTTAATGCTATTTCCTATAGCCTGCAGGAGGTGAGTTTTACCAAGTCCAACCCCTCCATATATATAAAGAGGGTTATATGCTTTTCCAAGGTTTTTAATCACAGCCAAAGCCGCCGTATAAGCCAGATCATTAAAAGAGCCGACTATAAAATTATCAAAAGTATATTTTGGGTTTAAATTTGTGGACGGATCAACGTAAAAATCTTTAAATTCCAGTTGCTCTTGAGACCCGAATGGAGCCTCTTTTTCTGTTTTGGTTTTTATCTGAACACTTTTAAGTCTTGCATCGGTTCCGGCGGCTATAGAATAACTGACCGATCTGACTTCAGGCACCAACTCTCTTATAGATTTTAAAATAAACTTATGATATTTATTCTCAAGCCACTCTTTGGCAAAACCGTTCGGTACAGCAATGGTCACAATACCCTCTTTGTGATCAAGAATATGAGTATCCTTAAACCAGGTAGCAAAATTTGCGCGCGATACCGCGAGTTCTATTTCAGAAAGCGCGCGACTCCATAGCTCTTCGTTTGTCATAAACTTAATATAACTTTATTTTCTAATACGGTATCGTACTAAGATGTTAATAGACTGTTGATATGTTGTGAAGATTGCAAAAACCAGGGATTGTTGTAGAATCACTAAATAATGTCAGTCACCTACCAACCAAAGAAAAAGAAGCGGGCCAGAACCCATGGTTTCCTCTCAAGGATGAGTACAAAGTCCGGAAGAAACGTCATAAGCCGCCGCAAACAAAAAGGGAGGCGCCGGGTTACGGTTTAAGGTATGCTTAAAAAACAACTCAGGCTCACCAAAAAGGAGCTGGGAGAATTTTTTAATAAAAGGTCCAGATCTTTTTTTGGAGACCTTTTAAGATTGAAGTCCGTTCCGGCGGAAGGCCAAAATAAATGGGCTTTTGTTGTTTCCAGTTCCATCAAAAAAAACGCCGTTGCCAGAAATCTTACCAGACGCAGGATGGCCGAAGCGGCAGACAGCCTTAGAGACGAAATAAAAAAGAATCATCATTTTGTTTTTTTCTTTAAACTAACCGGCAAAAAGCCCCCGTCTTATCAAAAACTTAAAAGTGATATGATAAAAACACTATCTCTATGTGGAGCGCTATAAAATATTTATTTCATCAGGTATTCTATCGGCCGCTGCTTAACGGCCTAGTTTTCTTAACTGCCATTTTGCCGTTTCACGATTTGGGACTGGCCGTAATACTTTTGACTGTTATAATCCGCCTGATAATGTTCCCGATGACTCACAAGACTCTCAAGACTCAGCAGGTAATGAAAAAGCTTGAACCTGAATTAAAAAAAATAAAGGAAGCAAAAAAAAGCCGTGAAGAAGAGGCGCGCGAGACAATGGAACTTTATAAGGCTCACGGCATAAATCCTTTTTCCGGCTTTCTTTCTCTTTTTATACAGTTTCCTTTACTGATTGCTTTGTATCGCGTTTTTTGGAGAGGGCTTCCGTTTAGCGCGGGAGATATATATAAATTTTTATCAATTCCGGCTCATATAAATACTAATTTTTTAGGATTTATTCCTTTGGATAAAGCCAGTATTGGTATGGCGGCCTTTGCCGCACTTTCGCAGTTTTGGCAGGCAAGGCTGGCGATACCAAAGGATATCGGCGATAAGCCTAAAAACGATCCGGCGGCGATGATGCAGAAACAAATGTTGTTTGTGTTCCCGATTCTTATATTTTTTCTCGGATTTAGATTGCCGGCAGCCGTCTCATTATATTGGACAGCGATGAATATTTTTGCTATAGTACACGAAGCGATTGTTAGAAAATCGCTTCAAAATGCCGGACCAAAATAATCAAATAGATTTTATAAAAGAATTCGTCCAGAAGATCCTAAATAAAATTGGGGTTTATTATGATCTGGAATTCCAGGATGGCGGAGAAGAAAAATGGTTTTTAATTCGAACTGAGGATTCCGCTTTGATATATGGAGATCCCTCGAGGGCGATAGTGGCTATAAATACAATCATGAGGCGAATTGTAGAAAAAAGCTTTCCGGAGCCTGTAAAATTTTTAATAGACATAAATGACTATCACAAAAAACACGCCGAAGAAATAAAAGATATTGCCAGGATGCACGCTCAGCGTGTCCGATATTTTAAAAAAGACATTGAAATGCCGCCGATGAATGCTTATGAAAGACGAATCGTACACACTGTTCTCCAGGAGTATCCGGATATCTCAACAGAAAGCATGGGTAATGGATTGGAGCGGAGAGTTGTGATTAAGCCATTGAGTTTATAAGAAAAGGAAAAGCTCTCCGACGCTGCGGAGAGCTTTTTAACTTAAACATGCGGTCTGGGAAAGATGATATAAACCATCATCCCGATTCCGACCCAAATTATTTTAGATTTATGATTTGCCCAGAGCCATGTGCCGGCGCGGACGATCGCGTCCCAGGACATATCTCTGTATTCATCGCGCCTTCCTTGGTTCGAGGCGATGGCGAGGCCAATCAGCCAGCCCGCGATGAGTATCAGCGAGATGGCCAGAATCCATTCCCACAGGAAGGAATTGGCCAACATCCCCATGAACCCGATGCCGGTAACAAAAGCAAAGATTTCGCTTTTGTATTTCTTCAAGATTCCGCTTGCCTGTGCCTTAGCGGTTTTTCCGACCGCTTTCACCGGCGCCATCGCGGCATTCTTGGTGGTCTTCAAAAACCATTTGCCGCCGGGTGCCTTGCCTATTACAAGTGACAGGCCTAGGCCCATGAAAAAAATCGACAAAATTCCTGTAAGCATTTCATCTCCTTGTTATCGCCATTTGCTGGCTTTCTTTTCGTCTTTCCGGTGCTCCATCGTCGATGGATGCCCCAGATTATCGTAGCCGAAAATATCCTCCATCTCCGGCATAACAAATTCTGCGTTGTCTCTCGGCGGGGTTATAACTCTTAGTCCGCCGTAAGATTTTGACCATAGTCCTTGGCATTCTTCGCAAGATACCATGCCATCTTCTATGGCAACGTTCTCGTTCTTGCAGTTTTCATTGGGACACTTCATCTATTTTTCCTTTCCCAGTTTCTTGGACAACTCCCATTTCGCGAAATCGCTGCCCAATATAAAAAATTTGCGCTTGATTTCAACGATCGGAATCTTGTCTTCTTCCATAATCCTGCGAAAATGGCGGATAGAGAACCCTGCCAATTCCGAAGCTGTCGGGACATCCAGAAACATTTTTTTTCTCGGATCTTTTTCGTCCACCACCATCTCTCCTATAAAAGAACTCCCACCAAAATTTACCACTTTTATATCAAAAGTCAATAAACTTTGGTGGGATGTCGACAGAACGTTTTCTGTCGACACGACGCATTGGTCGGGGTCGGGTTGGGGGCTGTCGCGGCCATTTGCGACTGGCCCCCACCCTTGTTGCCTCGGCGAATATTCGCCGCGCCGAGGCCTTGATTTCCGGATAACAATCTCCTTAACTGGTCTCATGAGGTTTTCATAGCGTCATTCGATGGCTCGGGTCCGCTCAAAGCTACCCGATATCCATACGGCTACTATTGCCTCACTACCCGTCATCTGCCTGATTGCAGCAGACACCGACGGTTCAGTGTTTCAGTTCCCCTCGCCAGCGCCGGATTTCGCTGAAAAGGGTTTCTTGGGTTGGGGAATCTCTGCATAGACTCCCGAAAGCGTCCTCTGACCCTGCCGTCTCGGCAGTGATCACAAGGCTTATAGCTTCCCAAGAGTCTTGCCGCAGCATTTTCGCCACATGCCTGTGGACGAACGCTTGCGTGAGACCACCCGGTCTACAAGACGGAGATTTTTGGTCGTCCGCGTGGATTACGCGGAACCAAACTTTTTACCCTGTTAAATGCCGTTTTGCGGCAATTTCGCAACGCGAAATTATTTAACAGGGTGAATTTTCAAAACCGGGGAGGGGAAACGGTGGGCCTTGTGGCATTTGTACGACGGCCGGGTTTATACCGGCCAGAACATTCGCCTGGCGCCGCTAGCTTCCCACTCCCGCCGAAAGCATGAATCATCAACTCTGAAACTTAAAACGAACATATAGTCGTGTCACAAATCGATTCATGCTTTTGGTGGGAGTCTTATCATTTGATAAGATTTGCCCAAAAATTTTCAATCCCCGCCGGAAGTCAGGAAATACCCGTAACTCCTCCAGGTATTTTCCTGCTTTCCGGCAGGGTGGGAAGACCTACGTTTAAGTACCGTAGGATGCTTTGGGTGAGGTAGGCCGCACTTTCGCGTTGCGACAGATATTGGCCAGTTTATACCTCCCAAAGCATACTTCCTTCCCACCAAAACTCTCATCTATCTATTCTCAAATTCTCAAGAACATTGGAATAGATTTTTTAAGAACTTTGGTGGAAGGCGGTCCGAAGTTTCTTGCTCCGAACCGCCAATATTTTCCCTTACCGGTCTTTGTGTACATTACTGTTCCCGCATGCGCCGGGCCATCAGCTTTGTAGCACATACTCCAATCAGGTTTGCCAACCAGTTGGATTCCGGATACTTATCTTTCTGTATGACTCAACTCGGATATCGCACCGATCAGGCTTTTCACCGAACTGTGCTCCAGTTGGACATGCAGTGATAAATATCTCAAGTGCGAGGGTCAGGCATGAACCCTCAAGCAGTGTACCTCGCCCGCATGCGCCGGGCCCTAGTACCGCGCGCGCCTGCTGCTTTATCTTGAGAGTCCCAGACACCCAGTCTGAAACGGAAAATGAAATTTTTATTTTTCAAACGAGGGATGGAGGGGAGCCTTTGCTCGATAGCCGGACCGATACCCAATAATGGGTCGCCGTCGGCCGTGCCAGCTTTGGCTCGATCCCCTCCACTCCCACCAAAAATTTCTGTTTCAATGTTGAACATCGGATGTTCAACATTTTACAAAACGCTTTGGTGGGAGCCCTGTCGTTCGACAAGGCCTAACTGACAAAAAAGAGGATCGACGGGATGGTGGGACTTACTTTTTTACTGAAGCTCGATGGCGGTGCTACCGAATTCGCGATTGTTCTCTTCGAAATTAATTTTCCATCCTGCATCGGTGTATACTCGTTCGAGCTCTGCCCGAACTTTTGCGGGTGGCAGACCGAAAACTGGTACAATCACTCGGTCGCCGTCAGAAAATCTCATACCGATGCGTCCTGTAAGCGCGTTGTCGATTTGCTTTTCCAAACAATCGAACTCTCTTTTTTGATCCGGTGTCAAATTCGCAAGAAGACGAACTTTTTTTATTGCCATTACTTTTTCCTCTCAATTGTTAAATTTTCTTCCAAAGAACTTCTTCTAAAACTACTACTTGCTAATAATCTTAGAAGAAGTGAGTAGGCCATTTTTTATCCTACTCATTCACGACTTATTTACGCCCCGCGATTTTTGGGCAACCTCGGCGTAATATTTACGCTCCGGGATAAAAAACCTTATTCAACGCATATTTTGCCACCTCCAGGCATCATATGCGGGTCTCGCCCGCGACGTTTTTGTTAACGGTTTACCGACTGGGCCACTTCTTACTTCCCCTATCGGCGGTTGATACTACCGCGAGCCCTTTGATTCCTGCTTGGTCTCAAGAGCTTCTTTCTTGTCGCGGATCACTACGCCGTTGACAACATAGAACTTCATGCTCGCTTTCTCCTTTCTTCGTAAATTTGACTCCACATCTCTGACCCAAACTCGGTTTAGGTCACCGTACTTTTGATTCAAAAATGTGAAGTCAAATCCCAATTTCAATCCTCATCTAGTGCCATTATAGCACTTACCAAAAGATTTGTCAAGTACCCCTGACAAACCCCAGAAATAGCCATAAAATCAGTGTTTTTTCGTGTTTTCAAACCCTTCGACAGGCTCAGGGTAAAGAGGAAGCCTGAAGATGGAATTTAACTCCAAAACTCCACCCTCAGGCCTCCTGCCCAGCTTAAGCTGAGCCGAATGCCACCCATGCTTGCCCTATATCGGAGCTAATCTATGGCCGGGGCTATTATTTTATTTGTGCCCTCGATACCATGCCGATCCGATTTATTTCATCATTATACTCGTTTAAAAAGATTTGTCAAGCCCTGCAAACAAATAGCCGGATTTGGCTCTATTTATAACGTTTGTTGATTATAACAATAGAAGTTACGAAGTTGGTAACTTAACCCCTCTTAATCTCCCCTTCGTAAGGGGAGAAAACCGAAATAAGTTTCCCCTCCTTACGAAGGAGGGGTTTGGGGAGGTTAGTTTATTTGTTATTTTCACTTGACATTTCCAATAGGAGGAGTATAATGGGGGTAGCATCATAATTTGACGGATAAGGAGGTGATGCGAAGTGAGTGGCGTAGGACTATAAAGCACTGAGACTAAAATTGCTTAAAGCCACTAAAATATAAGATTTTTTGTTCTTTCGAAAAAGTTGGATTTTGTCCCGTGTTTCTAGTTCGTTGCCTGCTTAGGCGGGCGGAAAACAAGGTTATAAAATATTTAGTCCGCCAAAGGCCTGCCTGCGCAGGCAGGCGGAAAAGCAAAAGCCCTCCGGAAATCCCGGAGGGCCCGCTCGTTTTATAAACCCAGGAGGTTTATTGATACTTTGTCGCGGCTTCCCAGGCCAAGTTAAAAATGGTTTTCATTGAAATTGCTATTTCTTTGCTTTCTAGAATTATCCCAAACGGTTTCTCTTTTGTAACCGAAATGGCCACAATGTCTCCGGAAACAGATATTTCCGCGGGAACAGGAAATTGTTCTCTGGGGACCAGTTTGGATTCACGAAGCATTGTCGCATCAGATTCTTTTAGGAACGCTCCCCGAGAGCTTGTATAAATCACTTTAGATTTAATTCCCATTTTGACGCGTCTCGGAGTGTATTCTTCAGTGAGATGTTTGGGGAACATTCTCAAAATATCATCTGTGGAGGTTATAGAGAGTATTTCTTTCTCGTGTGTTTTTAGAAACTCATCTTGAATTGTTTTTAAGCCCTCTACACCATCAAAAAATCTTACTCGCGGGCGCTCGCCGGCTTCCAAGAAAAGGCTGGCCAGCCCGGGCAAAATTTTTTCCAGGTGTTTTTCGCGGTCTTCAGCGGCGGATTTTTCTTTTTCTATTATTTTTTTAAGATGCTCCGGATCTTCCGCCCTAAAGAATGTTTTTTCGGCACCGTTTTTTCTGACCGATGCCTTTTCAAATGAAGTTACCAACCCCATTTTCATAAGAGATTCCAATTGAACATAAGTGGTCGCCCGGTTTACTCCGGCTTTTTGGGCGATTTGCTGGGCGGTGGAATTGCCCAAATCCAAAAGGGCCAAATAGACCTTGGCTTCGTTTTCCGAAAGACCGATTCTTTTAAGTTCGTCCAACATCTTTTTATTTTAGCTTTAAACTCCAAAGAGAGCCAGTATTTTTGTTTTGGAAGAGTAGATAAGAATCATTTTGAAGTAGGAGTGGTTTAATCGCATCGGCATTTGCCGCGGCGATGACCGATTTATCCAGCGTGTCCAAGTTTATGGACACAATATTGTCGTCGAAGAAAACCTTGCCTTGCCACCAATCGTCCGGAAATTGGCCCGCGGGGATATTTTTTGGCAGAGCGCAATAAACCAAATTTTTATTTTGATTTGCAAAGGCGCATTTTTCGGCGATTGTTTTTACTCCAAGATCTTTTACCGCTCCGCTCTTTATGTCCTCAAGTTTCAAAGATAGATCAGGGCCGGAATAAAGTATTCCGGATCCGTCTTTCTTCCAAACAGCCGACAGCCCGGGTGCTTCCAATATTTTTTCAAGGTTGCCGGTTTTTATGTCCAAAGAGTAAAGAAAGCCCGTGACAAAGGCGGAAGATTTTGTTTCCAGGGAAATAAAATCAGCCCGGGGCCAGCTTATTTCGAAATTGGGGACGTTGTTATCCAAAACTTTCCTTTGGTTTGTAAAACTGGCGGATGATATGAAAACATTCTGATTGTTCACAAAAGCCAGCGATTTTGAATCCGGAGAAAACACCGCACTGCTCAATGAATCAGGCAGGAAGTTTGTTTTTGGCGTTGAGGTGCCGTTGTATTCAACTAATATTTTTCTCTGCCCGCCGGAAATACTGTAAAAAATTACGGCTTTTTTGGAATCTCCCGACCAGATTACTTTTAAAATTT
>CAYRCJ010000002.1:0-13433 GCA_964422785.1 uncultured Candidatus Saccharibacteria bacterium | reverse complement strand
CTGTAAAAAATTACGGCTTTTTTGGAATCTCCCGACCAGATTACTTTTAAAATTTGAGGGATCGTAAAGTTGGATACTCTGATTTCTGAGTCTGAACCGTCGGCCTGTCTTTTGAAAAGATGCCCCAGATTTTCAGAAATATTTTTATGGTAAAAAGTAGTTGTCGCGCTTACCGCGAAAGAAGAAACTGGGTCGCCGCTCAATTTTATCAGTGAACCAGCCGGAAGGCTTAAGGCTTCCAAGGATCCTGTTACCGAGCTTGGTTGAGGCGCTGGCGCTGTGCTTTGCGTAGCCTCCGGCGAAGCAGGGGGCGTGGCCGGGGCCTGCGGATTCGCGGGGCTCACCGGAAAAAGCCGTCCGATAAAAGTTGTACCGGTCTGATCTTTTCTAAAACCGAAAAGCGCTATGGCAACAATGAACCCTACCACCGCAATCACCGCCACTATTGTTATTATTTTTTTGGTTGAGTCTGACATATTTTTATTGGCCCGCTGATACTATTGGAATACAGATAGCAGCGTTGTTTTGAATTTTACACTGATCCGTCGGCCCACATTTTTTACACAGGTTTTCTGTTACGGATTTTTCTGCTTCAATATTTATTGCTGTCGGACCAAAATTTAAATTTACCAAATCCGGATTTATTGTATTTAGTATCAGATAAGAAGAAATTGCCAAAACTAGCCCCAAAATTGCCTGAGTAATATCTTCCTTAGCTTCTTTAATTGTTGAATCATTTCCCAAAGATGTGGCATATTTTATTCCCGCCCAGACTATTTTTATGACCGCTATAACCGCGGCCAAACCCAAAATGAATGGAATTATTTTTTTTACGTAGTCCGGGAAACCGGCTACTGATTGCACTCCGGGCAGCGGTTGGATCAAATTATATTTTACACCCTCACCCGTGCTCGCGCCCGGAACTGTTGATATAAACGCGAAGACATTGTTTACAAAACCGGCAAACAAAACAAAAATAATAAAAATTTTAATTGTATTTTTATTATTTTGAATTTTTTTCATTGTTGTATTGCTGTTACCGATAAGTTTGCTTCAGTTTGTTGAAAAATATTTTTTTTGTCGCTTATTTTTAAAGAGAAAAGAGCGTTCGCCTCGGCATCAGAGGGAGTTTTTAAACTTAAAAGAAAGGGATTTTCCGCTCCCGATTGATTTAGGGTTTCTCCATTTGCCGACCAAGCGATGTTTAAATTGTTGATATCTTCCAGGGAAAAGAAAAACGGCTCAGCCAGTATTGAAAAATTGGCTCCGGGTCTCGCGGCGAAAAATGTTGAGGCCCAGGTTTTTACCCCGGTAAGCGGGCTCGATTGATAAAATAAAATTTTGGGAGATGCCGCGGCGACTGCGATTGTTTTTCTGGCCGCGGTACTTCCTCCGGCTGAGGCGACAAAAAGAGAAACCTGATTTTGGCTGTTTCTTAAATTGGATAATTTTAATCTAAATACACTCTTTCCTGTTCCGGATTGATCGGCAATTTTATCTCCATCCAAAGACCAATCGTAAATTAAATTTGCGGGATCTATTTCCGATCCGCCGGAGAAAAGATGCGGTATAGCGTAGACCTCAACAACGCTTCCGGGCGATGCCAACGCCGCTCCCGGGTACCAGGCGGGAACATATGTAAGAGGATTTAGTATTAGATCCACATCCCCGGTTGTTATTTTTGATTCCGCGTTGTAGGCAATTCCATTTTCAGAATCCGCTACAACTTTTATATCCATTTTGGACCCCGCTCTGCCGGCGGTAAAACTTTCCCTTGCTGTTCCTTGGCCCTCGTCAACTTTTTTTCCATTCAGATACCACGTAAAATCCGCGTGGGAAGTATCGAAGCCGTAGCTTCTTGCCTCGGCGGAGAAACTTTCTCCAGGCCCGGGGGTGTCCGGGCTTAAAACAAGGCTTAAATCATTACCCAAAATAGCGGCCGAAGCTAAAATTGGAAAAAATATTGCCAAAATCAGGGCTAAATATTTCATTACTATTTTATTATATCACTTTTATTAACTTCCAAAATCTGCCTTCGCTTTTTTTATAGCCAAAAGCTGGGCCGGATCCGAAGTTATAAGCTGATCTTCCGTGTATGAAGCAAGTATTTTTATAGCCACGTGTTTGAGGCCCGCGAAGAAAAGGCCCTCTCCTACGTCGGACTCCAAAAGCAGGAATTTTTCTTCGTCAGTCAGGTTAAATGTTTGTTTGAGTAAATCAATGCTTGCCGGCGATTGTCTAAGCAGTATTTGGATGGAGGAATTGGTGATTAGCGGTTTTCCGTATGGAGAATTCAAAAAGTCGCTGACATCTTGTGTAATTGTAGCCACTCCAAGAAAGTATTTTCTGGCCCGCTTGGCTATTCCGAAGAGGAATGAAGCCCCATCTTCGTTTTTCATTATCCACCAGGCCTCGTCCACTACCAAAATTCTTTTTTTAATTTCCCGGCGCACGGCTCCCCAGATGTGGTTGATTATCAGATACATTGCCACCGGTCTTAACTCGTCCTCCATATCCCTGACGGAAAAAACAACGAATTTTTGGTTGATGTCCACGTTTGTCGGCTGATTTATAAATCCGGCCCAGGTGCCTTGGGTAAACTTTCTTAATCTTTGCGCCAGCGATTCGCCTCCTTCCATATTTGCCATAACCAATTCCAAGTCGGAAAGAATCGGCGGGCTCGCTTTGGCAAAATCAGCATTGGGGGTGATGTCCCTGGAAGCATATGTTTCGGTTATTGCTCTGTCTATTATGGCGTCCTCTTCCGGGGTTAACCCGCCGAGCATTATTCTGAAAAGCCCTACCAAGTTTATGATATGAGACCGCAAAACATCCGAAGGAGATTCGTCTTCCCGCGGCGCGGGCAGGTCAAAAGGATTTATATGGTTTTTGGAGGCGAGCGAAATATTAAAGTATCGCCCGTCCACCGCTTCCGCCAAGTATTCATATTCTCTTTCCGGATCTATTACTATTACGTCTGTATCGAACATCAGAGATCTAAGTATTTCCAATTTGGTGGCATAAGATTTTCCGGATCCGGCTTTGGCGAACATCACGGAGTTATAGTTTTCCAGGCTGAATCTGTCGAAGAGTATCAGGGAGTTATTGTGGGAGTTTATTCCGTAAAGTATTCCTTTGTTTGAAGTGAGATCAAAGGATACAAAAGGAAAAACTGAAGAAGCCGGAGAGGAGTTGAGATAATTGTTTATCTTGAGAACATCCAAGGCCATCGGAAACACGGAGTCGAGCGCTTCTTTTTGCTGAAACAACGCGGATTTGGCGTAAACAAGGCGCGATTCCAGCATGGATTTTATTTCCGATTCTGTTTTGTCCAATTCGTCTATGGTGTTCCCGTAAATTGTCAGATAAAGACCGAAGCTGAAAAGTTTTTCCTGCGCCTGTTGAAGCCTGTCTCTCAGTGATTCGAGGTCTTGATAGGCTGTATCCAAAACAGGGTCTCTTACCAGGCCTTTTTGCTGACGGATGTTTATTTGTGATTGCACTTCGGCCACTTTTCTCTGGAGTTTCCGCAAAATTATAGCTGTATCTACCGGATGTATGAACACCGAGACATCAAATACTTTGTCCAAATTGATTATCGGTGAAAACCAGTTTGAAGATAAATAGCGGGGGAGAGAAAATACAAACATAGTCCTGGCCAGTTTTTCTCCAAGCCTCACATAGTTTGCCGTTACCTCAAGGGCGGCCGGAGCTATGACGTCTTTTAGCTCCAGCACTCCCGCTTTATAGATTTCTTCAGGAAATACGGGCAACATATTTTCCTTGGAATTTTCCTGGTTATTGTCCGGTTTTTTATTAAAAAATGCCATATTTTAATTTTGAGCAGTTAAGGCCGGCGGCTTTCCTTTTTCCAGTTCACCGGGATTATAAAGACCATAAAAGAGTTCAATCAGCTCCTCGGTATTTAAAGGCACGGCTCTCACGCCCGCGCGGACCAGGCCTTGGGCGACGCTGTCCGATCTTTGCCAGAGCTGAGATTTGTATTCTTCAAATTTTCCGGGGGCCATAAACTCGCTTTTCTTTTTGCCGCCGGAAAATCCGGAAAACAAACTCATAATCCCCGCTTTTGGACTTTCAAAGAGAGGCGGCGTGAATGGAACCACGATATAAAAACTTTTGGTAACTATATTCGAGGCTTTTACAAATGTTCTTACGAACTCCGCGTACTCCGAGATCTGTATTCTGAGGAGTTCATTGGTTTGTTTTCTTTCCGCCTCTTTTAAGGTGTCGATATAGGGTTCTATGTTTAACTTCCGTGATTCTATGAAAAATTCCACGGAAAAATCCAGAGAATTCAAAAAGTTCTGATATTGCAACACCACAGCCGTTTGTTCGTCGGCCGATTTTAGCGCGAAATTGAGGGAAGAAGCCATTAAAACTACGCGGAGAGAATTGTCTTTTAAAATCAAAACGCCGTCTCTGATTTCCTCAATCTGTAATATATCTTGTGATGGAAAAGCATTGGCCATTTTAGCGTTTGGTTATTTTTTGTATATCCAGCGACCAAGCCAGATCCTGCAGTTTGTTCCTGCTCAGCTTTGGCGCCGCTATTTCCGGAGTGTTTATCATAATCGTGTTTTCTTTTTCGGATTGTTTCGTGGACTTCTTCCAGAGATAAAGCCTTTTGGAAGTCGTATAACTCATTGCGTTGCCGAGAGTTTTTATAAACGGGACGCCGTTCGTTTTCATAAAAGCCAGGGCCAAAGAAAACGCGGCTATCGGGGCTCCTAATATTATTACCACCCAAAGCTGTAAGAAAATGTACATAATCAGGATAATCACAGCCCCTCCCGCCAAATAAAAAAATTGTTTGGCTGTAAGCGGACCAAATATTTTATCTTCTACATCGATAAATTGCGGAACTTGGTATTGGGCCATAGTTTAATCAATCGGTTCCCGATAAGGATCCTTGGTCTGCGGCGTGTTTACTGAAATTTCCGGTGAAAACGGAGGGGTTTTTGGCAAAACAGGGGCGGCCGCCGGATTTAACATTTTTTCTAATTCTTGTTTTATATTCAGTGGATTAGAGGACATAGGTTGTTTGGCTGCTGGCGCTGTCTTTGGTTCCATAACCGGGATTTTTTTAACAAAGATTGGCGGGACTTCAGGCACGGGGCGCGGTTTTTCCGCTTCTTGGCGGCGAGCCAGTTCGCGTTTTTTATTTTCTTCAATTACTTCTTTGGCTTTTTCTTCCGGGGTTTTTTCGCCTAAACCTATGGTCTCCTCTTTTTTGGGCAATGGCTTTACTGCGATAGTTTTTTCCTGCTGCGCCTGAGGGACGGGGGCGCCGATACCATGTATTTTTTTGAGAGACTCGCGGATCGGCGAGAAAACTTTTTGATTTATGTCTTCGGCCACTCCTTTTGCTTTTTCTGCGTCTACCCCGAGCCTTTTAACAAGATTTTTTATGTATTCTGACGGCGGGGTGATCCCGAGCATCACCAGGCCGGTTTCATCCGCAAGCTCTCCCATTTTATCGATGGCAAGGTTATATTTTTTGCCTGTGGCCAGTATTGAATTGGAGGTCTCCGGCGCGAAAAGCGCTTTTTGGACATCCTCCGGGAGATCCAAATATTGCTTCATTATTTCGTCTGTTTTTTTGTCTTCGTCCATATTATTTATTTTACCATGCTTAGCCGAAAATTTGTTTTTTAAGAGATTTTTGCGGCGGGGTTAGAGTTTTTCCATCTGATTTCCAGAGTTCGGCCAGCTGCTCACCCAGGACTTTGTTGTTGTATTCGCGCTCAAATCTCCTTGTCAGCATTTCCTGCATTGCTTCCGATTTGGCTTCAGAGTTTGCCATAATCTGATTAAACGCGGTATTTTCTCTTTCTTTTAAGTCGCTAATTTGTTTAAGCGATGTCATTAGAGTTTTAAATAATTCCGAATTCTTGATTTCCGATTCCGAAGGAACAGTTGCTTTAATTTCTGTAAATATTTGTTTCATCTTTTCTGATTTTGCCGGTGTGTCCATCAGCGCCGCGATTTGTGACAGGCTTCCACCGCTGAGCAACGCATTTCTTACTTGCTTATTATCCAAAGCCTTAACCGTTATTCGTTGCGACAGGTCTTTGGGCGCCACTACCCTTATTTCCTGCACGACTCTTCTTTCTATTTCGGCCGGAGTTAGCGTTACTTTTTCCGGATCGATATCCAAATATTGAACTTTGTAAACCGGATTCAACTTTTTGGCGAACTCTCCACTCTGCCCGGCCTCTCTTACGTGTTTAAACACTCTATCCAACACTGCTTTATCAGAAACCGGATCCAATTTATCTATCAACGCAATATTAAGATCAATTTTTCTCGAGCGCATAATTTCAATCCCAACTTTTTTAGGTAAATCTTTGTAGAATTCAGCAATTTCATCATTTGGTTTGTCTCCGATGACTCTTGCCACCTCTTTGTAGTAACTCTGTTGGGCGTCCGCGGAAAGTTTGGTTTCGGCGATTTTGTCGAGAACTCTAAGTCTCTCTGCGTTTTTCGGATTATTTCTATTTTTGTTCCATAGTTCAAAAATCTTAGCTTGTTGTTGCGCCGGCAAGGCGGCCAAAACTCTTTCTTGGATCGCTCTGTCAGTAACACTGGTTCCGTCGGGATTAATTTTAACTTCTGATGAATCGACGTAGGCATTAAGCGCTTCATTGGATGCTCTGCGCAGAGTATCGCGATGGAACTTATCTTGATCCTCAGGAGAAACTTCATTTTGAAACCATTTATTCCACCGATCAAGTTTTGCCGTATCTTTAGACCAGGTTTCCAAAAGCACAAGCCGTTGGCGATCGTCCATCACTTTAAAGTTTGCCAATGCTTCTTTTTCACCGTTTTCTGCGGACAGGGCTCTATCCATAAATCCAACCAAGCCCGCCGCTTCGCGTTCTGATCCGGTAATTTTGAATTTCCTGTCAGCTTTATCAAAATCACTTCTTTCTTTTGTCGTAAGTTTCGCGGAATTTAACAGGTCTCTGGATTCTCTCGCAGCTCTGGCATATAAATCTTTAGTTTCCTGGGCGAGATCGGCTTTTGGATTTTCCAATCCGCCAATAAATCTGGCCTTGTCGTCGTCGCTCATACTCTTGAGAACCTGCTCTTTTGCTTCAGCGTTTAGTTTTGCGAATTCATCATTCAATCTTTCTCTTGGAAGCCTCTTCCACGCTTCCAGATCAAACTTGGCCTGTTCTGACGGCGTAAATCTGGCAGATCTCAAAATGCCCTGAGCAATTGCTTGCTCTGCCGCCGGCAAAGATGCCACAAGGGCGGCCCGGTCGCTATCGCTAAGACTTCTAAGAACCGCTTCTTTTGAATCATTATTTAAGCCAGCGAACTGTTGAATTTGCCCTTCTTTTGTAAGGCGTTTCCAGGCATCCAGATCAAACTTGGCCTGTTCCTCCGGAGTAAATTTACCGGAACGCAAAATCTGCTGGGCGATTTGCTGTTGTTGAGGGGCGAGTGTTTGCATGAACGCCGCCCGCTCATCGTCTTTCATCTTCCTTAGCATTGCTTCTTTGCCGGCTCTATCAAGTTTGCCGAAATAAGCCGGGCGTTCGGCCAAGGCCAATGTCATACCAAGAGCGGCTTTGGCGGCGGCGTCTGTTTCCGCTCCTCCTCTGGTAGAAAGCCACCTGGCAAAGCTTTGAGCCTGCGGTGCTACGATTGTTCCTCCGGGCAGTCTCGCGATTCTCTGCGGTACCCCGGCTCCCAATAGACCGGCTCCGATAGGAGCCACCAAGTTTCTGGCCGCCACTCCTCCAACGAATCCCGTTATCGCTCCCTGGGCTGTGCCAAGCCATTTGAGCAAGGTGTCTGCCCCAAACGCTCCCATTTTTTTTGCGGCCCACAAGCTTCCATAAAGGAGAATTATTGAAAATATGTAAAATATAAGCCTGGCATTTGTAGGATCAGTAAAATCATAAGACACTCCGTTTATTGTCATAGCGTCTTTCATATTTTGCATCAAAGTTAAAGATACCCACAAGAAAAATAATGAAACAGGCGCGAAGAAGGATTGGGCAAAAAGTTTATCCCACCACTCATCTCCGAATTTTTTGACTCCTGGCACTACTGAAGCTAAAAATCCTAATGGAGAGACTATAACAATAAAAAGCAAAGTAATAATCCTAATCAAGAAAAGTACGGCTATGGCCAGTATTATATAAGCTGTGAACGCCAGAAAAATATCCGATACAGTGATGCCGATAAATGATTTTGTGGCCACGCCGAGAAAAGAGCTGTTTCCTAAATATGTTTGTATGGCGCCCCAGCCTAAGCTCGCTAAACCAAGCGCGCCCAAAATTTGGCCAGCGATTTCCAAAATGGCAGGAAGCGCAGCCAAAACTTGAACTTGCGCGTGAGCTTGAGGCACGAGCGGTAGAAGATTAGGAGTATTTGCCGGAGCCGCGTTGTTTGCTGGTGTCCCCGCGTTTTGAGGTTGTTCTTTCGTAGATTCTATAAAAGCCTCTGTAAATGCCTTTGAATTTAAAGCGTTTTCAATATTTCCGGACACGTCGCAAGTAGTCGTTTTTGTGTTTGGATCATAATGCTCATGACAGACAGCGTTTTTAAACTGGACTGCAATAACATTTGCCATATCAATTACGAAAGTGGTTATCGGCAAACTGAAGTTTATTAAAAAAGCCATAAGAATAACATTGGGCAGCAATTTTTTGACACCATAAGATTCGATTCTCAGTATTGTCGTTATCGATATAAAAAGAATTACTAAAATAAACCAGATGTTAGAAAAATCTCTAACCAACGTCCATCCTTTAATCACCGCGTCTATCTGAAACCAGTGAGGATCCAATGCCGTATTTACAGCCATATTTAAAAGCGAGTACCCAAAGCTTATAAACCATAGCAGTACCGCGTATATAACATTTAAAATTCCATAGATGGCCAAACCCCAAGTGGCCACATCCCCGGCTTTACCCAAAAATCCTAAGCCAATATCTTTAAATGTTGATGCCGTGCTTGCCGCTCCCGCCGCCGCTTTCGGCAAAGCGGTGCCGTTAAATATCGGCAGTCTTGTGTCCGTTACCGCGTGAATCTTTGTTGTTGAAAAAAAGATTCCGAGCACCGCAATCACAAAGATTGAGGCCGCCAAGATCTTATTTCTATTTTTGTTAAACCAGTTCATTGGGTTTTGCATGATGATAAGTCGGCTTCGGCCTGAAGTTTATCCGCCGTGATCTGATCATTTTCTGTTTGAGCGCTTTGGAGGGTGGCACTGGTGGCGAGTTCTGATACTTGAATGGCATTGCTTATTATCTCAGTTAGGTCCGCTCCTTGCTGAGCTCCCTGATAAAGATTATTGGTCGCGGTATCAATCGAATTTGTTATAGTGTTTTGATTTTGAATATCCGAGGCAATCACGGGGATTGTCGATGAGGCGGTATTGATTCTGCTGATTACTTCATCGGTGGTCGAAGCTTTAGACTCTAAACAATCTTTTAGAGATATTAATATACCGACTTCCGAAGTTAATTTAGCGGAAGAATCTTCTTTGAGAGTTGTTATATCTCTTGAAATTGCCAATGCGTCTGATAAACCGGTTGTCACTCCCGCGTTGTTGAGAGTTTGTTGAGCCGATGTGTTGTTTGTGTTGTTCAAATCATTCAATCCTTTTTCTCCGTTAGAACTTTTTTCCGGAATCAAAAGTCCCTGGCTGTGGTTGCGAAGAGTATTGAGAAGCTGCGTTAACGAAGCGCCTAAAATTTCATCCACCTCGTCAGCTACCGCCAGTCTGTCGGTCGGTAAGTTCAAAGCCTTTTCAAGTTCTGAAGCAACCACATGCCCGGGGGTCACCGTGGTACATTTTTGTTCTGTGTGATAGAGACCGGCATCATATCCCGGATTGCTGGGATCAGGCGGTATATAAACTTTCTCGTCATGACATTCCGGTACTCCCAAAACACCTCCGGATGCCAAGCCTTCGTTTTGCGAGGATATAACCGCTTCCGATTCTCTTTTTAATTTTTCTTCGAGTGATAAATAATAAGCTCCGTAAAAGTTATTTTGTGGAATCATTGTTATTTCAAACCATCGATTCCATCCGCCGTTCTGGAAGTCTCTATAAAAATTCTCTGTATTATCCACAACGTCAGAAATGGTGCATCTCGCTCTTTGTTCAAAGGCCCCGCCGCCGGCGAGCAAAAGCTGGATTCTTGGAACAAACGGCTGACAAAGCCCGTCCAGCCCAAGTTCATCGATAAAATGTCCTCCGGCCTGGTCTCCCACGTCCAACAGAAAATCTTTCCAGTTTGTTATAAATAGAGGCTTTCCCTTGTATCCGTGTTGAATCCATCTCACCACGCTTTGAGTCATTTCGTGGATGGCCAAATTTGCCAGGTTCCAGTACAGGGAATCCAGCGAGGTGCCTATGCCGGCTCCAAGAACACCGGTAGGTATCTGACTTCCTCCAATTCTCACGCCGGGAATTACCCCGACTTCTTTTTTTCTTAGCGCGTCGGTATTTTGGTCGAAAATTGGTATATTGTTGTTGCCGCGTATTACTTCATCGAACACGCTGGCGGAGGCTGTTTTTGAAAATAAAAAGTTGAATGTTAGAAAAACAAAAACAAAAAAATAAATTACTTTTGCTTTCCTCGCTCGCCCAGCACGCTCGCTCAGGGTGATGCAGCAAAGCTCTCTCGCTTCGCTCGAACCATGCCCGCTTTGCGCATCAAACCCGCAAAAGCAACTTCTTTTTTTGTTTTTTATTGCCATTTCGCTCATTTTAAATCTTGCTCAAATATCGGTTAAAAAATGCTCCGCCGTCTTTTTCGGCAAAAGTTACGCCGTCTTTATTTATTTTTTCTTTAAGACCGGCCAGATATGATTTTATTTTTTCCGCCTCTTTGGCGTAAAGGCTGATTCCCACCATCCCCCTGGCCGGGTCGGCTTTTATTTGCTGCATATCTCTGACGGCAAAAAGAACATTTTGCATTGAATTCAAAAGCTGCAGGTGCAAATCCACAAATCCGGCCGGGACAGTTTGTTTTGCAAGAAAGTTCACGGTGTTTTTGTAAGAAATAATTATATTATTCAGCTGGTCCAATTTGCCGAAATCTTTTGAATTGACGGCGTCGTTGGTGATGGCGAGCTCGGAAGACGAGGTATCGCTAAAATTTTTTTTCAAAGCCTGTCCCAGGGCATCCAGATATTTTTTCTCATCCGCCTTATCGGAAACCGTCAGATCTTGCTTACCGAACACGTCAGAATAAGATGCCGCTCCTTTTTCAAAATTTAAAGCGATAGAGTTGGCTAAATTTTTTTGCACCTCCAGGTTGAGCTGGTCTCCATTTGCCATCCCTTTGGTGGCAAGATATTTCGCGGCAAAATCATCGCCTATTTGAGAAGTAAGAGTGGTGTTCGCGGGCGCGCCGTCAGTTTTTATTTTTTCAGGAGTTTTTAATTTATCATTTGGCGTCTTGTTTTTCGGCGCGGTATTTGGCACTTTGGGGTCCCGTCCCTCCCTTACTTCTTCGCCGTCAGGAGTCCCGTCACCATCGGTATCGGCTTTATTTGGATCGGTTTTCCACAGCACTTCCTCCCAATCTTTAAGGCCGTCCCCGTCAGAATCTTTATTGGCTTCTTCCGAGGCGCTAAGAAGGCCATTTTGTATTTCTATAGCCGCGTATTTTTTGTGATTTGCTGAAAAATAATTCCAAATGAAAGTAAAAAGCCATACAGCCGCAATAATTGATAAAGCGGAGCCTATAATTATTATAAATTTTTTACTGGGTAGATATTCCAAAACAGGTGAATCTTTTTCACCTCTTCTATTGTAGCATTTTTAGGCTTAAAGCCGTTTTATAATTTGTGTGTATAAGTGGTAATATAAACAAATGAGAAGATTTTTTGGTTTTATCGCCTTTTTGATTGTAATTTTTGAGGTTTTTTCTCCATTGGCGGCCTCGGCCATTATTTCCAATGTTCCTATTTCCCCGGGTGGCGGATTCACATTTAAGCCTTGTTTTGATCTGACTTCCTGCGCTATTACGGTCGCGATTTCAGTGTTTTTTCAGCTCTTTAAGAGCAAAATAGCCTGTTTATTCGGGTCGGAAACCGGAATAGGAGACATAATTAAAGGCGGGATTAAGGGATCCAGTTTTACTGCCGCTCAAAAGGTAGGAGTAGATAATTTTCTGAACATTGTTAATAAAAGTGAAAATTTCGGAGGTCAAATAATCCAGGTGATGGAGTGTAAGTGCAAGGGAGGCGACATTGCCAATGATTTTCTCGACAAGCATGACGTTTTTGTTGTGGGGAATCCGTTGCCGGCGGTTGTCGCGCCTACAATAAGCAGTAAAATTTATAACTATAATTCCCTCAAGGAAGGTAATTGGGTTTTAGGCCAAAAAACTAATACTAAAGTGTGCAGAAATCCCATTGCTTACGGCATAAAGCAGGTAGGGACTAGCCGATAATTTCAGCCCAGTTATCCAAATTCAACTCTTCCGGCCTTTTGTTGCCGTATTTCTCCGGAATTTTATATTTTCGAAGAGAATGTCGAAGCATTTTTCTTTTTTGTTGAAACGCGGATCGGAGAATCTCAAAAAATTTTTCCTCGTTTATTTTGCGCGACCTAAACCATTTGTCCGAGATGTCCGATATTTTTATGACCGCGGAATCAACTTTGGGGGGCGGCGAAAAAAGGTTTTTTGAAACTTTGCGCACTATTTTCGGATTTCCATACGCCTTGACGGACAGAGACAAGAGAGATTCTCCCCCCATTATTCTTTCCGCGACTTCTTTTTGGATCATCAAAACCATCAGGCTCGGTTTGGATTTGGCCTGAGACAAAAATAATCTCAGAAAATGCGAAGTAAGATAATAGGGGATATTGGCCACAATTTTATATTTTGCGGGCAAAATTTTATTATAGATTTTTAAAATATCTCCATGAATAATCTCTATATTTTTTGTGCCCGCAAATTTTTCTTTAAGAATCGGGATTAGGTCGTTGTCTTTTTCTACCGCGATTATTTTTTTGGCTTTTTTGGCCAGAACTTCAGTCAGGCTTCCCAATCCAGGACCAATCTCCAAAACAACATCTTTTTTTGAAATTTCTCCAGCGATAACCATCTCCTCCAGAATTTTCTTGTTATTTAAGAAGTTTTGTCCGAAATGTTTTTTTGTTTTGAATTTTTCCATATTTTTTTAAAAAGAAGCAATAACATCGTTTCACTTTCCCTGCCTACCGGCAGGCAGGCTTGCCTCGTTACTGCTCGCTCGGGGTTGTCTACTGACAAAACCCGCTCAACGATATTATTGCTTATTTTTAACTTTACTCAATAAAAATATCTTCCTCAATCTCTTCCGGCCTGCCTGTCCGGTAGGCAGGTTTATTAATAAATGCCAATAAGTGCTCCGGTATTTCATTCAAAAATCTCGACGGCATATTGGCTATT
>CAYRCJ010000001.1:55114-69150 GCA_964422785.1 uncultured Candidatus Saccharibacteria bacterium | reverse complement strand
TATTCTTTAAAAAGCGAATTCATTTGGCGGATGGCTTCCGCGAAAAAATCCGAACAATTTTTGCATTCTTTGATGTGGGCTTTGAGATCTTGTTCGCTTCCGATTTTTTTCCGAAGAGACCAGCGCTTTCTCCAGCCTTCATTCTTATGTGCCGCCTCAAGAAGCTTGTACTGAAATCTAACCATCGGGAACCTGACTCCCCAATGACAATCGATCGCGCTTGCGACAATTTTATTAATTTCTTCCGGATCTCCCAAGCTCATTTCTTGTCGTGTTCTTTCAATCGCGGAAATTATATCTTTGGCGCTGGCGGAATATTCATCGCTCATACTTGCCTCCCATTTTTTATCTAAAATCAAAATAGCATCTTCACGCTGTTTTGTCAACAGCAGCCATTCTCGAAAATTTTTTATAAACCCCATGCTTCCCAGCTTTTGGGAAATGGGATTTCGTGCGTTCGTAAATAAACTAATGTCTGGCCATTGTGCAAATTTTCGTGGTCGCACAGGGCATCCAAGTGGCCGGATAAATTCATTGAATCAATACCCCAATGCTTCCAATCAATAACTAAATCCTCAGCCTCTTTTTCTGATAATCCTTCGAGCGTATTTACCATTTCATTTTCTGCCATATCCCAAAGCTCCAGCAATTTTTCTTTTGACTTGGCAACATCCGGATCTATTTTCTTTTCTACTGGACCGATTTTTCTATTTTTAATTGCATCGGTGTATTGAATTTGAACCCTGGCCATATGCCTAAATTGCTCGCCAAGCGTTCCCATGTGCTTGCCAACAGTTAAACCGAGTTGCTCATCTGTAAGCAACTTCAAAATATCCAGAGCTAAACTTCTTTGAAATTTCCAGTTTTCTAGTTTTGATTTGATGTCCGGAGTCACTTTTTATAAATATAGCAAAATTCGTCTTGTTCTGCTAGCATTGCGAAATGGAAAAAGATTTTGATGAGTGGAATAAAACAAAGAAAACAATCCACGACAACGGAGAATACAAATTGTATCATGCAAGAGAAATTTGGTGGTGTTCCCTGGGCATTAATATCGGTTTTGAACAAGATGGTTCAAAAGAAGAATACCGCCGCCCAGTTCTCATTTTGAAAGGCTTAAGCAAGAAAACATGTTTTGTGATTCCGCTCACCACAGCAACTCAAGATCATCCGTTGCGTCCATCTATCGGATTAGTTGAAGGTAAAGAGGCCAGAGTATTACTTTCTCAAATGCGGATGATAGATAACAAACGCCTTGTACGAAAAATCGGTTATCTCGATAAAGGTATTTTTGAGAATATACAAAAAGCCGTCAAAAATTTAATTTGACGGCTTTTTGCTTGTTTGCCCTCTTGCGAGAGCGAGCCCGAAGGCACTTATAATTTAATGGTAGCAACTGTGCTGGAAAAGTCAAATGTGCTATGTGTATAGATATATATTTACCTTTTGGCCCACTGAGGAGCCTTTCTGGCTTTCTTGAGTCCGAATTTGCGGCGCTCTTTCATGCGAGGGTCCCGCTTTAAGAAACCTTCCGGTTTTAAAGTTTTTCTATATTCCGGATCAATCACCAAAAGTGCGCGGGCGATACCATGCCTCAAAGCTTCCGCCTGCGAATGGATTCCTCCGCCTTTTATTTTGGCGGATACCCTGAATTTGCCTTCCAGGTTTGAAATTCTAAGCGCGTCCTGAACAATTTTTTTAAGTTCGGGGGTTTTAAAATATTGATCTGATTCTTTTCCGTTTACTGAAATAGTTTTATCGCCGTCCTCAAAAAGCCGCACTCTGGCTACGGATGTTTTGCGGGAGCCCGTGGCCTCAAAATATCGGGATGGTTTCGACTCAACGGCCGGAGCCGCGGCCGCCGCCTTCTCTTTTTTGGGCTTTATTATTTTACTTTTCGTCACCATGGTATAAAGTCAGATTTTTAATAATGTGGTCTTTCAGCCTGGTTCTTTTGATCATCCCGGCGACGGCATGAAGCAAAACCTTTCTCGGGTCTTTTTCAAAAACTTCTTTAGCGCGTTTTTCTTTCAAACCGCTCGGGTAGCTGGTATAACTTTTAAAAAACAATTCTTTTAATTTTTTTTGCGAAAAATCAAGCGAGTCTACGTTTTTTACGATGACTTTCGGGAATTGCCGTCTTTCAGGCAGAAAATCCGGGCTGGTTTTTCCGCGAAGCGAATAAGCGATCAGCGAAGCCAATCTCCCCGGTTTTTTGCCTTTTGCGTCTATGATAATTTCTGTTTTCATTTACCCTGTTAAATAAGATTTGTAAAAGCAAATCTTAATTTTAAATTATTGCTAATAATCTTTTTAATGAATATTTCGACTTCGTATTTTTGGTAATTATACATGATATTTTTTGAATTTAAAATTATTTAACAGGGTGAATTTAAACTAATTCTATATATGCCATCTCGGCCGCGTCCCTGGTGCGAACCGGGGTTTTTATGATTCTGGTGTATCCCCCCGTACGATTCTTATACATTGGAGCGATATCTTTTACAAGCCTGGAGGCAGCCGCCTTGGGCAAAAATTTTTGGACGTTTCTGTATCCCAAAACCGGAGCTGAACCTTTTTTGGCCAAAGTTATCAGGCGTTCGGCGAATTTTTTCAATTCTTTGGCTTTGGGAAGGGTTGTTTTGATCTTTTTATTCATAAATAAATTAACAGCCAGCCCTTTCAAAAGCGCCTTTCTTTGATTCCTGACTCTTCCAAATTTTCTGCCCTTTTTTAAATGCCTCATTATTTATTATTCTCGAAGTGATAAATCTACTTTGCCTAAAGCTTTTTTAATTTCGGCAACCGCCTTCTCTCCCAAGCCTTCAATTTCTAAAATCTCTTCTTTCGACTTCGCGGAAAGCCCCTCCGGAGTCGTGATGCCCGCCGCTACCAAGGCCTTCTTTGTTCGCTGAGAAATTTTAAGAGAATCAAGAGCGCTGACAGCCTCTTCTTTTTCTGATGAGGACTCTGCGACAGATCCGCCTCCCTCATCTTCAAAAGATTCGATTACTTCAATCTGGCGCCTCATTAGAGACAAAGTTCTTTTTAAAGCTTCCCGCGGAGTAATTGTGCCGTCGGACTCAATGATAAGCCTTAAGCGGTTGAAATCCGTCCTGTCGCCCACACGCATGTTTTCAACTTCATAATTCGCCCGGCGGATCGGGGTGAATATCGCGTCCAATATCAAAGTACCGACGCTTACTTTATCTTTTTGAAGCTCGTCTGCGGGTACAAAACCGATTCCGCGCTCTATTGTTAATTCCGCTGAAAAGCGGGCGCTTTTGTCGGAAAGAGAAACTATGTGGTGGTCGCCGTTTACAACTTCAAGCTGTGCGGGGCATTTGATATCTTTTCCTTTTACATCTTTCTGGCCTTTGATATCGATTGTGCAAACTTGCGGCTCGTCACCGTGCATCTTAAAACGCAATTGCTTGATGTTGAGCAAAATTGTAATCACGTCCTCAAGGGCGCCCGATAAGTTGGCAAACTCATGGCTGACGCCGTCTATTTTGACTTTAGTCACCGCTGCCCCCGGCAAGGAAGACAAAAGAATTCTTCTGATGCTGTTCCCCAGCGTATGGCCGTATCCCGGGTAAAGACCGTCTATCTCGTAAACGGCTTTTTGATCTTCCTCGGAAACAACTCTGGTGCGTGATGGTAAAAATTCGTACTCCATAAAATATTTAAAAAATTATAATAAAATTAACGTGAATAATATTCGACAATTGCATTTATATTGTAACCTTTTTCGGCACCTTCTGCCGAGGGGTTAGTCAAAACTTTTCCGACCTTCTTCTCCTTATCAATTTCCAGCCAAACCGGCGGAGTATATTTCTTTATTGAAATATCAAGATTTGAAAACAATCCCTTTCCGGCGCTTTGCGGCCTGATAGAAATTTGATCTCCGACTTTCACTTTATAGGAAGGGATGGAAACTTTCCGGCCGTTCACCACAATGTGGCCATGGCTCACCATCTGCCTCGCTCCCGCCCGGTTTCCGGAAAATCCCAGCCTGTAAACAACATTATCCAGGCGAGATTCAAGCGAGGCCAAGATCGCCTCTCCGGCGCGCATGACTTTTTGATTGATGGCGTGGTCGACATAATTTCTAAACTGCTTCTCGCGAAGTCCGTATGTAAATTTTACTTTTTGTTTTTCCTTCAGTTGAAGACCGTACTCTGAAGCTCCGCGGCGAAAAGATTTGCCGTGAATACCCGGAGGATAGGGCTTCCTTTTGATAGCGCATTTTTCTTTACCGCAAACTGAAACTCCTATTCTGCGGCAAACTTTACATGTGGTTGCTGATCTCATATTTTTATACTCTTCTTGGTTTAGGCGGCCTCGGACCGTTGTGAGGCACCGGGGTAATATCTCTGATCGTGCCGATATCAAACCCCTGCCCGGCAAAAGATCTTATCGCCGATTCCCGTCCCGCTCCGACTCCCTTTACTAAAACTGATAAATTTTTGATTCCCATAACTTTGGCTTTCTCTCCCAAAAATTCGGCCACTTTCGTGGAAGCATACGGAGTTCCCTTTTTGGCGCCGCGAAATCCCAAAGCACCGGCGCTGGCGGTAAATAAAACATCTCCCTTGTCATCGGTTATTGAAATTATTGTATTATTGTAGGTTGACTGAATATGCGTTACCGCGTCAGTAAGCTTCTTTTTTGGCAAATTAGACCTCACCGCAGAAGCTCTTCCCTCTTCGGTAGTCAAATCACTTTTTTGAATAATTCGTTTTTTTCCCATATTATTTTTTATTTCTTATCCAATTTTCTTTTACCGCTCATCATTGTCCGGCGGACATTGCCTCTTCTGGTCCTGGAATTTGTTTTGGTCCGCTGTCCCTTGGTCGGCAAATTTTTCTTGTGACGGGTTCCGCGATAAGAGCCGGTGTCTTTGAGCCGCTTGATATTTATCATGATCTCTCTTCGTAGCTCCCCTTCGACTTTGTAAGTTTTTTCTATTATATCCCGAAGTTTGTTTATTTCCTGCGGAGTCAAATCTTTGGCGCGCTTGTCGGCATCTACTTTTGTTAAATCCAAAATTTTCGCAGCCAAAGGCCGGCCTACGCCATAGATATAGCTTAGAGCAACAGGAATTTTTTTATTGTCTGGGATATTAACCCCCGCGATACGTACCATTTATTTAATTTAAAAATTAACCTTGTCTCTGTTTATGCTTCGGGTTTTTGCAAATAATAACTATCCGACCTTTGCGTCGGATTGCTTTGCATTCGCTGCATCTTGGTTTTACTGATGCTCTCACCCGCATAAAATTTATAATCTTTTAATAATCCTGCCTTTCGACTCGTCATATGGGCTAAATTCGATGGAAACACGGTCCCCAACAAGCACTTTAATATAATGGAGCCGCATCCTTCCTGATAAATGAGCTATTATCTCCTTCCCATCGTCTAAAGTAACGCGAAACGTGGCGCTTGGCAACGCCTCAATAACCTGACCCTCTTTAATGACCTTGTTATCTTTAATAGATCCCATTCTAGCGTTACTTCAAAATAATGTCAATGCGGTTGGGATTAGTGGGTACTTGGCGCCACCAAAACGGGCTAAAGCGCACCTCGATCTTGCCTATCTCCGGATAAGCGTTGAGAATTGAGCCTGAATCTTTCAGGTTACCCTCAATCACCCCGGCTTTTATTGAATCCGCGTTCATGGCTGTTTGAAAATTTGCCGCGCCCTTTATCCGCAAGTTAAAATTAGAATCACTGAATTTATAATTTAACATTTCAAAGGAAAGAGAGTCCAGATTATTAATTACGACAGGGGAAATATTATTTAATGAAACTTTTTTGGATAAAATAGCCGCCAAATCTTTTTTATTCACCACGGCCGCGCGCACCTGGCCCAAAAGTTCAATATCAAATTTCTGGGCAGCTTCTCCTATTTTGGGATTTACATTCTCCCCGGAAGAAATATATTCCAAAGACGGCGGGATCAAAAACCCGTCTTCAGGCAATTTTTTTAATATATTGTTTAAAGCGTTCTTTTTAGCGGCATCCGCCAAAGACTGCAGGCCATCGCCCGCTTCTTTTTGGCCCACAACATTTTGCGTTCCGGAAGCGCCGCCGGTGATTTCGGTCTTGGAACGGGCTATAATCGTATCAAACTTATCAGACCCCTTTAAACCAGGAATGGTAAAATCAACAAGTCCTATATTATAATCCGCTCCCGGTTTGTCGGCCACAACTTCTACCTCTTTTGACCCCGGAATTATTTTCCCATTTTCGGTTTTATAACCCGGCACTATAACTGTTTTTGGAATTCTATAAATTTTCCCCCCGGTCGCCTCCAGCCTGGTTGAGGCCACCAGAACTTGTGGATTTTTCCCCGATTTATTGAAAACCAGCACCCGCCCCTTGGCCTTCTGCTCTATTGATTTGGTTTCTTTTGATTCGAATGTGCCCGCTTCTCTATCGGCTACCGCAATATTTCCATATAAAAGCTCATTTTCTGAAGATGTCTTTTTGACCAAGGGAATGGTCTGATCAACGGCCGCAGAAAACATTTTGGGCTCAACAACAATTTCCATTTTGGCAAATAGAAAACCGAGACCTATGTATAGAAAAAACAAAACCGCCGCAGCCGCCAAAAATTTCCAGTTTAATATTCTATTTTTAAAATTACGCCCGGGCCTCGTAACCTTCGGAGTCGGTTCTCTAAAAATTTGAGTCTCAATTTTTTCTTTCGGAGAAATCACAACATCCGACAAAATTCTTTTGCCGCTCGCCGGTATTATATCGGGCCTGATTGGTTTTGGATTACTCATATTTTTCTCCACCGCCATAAAATAATAAAGACGCCAAGACAAGATCTGAACCCCCGGCAAGCAGCCCCCCGGAAATAAAATCATCTTTAAACAGATCTGCGCTCAGTATACCAATATCCGCATCTATATTATAATTTTTTTTAAAACCTTTTTTAATAGCCTCTGAAAAAACCGAAAAATCCGCCCCGCCCCCGGTAACAAAGATCTTTTTGAATATTGCCGGAAGTTCAAATAACCCAATCTCGCGCGCCGCGATGCCCCACCATTCGTCAAGCGCGGATGTTAAAATGCGTTCTATCCGGTTTTCCAAAGAAGAATCCAAAATCCCAGAGGTAAATTTTCTTAAAAGAGATTCTGAGTCGCTGATGGTCGCCTGATTTTGTCCTGATAAAAATGCCGCCACCCTTCTTTCCAAAGTCCTGACCCCAAAAGGCAAATCCGAGCTTTTTAAAGCCATGCCCGGATCAATGGCATACAAAGAAGTGGTTTCCCCGCCTATATCAAACACCAAAGCGGAATTTGAATTTTCTTTAGCGGACACGACCTGAAGTATGGCGTTTGAATTAGAAAAGCAGCTGACAAGGCTTCTCGGAAAAAACTTTTCTTTGTTTTCGTCCAAATGTTCTTTTAAAAACTTGCTTATGAAGATGGCTTTGGCCGTCAGCTCCAAAACCTTGCCGGTATATCCCAAAATACTTCCGGGCACTTTGTATCCGTTGATTAAAATGTTGAGAAAATTTGTATTTGCCAAAGTCAGGTATTTTTGCTCCGGAGGCCTCGCCTCTTCCTTGAAAGAATCTAGCAAATTTTTATATTCTTCTTTTGAAATCGGAGAGGATGGATTTTTTCGGACAATTTTTTTACTGATATCGCTTTCAAAAAGCAAAGGAGAGGAAAAACTGATAATGATAGTATTAATTTCTTTGCTTATTCCATGGGCATCTTTATACAAACTGTTTAATGAATTTATAAAAATTGAGTTTGGATTTGGTTCCCCCAAATTAAACGGGTATCTGAGAACCTTTATAACCTGCGGCTTCTCTACGATATGATCATGCGCTGGGCGCGCGGCGATGGCCGCGGAGATCGAAGCTGTCCCCAGATCTATTGCCATGATTTTATCGGTGTTCTGCACGTTATTATTATGACATATTTGGAAAGAAAAAAAACCCTCTCCGATGGCCATCGGAGAGGGTTTTGACTAACAAATCCATTGCTGATTCCAGCAATTCGATGCTTATCGTAAGCGGAGGCATGATTCTTATTGAGTTTCTGCCGGCTCCCAAAATACGGAGTCCATAGCGCTCGGAGACAGCCAATTCCTCGGCAACTTCTATGACTCTGTTTCTTATCTCTTTTGAATTAAATTCCAGAGCCCACATTGCTCCTTTTCCGCGTGGAGGCTTGGAAGCTATATTCATATTTTTTACCCACGCGTACATAAGACCGCCATATATTGTAGATTCTATTTTTTTAATGAATCCGGATTTGATGATGTCTTCGATCTGCCAAAATGCTTCAATGGCCGCGCTCATCACAATTGGCCCGCCGCCGAAAGTATTGGAATGCTGGCCTTCTTTGAAATCCAAATACTCGCGAAAAATAGTGGCGCCAATCGGCAAACCTCCGCCAAGAGCCTTCCCCAAAGTTAAAATATCCGGCTCCAGCCAATCATACAAATCGCATCCGAAAAGAGTTCCGGTTCTTCCCATGCCGCACTGAACACAGTCACTTATCCACAGAACGCCGGCGGCTCTGGTTTTTTCATAAATGTATTTAACGGCCATTTCATTTGCGGGAATAATTCCGCCCTCTCCCTGGCAAGGAAGTTCAATTAAAATCCGATCGACGGCGCTTAAATCTATTTTTTCAAATTCTGAAATTGTTTTCTCCGGATTATCGTATTGTCCAGGATATGTAATATAAATTGAATCCTCTATGTCGGTTTCCGTCCAAAAAGGATCCCGCTGAGCTTCGGCTTTGGAAGAAGTCGCCGGCAAAACACCGGCGGTGCGCCCCGCAAACCCGCTTTGAAAATAAATTGCCTTTCGGCGCTTTTGTTTTTCCTTTCTTTTCCATCGATAAGCCAGGCACAGTTTTCTGGCGGCTTCATTGGCTTCCGCTCCCGAATTTGAAAAGAAAACTTTGGACGGTTGTCTGACGGGACTTCTTTCACAAAGAATTTTTGCGAGCGACACGGCTTTTGGATTTGGCGCGTTATGGCTTTCGGAAAATATATTTCCGGTGTTAAGCTGTTTTAAAATCGCGTCCGCGATTCCTTTATTGTTCCTGCCCAGATTGTTTACCGAAGCGTCGCAATGCAAATCTATAAATTCAAAACCGTCGACGTCTTTGATGATTGCTCCCTCCCCGGCAGCCGCTACGATTCTGGAACTGACGGTGGTGGTGGCATAATATTTTTTGGCATTCTCTAAAATCTTTTTGGCTTCCGGCCCCGGAAATTCTCTCATAATTTTGCCCCTTGTTTTCAAAATTTCTAGTGTTAGCTTAGCATCCGGGTTGACTCTGAGCAATACGGCAGGCTAAGATATCCGAAGATCGGGAGGGTGTTTTGGAAAAAATAAAAAAGCGTTTACGGGCAGGCGGATTCTGGGATTCTATTGTCGAATTTGAACTTAAGGCGCTTTGGAAATATGGAATCGAGAAAATTTCGGATCTGGAAACAAGAAATAGTATTGTGAGTTTTTTGGAACATGAAGCGCCGTTGGGATTTTTTGTAAACCCGGCTTCAAAATCCAATAAGCATCATCCTGTTTGGCAAAATGAAAAAGCCGGGATCTTGAGAAATACAACCGAATGCTGCGTGCTGGCAGATGCCTTCATTAAACCATATCCGAAATTTTGCAATGAAAGCGGTGACGTCCTGCCGGAGCCTCGCGATATAGTGCTCGCCGCCACAATCCTTTCAGATACTTTTAAATACGGCGAGGAGATAGTGGCGCCGTTTTCCGGAAAAACGCCGGTATTGAAAAATCACGGTCAGGTTGCGGCCAATAAGTGGCTGGCGATGCCCGATGTTTCAGAGATAAAAACATCGTGCGAAATTTATATGGCTACTTACTGGCATCTTGGAATATGGACTCCGGGCTGGACCAAAGAAACCAAATTTTCGGATCTGACAAAAATAACCCACACAATAGATTCTGTTTTGGCCGACAAAAGCTTTGAACTTTTGTACACTCCGAAACATTTTGTAGGATAAAAAATAATCCCCCGGCAAAAGGGGATTTTTTATTACGCATGACGCCTCATTCTAAAGCACGGTGGCCCTGATCCGGCGGGTATCGGAACCGGTAGATTCTTGTTTTAAAATTTTAAAATGGCCGATTTCGGAAGTATTTTTGACGTGCGGGCCTCCGCAAAATTCTTTGGAAAATGCCGTGTCCAAAGAATGCCCGACGTAATAAACTTTAACCGTCGGAGGATATTTTTCTTTAAAGAAAAACAAAGCTCCTGTTTTTTTTGCTTCCTCCAAAGGCATTTCCTCAAAACTGACAGAATATTTATGCGCGATCGCGTTATTTACGATGTCCTCAATTTCCTTAATTTCTTCATCCGTAAGCTTGCGCGGAAACGCAAAATCAAAACGGGTGCGCTCCGCCGTTATATCCGATCCTTTCTGAGAAACTGTATCGCCCAACACCTTTCTGAGCGCGGCCTGCAAAAGATGGGTCGCCGTATGCAGCCTGGTTACCTTTTTTAACTCTTCTTCATTCGAAGCCTTCAGTTCCCCGGTATCCAATATAAGGCCGTGGCCTCCGAATTTTTTTTCAGCGCCTGAGCGCGAAATTTCCTGGTGCTTCTTAAATTCCAATTCAAAATTATCTCTGTCCAGCGAGACCGCGCGCTCCCTTCCGAATTCTTTTATAATTTCGTAGGGAATGCCGTATGTTTCAAAAAGTTTAAAAGCCGACGCGGAATCGATAATTTCTATTTTTTCCAAAGCATTGATTCCGGAAGACAAAGTTTTCATAAATTTCTCTTTTTCTTTTTTAACTTCTTCCCGGATAACGTCTCCGGCCGCCAAAAGACCGGGATAAAATTCGCCGTATTCGTGGACAATATCATGCAAAATAGCGTTCAACAGATGGTCAGGCAATTTTTCCCGGTATTCATAAACAAAAACTCTGCGAAGCAATCTTCGCAAAATATATCCAGCTTCTTTGTTCGCGGGGCGCACTCCGTCGGCAATTAAAAACGCGCTCCCGCGGAGATGATCGACTATTATTCTTTTATTTTTTGCCGATAGCTCTTGTGGGAGCAATTCCAAAAGCGCGGCAAACAAGTCAGTCTCGAAAATATTTTTCTTTCCCTGAACCGCCATTGTCAATCTCTCCAATCCCATGCCGGTATCAACGCCCTTGGTTTTCAACGCAGTCAATTTTCCGTCTTTTGAATAATATTCGTTGAAAACCAAATTCCAGATTTCCGAAACTACGCCTTTGATATAAATTTCTGAAGTCGGCCCGCAAGGACCTTCGCTGCCGGTCGGGCCCCAAAAGTTTTCTCCCCTCCCCAATTTTTTAACTTCTGATATTCCCAAATTTTTCCAAATCTTCTCCGATTCTTTGTCTTCAGCTACATCATCATCTCCGCTGAAAACCGTGACGTAATCTATATCAAGCTTCATTTCTTTGGTGATAAATTCATGAGCATATTGAATAGCCTCTTTTTTAAAATATCCGCCGAAAGAAAAATTCCCCAACATCTCAAAAAAAGTGTTGTGTGATTCGTCTCCCACTTCATCTATGTCCGAGGTACGAAAACACTTTTGAACAGAGACGGTATTTTGTGACCCAAAATCCTTAACCGGGTCCGCCTGGCCAGTATAGTACGGCTTAAACTGCTGCATCCCGGCGGTGGTCAAAAGTACAGACGGGTCGTCCGGCAAAAGCGAGCTTGATTGTACAACGCTGTGTCCACGAGTTTGAAAAAAGTCCAAAAATTTCTTTCTGATTTCTTTTGAGGTCATTAGTTTATTTAAGCAAAAATAAAGCCCCGCGTAAAATACGCGGGGCGAGGGCGGGGCCCTCACATTGCTTCCAGGAATTTTCTCAAAATTTCTTTCCGGCTGGGATGCCGCAGCCTCTCTAAGACCTCTTCTTCAATTTGGCGGATTCTTTCTCTGCTTAGATTAAAACGCACTCCGATTTCTTCCAGCGTATGTATTTTATTTCCTTTTCTTCCGAATCTTAAATTTATTATTTCTATTTTTTGCGGACTGAAAATTTGGCTGAAAAGAGAATCCATAAAATCTTCCAAACTTATTTCCAGCATCTGCTCTTCTGGAGATCTTAACTTTCTGTCTTCAATAGAATCTCCCAGAAGCAAATCGGCCTCGTCGTCTTTGCTCGAGATCTTTCTATCTAAAGAGTCGACCCCTTTGGCGGCATCAAAAATATTTCTTAAATTTTCTACCGTTAGTACAAATCCGGGATCTTGAAACCTTGCGACAATTTCTTCCGCCGTAGGTTCCCTCCCCAGCTCATGCGCCATTTTCGCGGACAATTTCTGAATTTTTTTGTATCTTTCGATTACGCCGCTGGGAAGCCTGATGGTATTGGAATTGACGTCCAGCTCGAATTGTATGAGATTGCGGACCCACCAGGTCGCGAATGTGGAAAATTTAAAGCCTTTCTGGGGATCAAACCTCCGCGCCGCCTCATATAAACCCAGGTTTCCCGTCTGAATCAGATCTCCAAATTCAAGCTTGGATCCGTAGCATATACGAAAGTATTTTTGGGCAATCGGGACCACAAGCCGCAAATTCGCCTGGACAAATTCTTTTTCTATTTCCATAAGCTCGAATAACGGCTTTCTTAAAGACGCGGGAAGCGCGGGAACTATTTGAATTTCTTCAAAAATTCTCGCCTGCCAATACCTCCAGACCTTTTCTTGGGACAACTCCGAGACGATTCTCGAAAAAATCTGACAGTTTAAATCTTTGAATTTTTTTCTCAACAATTCCAAACTATTTTTTTTATTGAGGTTTGGTTTTTCCGATAGATACAGCCGCAATTGGGCTTCTTCTTTCAGCCCTTCGAGCCAAAGATTGGATAATATTTTTATTTGCGCATCCGAAACTTCTTTGAAATATTCTTTTACTTCTCCGACTGTGGGCCAGCGCGCATATTCGTTTTTAAATTGCTCCAAAAACTTCCATATTGCCCCGATTTTCAAAAGGCGTGTTTGCCTGCGGTCTCGGTTTTTGTGGTAGGTTTCGAAATTCTCGTTTTTAGAAATTTCTTTTGCCTCTAAGAATCCTTTGTTAATCGACGGCTTAAACTTCAATAAAGCGTTTAGTAACTTTAGCCGCGAAGATATAAGTTTCCGGCCGGCTATTTTTTCTTCCTGTCCTTTCCGGGAAAACATCGGTACCCTGCCCATCTCTTTCAAGTATGTGTTGATAATATCTCTGCCGGGCGATACTTTATTTTTTAAAGGTTCTGGATATTCCTGACTTTCGTTTTCTTCAAAATCTTGTCCCTCTTCCGGAACATCATCGAGAATCTCATCAGGTTTGGAATGCATTGCCGCCTCCAAGTTTCTAGGCACACTTTACATTATGAACATCGAAAAGTCAACTAATTAGGCGATAATCCCCCCTCCCAGCATTTCCTCGTCTTTATAGAAGACAATGGATTGCCCCTGAGCCACTGCGCGTTGAGGGCGTTGAAAAACAACTTTGCCGCTTTCGTATAATTCACAATCCTCCAGCGGCTGCCGATACCTGATTCTGGCGCGAAGTCGAACAGGAAAAATTAATTTTTCTTTCGCGATCCAATTTAAATTTTCGGCGGCAATTTCTTTCCGAAAAAGAATTTCTTCGTTTTTATTTTTCGCGACAAGAATAGTATTTTTGGAAACATCTTTTTGGGCAATATACATCCGCTCTTTCGTGCCGCCGATGCCGAGGCCGTGACGCTGGCCGATTGTATAAAAATGCGCCCCGTCGTGCTCTCCCAATTTTTCTCCTGTGGCCGTCAGCACAATGCCGGGCTTCGCCGGCAAATTATTTCTCAAAAATTCTCCAAAATCCACCTTGCCCACGAAGCAGAGACCCTGAGAATCTTTTTTTTCGGCTGTCGGCAGATCAAATCTGCGCGCGAGCTCTCTCACCTCGCTTTTTAAATAATCTCCGATCGGAAAAAGGCAGTACCTAAGCTGATCTTGAGTTAAAGTCCATAAGAAATAGCTTTGATCTTTGTTTAAATCTTTGGCA
>CAYRCJ010000001.1:43477-55014 GCA_964422785.1 uncultured Candidatus Saccharibacteria bacterium | reverse complement strand
GCGATAAAATCCGCGCCTTGTTCCAGCGCTTTCTTCAAAAATATTCCAAACTTAATTTCCTTGTTGCACATAACGTCCGGATTTGGAGTCCGTCCGGCCTCGTATTCTCGGACCATATATTCAAAAACGGCTTTTTTGTATTCATCTCTAAAATCAAAAACCAAAAAAGGTACGCCAAGTTTGGCGCACACCCTCATCGCGTCCTGCTTGTCTTCGTTGTTTTCGCAGCCCTCCCAACAGATCATATGCGCCCCAGTTACATTATATCCCTGTTCCTTCAACAGCGCCGCGGCCACAGAAGAATCCACTCCTCCCGACATCGCCGCAAAAACTTTTTTATTCGTATTTTCACTTGACATATTGAAAATATATTATCTTAGTTTATAACTAAAGACAAGATGCCCAAATCTTATAAAGTCTTTTTGAAATATTTGGAAACGAAATGATCGGCCAAGAAAAGAATACCTATGAATAAAAGTATAGTAAACTCTCCCAATTTGAGATAATGTTTGGCGAGTTCAAAAGAGGCCTTTGAAAAATAACCCAAACTTCCCAATATTGAAACCATAATGGCGGAGGCGGAAAAATTGCCTTTTAATAATTTTTTAAAATCTATTCCCAGGCTTCCGGCGCGCATCAAAATCGCCCGGTTTATCCCGTAAGTGAATTTGGAAATAAAAATCGTGCGTACCGGCCGATTTATCAAATGGGTATCAAAGGGCTTGGCCAGCTTCTCGGCCCACTCATTGAACTTGGTGCTTCTTTTTTTTAACTGAACACCCAGCCAAAACCAAAACAAATCTTCGGTAAAAACCCCTAGAATTACGATCAGAGAGATAAGCCAAAAATTAAAAACTCCCTGGCCGGTCAGAAAATACGCCAAGAAAACAAAAGCGTGCCCTTCGATTAAAAGTCCCACAAAAATAAAAAGATAACCAAAATAACCTAGGGCTAAAGCATGCTGTATCAAAAGCGAATTCATGATTTTATTTTTTAAAAAATCTGATCAGACTTTTTTCTTAGCCAGCACGTCCTCCGCCTCCTCAAATTTAATTGATAAAAGTTCGGAAACCCCATTCTTGCCCATTGTGACGCCGTAAAGCAAATCCGCCGCCTGCATTGTTTCTCTGTTGTGAGTAATGACAATCAGCTGTGTTTTTTTACCGAGCTCTTTCAACATCGCCCCGTATCTGTGGGAATTGGCTTCATCCAACGCCGCGTCGGTTTCATCGAGCACCAGAAATGGCGGCGGGTTTATTGTGGAAACCGCAAAAAGCAAAGCAATCGACACCAGCGCCCGCTCCCCTCCGGAAAGCATCGACAGGGATTTTATTCTTTTTCTGGGAATATCAACAAAAATATCCAGGCCGGATTCCGCCTCCTCTTCCCCGACAAAATCTTCTTCTCCCTCCTGAATATCATTTATATTTCCGGCCGGCGCTTTTTTGGGAACCAATATTCTTAATTCCGCCTTCCCGCCGCCGAAAATCTCATGAAAAAATTCTCCGAAAAGCTTATTGATTTTGGAAATACCGGATTCAAAATCTTTTTCTATTTTTTCACCCAATTCCAAAAACGCTTCTCCCAGGGAGCCGGCCGCTTTCTTCAAATCCTCCAGTTCTTTTGCCAAAAAAACGTCACGATGCTCTGTGGCTTCGTATTCTTTTAAAACTCCTTCGTCCACTCCGCCGGCTTCCTCCAGGCGAATACGCATCCGCTCGATTTTTTTTCGCATCTGGTCTCTTTCCCCCGGCGCGAATAACTCGCCCTGCGGTTTTTCTCCTGTTATTAAATCCCCGAAATCCAATTCAAACTCTTTTCTCCTCATTTCCAATTTTTCTTCCTCAAAAGCAAAAGATCTGATTTTGTCCCTCAAAGAAGCAAGTTCATCGGAACGCTCCCTGTAGAGAATATTTTCTTTATGCGTCTCACGCGCTCTCTCCTGATATGAAACCTCGATATCCTTTTTTGATTTGGAAAGATTGTTTTCCTCCGCTTCAAGTTTTTTTATATTTTCCCTGAGCTCTCCCAATTCTTTTCCCTGATTTTGAGAAGTTGAATTTTTGTTTCCATTGAAAGACTCGACAATATTATAGACCTTTTGAGTGGTGCCAAATATTGCATTCCGAACCAGTTCCATCGTCCCAAGCTTTGCCGCCGATTCAAGATCAGAAAGCAAATCAAGCAAAATCTCCTTAATCCGTCCCCTTGGAACCGAATCGCCGGCGCCTTTTGTCTGGAGCTTTTGTTCGCCCTCCAATTTCCAAAGTTCGCGTTCCAATTCTCTCCTCCGCTTGGAAATCAGTTCCTTGGATGCATCTAGCCGGGAAAGCTCAACCAAAAAGCTATCCGCAGGCTCTTCTTTCTTTAGATCGGATTCGCTTTTTTTTATTGTCTCTTCCAGTTCTTTGGCTTTACGCTCCAGAGGCGATTTATCTTTTTGAAAAAAATCTTTATCGTGCGAAAAACTTAAGAGTTCCCTTTGGATATATTCTCCGGAAATCTGGTCCAAAGAATTTTTGAGTTCGGACGCGCTCTTTGCCTTCTCAGCCTGTGATTTCAGATATTTCAGATGAGGCTGGATTTCGCGCCTTAAGGATTCTATCTCTTTTATATTTTCTTTAGTACTTTCAAGTTTTCGCTCGGCTTCGTTTTTTTTAATTTCGAAAATTTTGAGCCCCAAGGCTTCACTGATCATTGACTTTCTTTCCGTTGAGGAAGCATAAAGTATCCTGTCGGCATCTCCCTGGGCGATTATGTGGTGCTGCGAAGCGCCAAGCCCGACTTTCGAAAGAATTTCTATGATGTCTTTCAGGCGGGCCGATGAGCCGTTGAGCAGATATTCGTTCACGCCGTCCCGGTAAACCCTTCTGCCTATGGCCACTTCATCGAACTCAACCGGCAAAACTTTATTTTTGTTGTCGAAAAACATGGTAACGGAAGCCTTTCCCATTCTGGCAACTTCCGAAGTGCCGGCGAAAATCAAATCCTCTCCGCGCTTGCCCCGGAGATTTTTCATAGATTGCTCGCCCAAAACCCAGCGGATTGAGTCCGCCACGTTGGATTTTCCGGATCCGTTGGGGCCGACAATGCCCGAAATCGCCGAAGGAAAATCCAGCGTCATGGTTTTGGCGAAAGATTTAAAACCGGAAATTTCGAGCCTCTTTAATAGCATAAGATTTACTATATCAAAGAGAGGGGCTTTAAAAAAGCTTGGATAAAAAACTATTGGCATTGACATAAATTTATGATTATGATATCAATGATTTAGATTAAAATCGGGCGGTGAATATGCGGGAAACTCAAGAGCACTCTGTAATAGAACTAAACGCCAGAGATATGCTTTTGGCGAGAAAAAATAAAATCCGACAAAAATTCCTGGAAGAAAAAAGAGCGATGAAAACAGAAGCCGCCAAAAAAGAATTGCCGTTAATACTGAAGGAATTCTCAATGCAGTATTTCGGATCGGAAGAAATATGGAGCAAGCTTTCCGAGGATGAAAAATACGAATTACATAAAATATGCGTCGGACATTGCCAAAAATTTCTGACAATAACGTGGCTCCCTATTCTTATTTCATTTTTATCCATAGTAGGGCTTGGAATAGTTTTTGGACCGGTACAATTTCTTTGGCTGATTGTTTGGTTAGTGGCAGGTGTGGCAGAAATAGGAATGACTCTTGAATATCAAGGAAAGAAAAAACACATTGATGTTGACGAACAAATTGATTATTTGATTGCCAAAAATCGGATTTTGAAAAGCGGCATACGAATAGAAGCCATTTTGAGAGAAGAATCAGAACAAAATAACGAAAACCCGGAGTAACCGGGTTTTTCTATTGACAAGAGTCGATTTTTTTGATACAATGCCGAGAGATTTGAATCCGGGAGGATGAGCATGAGAAAGTTTCTGCTGACGACAATCTTTATTTTATTGCTTTCCAAAACGGCTTCCCAGGAAAAAATAAGAAACTTGAAATTTAAGGATACATTATGGAGAACCAGCTGGTATGGAAGTCAATTCGATGGAAAGCCTATGGCCAATGGTCAAAGGTTTGATATGAATTCTTTGGTGGCGGCTCATAAAGACCTGCCATTTGGCACCAAGCTTAAAATAACAAATTTCAAAAACGGCAAAAGCGCCAATGTTACCGTGAAAGATAGAGGCCCATTTATCGCCGGACGCGATCTTGACGTGTCGTACGGCACAGCCAAAAAATTGGGATTTGTGAATACCGGTGTTGCCGATATGAAGGTAGAAATACTCGAAAAATAAAAACCCCTCCGATGGCCATCGGAGGGGTTGACTTTTTATAGTAAATATGATAGTATGTAAACAGGAGGCTTTTATGGACGGAATGAGTTCGGGGATATTTTTTCCTGATCCAAGACATATCTTGGTGGTGCCGAATATCAAGACGAGGCACGCCATTCTCAAGTACCTTAAAGATAATCGCCATGATCTTGCCGAACAAATTAAGCTTTGGGAACGTAGGAAATTTATTCCCAAAGACGTTGTACAGGAAGTTTTCGCAAGATTTGAAAAAGAGCGGATCCATCGCCCAAAACCGGACAAATTCGGTTTGCCCGGCGGAGAGATTGATCAGTACGAACTGGATTTTTATCCTGAAAATACGCCAAGCTACACCCTTCCCAGGGAAATAGTGGAGGAAACCGGATATAACCCTGTAGAAATCATAGATAAAGGAAACGGCGAAAGCGAAAGAATCGCCCTTTTTGAAAAAATAATATGCCTTTATTCTCCGAATAAAAAAGAGGAAAGCGGGAAAACATACGAAACCCATTTCTTTTTGATCAACAGGGTAATCGGAGAAATGAATAAAATGGGCGTGGATGGAGAAACGGACGCGCCGCAAATTGTGGAAATAGCGTCTCTTCATCCCGGAAATTTCTATCCCAAACACGCGCTGGGAGTGAAATACGCTCTTCGGAAGTTAATCCGTGAAGGGAAAACCGAATATCAAGAAATTTTTGATCATTTTGAAAAAGTTTTTAGTATGCCGCTTCCGGGATTGAGCGAAACAAGGATCCCGCCGGACCCCAAAGTAGACTTGTCGGACGACGAGCTTTGGGAGCAAGTGATGGCGAGCACAAAAAAAATAGAAAAAAAATAAAAAAAGAAAGCCGGCAATCGCCGGCTTTTTGAATTTTTTGATATTTCAAAAATATAAGAGGATCTTATTTCCAAAACGCGAATAATACTAGGACCGCGACGAAACACCATTGTAGAAAAACCGGCATCCTGTTCATGCCCCCCCCTGGGCTCCAAACAAATCTTATCAAGCCCAGTAAGAAAAACGGAGCAATCATTAGACGGACCAAAGTATTTGTCTCGACATTCGAGGATATGGCCAACAATGCGAGGATAACTGAAACAATTACTGTAGCAACAAAGGAAATTCCAAAGCCAATTTTCGGATCGAGCCCAAATGCGCTTCTCTGATATAGATTCATGAATCACTCCTTTTTCAATCCAAAACAAAAATAGCGCTTTCGCGCCATTTTGTCAATTTATCAACCCCAACCCTTTGACTTCAGAGCCGCCTCCGCCGCCTGTTGCTGGGCATCTTGCTTGGAAGGCCCTTCGCCTTCGGCCACGAGATCGCGCCCCAAATAAACTCCGATCACAAAATGTTTGTCGTGGTCCGGCCCCCATTCTTTTAAAACTTCGTAGGTGGGAGTGGAGCCGACTCTTTCCTGAGCTTCCTCTTGAAACAAACTCTTGGCGTCTTTGTATAATTTTTTCTCAACTATTTCCGGAATCAAAGGAACCAATCCGCGCAAAATATAATCTCTTACAACTTGATATCCCTGGTCCAAATAAATCGCCCCCACAACCGCTTCGTATGCGTTGGCCAAAATATAAAGTCTCGCCCTTCCTACATCCCGCGCCTCTCCGCGCGACAGCAAAAGGAACTCATTAAATCCAAGGTTACTCGCCACGTCCCCCAAAATATTGGCGTTGACCAAAGAGGCCCGGAGACTGGTAAGATCGCCTTCCGGCTTATCCGGGAATTTTTCGTAAACATACTCTGTGATTACAAGCTCCAAAACCGCATCCCCCAAATATTCCAGGCGCTCGTTGTTGGCGCCGGCCTCTCCCGGATTTTCATTTAAATAAGACCGATGGGTCAAAGATGTCTTAAGAAGATCTTTGTCCTTGAATGTAACTCCCAAAATTTCTTCAAACTTTTGTAAATTTATCATAAGCCCAGATCCTTGGCGGCTAATTCAAAAATTGGTTTTATATCTTCGTATATTTTTAAATCTTGAGCCTGGTGGTATGAGAACCATTCGGCATCGTCCAGCCCGCCCGAACTTTCCAATTTTAAATTCTTATCTGTTGTTTCAATCAAAAAATAATTGACATGGCGTCTTGTCGGGCCGGTTTCCGGATCGGAAGCGATATATTCGTTGTCGCCGATTTTTTGGATTATTTTAATATTTTTTAACCCAAGCTCTTCGGTAATTTCGCGAAGAGTCCCCGCCTCCGCGTCTTCGCCCTTTTCCAGGTGGCCTTTGGACAAAGTCCAGTAGCCGAAAACATCATGCACAAAGGCAAAAATTATTTTGTCGCCATCTCTCCGGAAAACAACAGCTCCTCCCAATTCTTCTTTGGGAAGTTTTTCCAGATCAAGCGGCTGTCCGCTTCTGCCGGTGTCATCCTTGCCGGGCTCGCCTATCTCGCGGTAAACCGTGCCCAATACGCCGTTAACAAATTTTCCTGACGAATCCCCTCCAAAAGTTTTCGCAAGTTCAATGGCTTCGTTAATCGCCACCTTTGGAGGAACTTCAGCGCGGTCGCCGAAAAGCAATTCAAAAAGACCGATGCGAAGAACATTTCTATCCACCGGGGCGATTTGAGGTATTGGCCATTCGGGAGCGGCTTTTTCTATAATATCGTCCAATTCTTTTTTGTGCTCCAAAACTCCGTCAATGAGTTTTTGAGAAAAATCACTGTCTTCAATGCCCGGAGCAAATTCGGAAATATTGCGGCGCAAAATTTCATCCAGCTTGTTTTTGCCGCCAAAAAAATCCCATTCGAAAAGAGACTGCATTGCTAAAGATCTTGCAAGGTGCCTATTGGCCATTTATTTTTAAAGTTATTTATTCTCTTTTGCTTCTAATTCTTTTTCTTTTGCTTTCCGTTCTCTTTTGGTCAGTTTTTTGAGAACGTCAACAACTTCTTTGCCTTTATAAAAACCGCAATTCGCGCAAACAACATGCGGCAAAGCATCAACTCCGCATTTTGAGCATTTAATTAAACCGGCAGCCGTTAAAGAATGGTGAGACCGCCTGTTTTTGGTATGAGAATGAGTATGTCGCATTCTTACTGTCATAATATTGATTATAACCCAGCCATATAAAAAAGCAATCCCGCTCCGACGGCTATCGGAACGGGATAATTTAGTTTTTAGTTATTCAACCACAATTCTGAAAAATTCGTTGCCTTCGCGGGCAAGGTATGAAAGACAATTTTCTTGTGAAAGAAAGCGGGAATTATAAACCTCATCCCACCAATCGCCTTCTTTTTCATCAATCGCTACGGCCATCTTTTGCCCGTTGGCGACAGAAGCTACAAGCTCTCCCGACAGCGTATAAAATTGATCTCCCGCAAAATGGTAACCCCTTTTCCATTCTTTTCCGTTATTCGCCGGAAAGTATCTTTTGGCGCTTTTCAAATATGCGTGCCCGATCCCGAAGTATGGATTAAAAATAAATGCTATCGGTCGCATCCACCAAGGCTCTTTGTTGTTATTGCGCGCTTCGTACGCCTCCGCTCTATCAAAGATACATTCCAATATCGAGTTTAAAAAACCCGCCGGCAGAGTAAGGCGCTCAACAATCTCAGGAGAATCTTTTGCTTTTTCCGGCAAAGAATCCTTATCCCAATCCCACCCTCTTGAATGCCATCCGCTCCAATCCGCGGGAACGGCGGTCGGCTTGGATCTGGTTCCATCGTCGTACACCCGATAAAGCATGTTTTCTTCTTTTACATATACTTCGCCGCGACCATGCCGGCCGATCACTGGCTCAAAATCAAATGTCTCAGTCATATCAACGCCGTTAATAAAAAATCTAGTGCCGCTGTCGTCAATCCGGTGGGTGTTTGTACCTGTATTCCAAGCATTCCAAGCAAGCCTTTCGTTATCAAGCCAGTTAAAGCGGTACACTGTTTCAAAAGGAACTTCGTATGCAATTTTTCCGTTAATCGTGATAACATTCGTGCGCTTGCCGCCGGAAATATTTTCCATCGCCACTGCCAGTTTTTTGCCGTCGTATGAAAGCACGGCTTTGGGATAAGAATGCGGATCGCTCCATTCAGCGTATACCCTGTCGTTTAAAATAATGCGATGTTCATGGCCGTATTCCAAACCGCGCTCGCAAAAAAATGATCTGTTATCAAATGACGTAGCAAGATATTTTGTCGGACCCCATTCCTCCGGATGCCTGGCAATAAGGCTTTCAATACGATGCGCCTTTGGCATTTTCTAGTCCCCTTTCTTCCGACAATTAATCTACAATATTTAAGCATTTTTGTCTATTGACAAAGCATTATTTTTAATATATAATTAAATTAGGTTAAAAATAGGAGGTTGCCTTGAAACTGACAATTGATGAACTTGTGGAATTAAAAAACAAACTTGCGGCGGCAATCAGATCGGTTCAAGAAATAGTAAAGGACTTGGAAAATAGGCGCGGACAACTGGCGTATGACAAACTAGCCGTCTTTCTTGAAGGCATCGAGATCATCGCTGGACTTTTCGCTGAAGATCACGGATGGGTTTACGGCGATACGCTATACATCACAGCCGAACTCAACCAGGGTCTGAAACGCTCCCTAGCCCTGCTCACCGCCGCCCAGGAAAAAAATTGGTGGGTTTCCATTTGCGATGCGCTGGAATACGAGATTGTGCCGATCATCGAAAATTGGCAAAAGATCGTCGAGCAAACCATCGCTTCCCTCCCGCCAGCCGCCCCGGAAAATCCCGCCGAAAAATCCGCAACGTAACACCCTACCAAAAGAGCCCCCGCAATGGGGGCTCGAGTTTTTTATATAAACTTTCTGTCCTTCGACAAGCTCAGGATCTTGCGACAAAATGTTTTGCGGTGAATTGATGAAAGACCATATCTTTTGATCGCAGCCTGATGCATTCTTGTGCCATAACCTTTGTGAGCATCGAAGCCATATTCCGGAAATTTATTATGAAGCCTTATCATCATCCTGTCTCTTATTACCTTCCCGACGATGGAAGCGGCCGCGATTATCGGCACTTTCTCATCACCTTTTATAATCGTTTCTTGATTTGTGTATTCTTTCGGCGCGTAGAGGCTGCCGTCGAGCATAATTTTTTGTTTTAAATTTTTAACATCTAATTTTTGCAGACACTTCTTTACAGCCAATCTCAGCGCGGCGGAAATCCCAATCTTATCTATCCATTCGGCGGCAACACTGGCATGAACGAATTTAAACTCCGCGTCCTTTTTGCTATGCGCTGTAAACTTTCGAAACCATTCTTCTCTTTTTTCAGGAGAAAGTTTTTTTGAGTCTTTGATCCCGGAAAAAAACCGCTGATTTTTGTAAAAAACCGTCGCCGCGATTACCGCGGCAACCGTAACCGGCCCGGCCAAAGGCCCCCGCCCGACTTCATCTATTCCGATAATATATTTTTTAGCCACAGAATAATACTACTACTTAACTATAAAATTTTGCAAAAAAATCTCAGGATTTTACCTGAGATTTATCTTTATTTGTAGATTTCTTTAGTGATAAAGATGCGAGATACTTAAATTATTAACCCACGAATGGCCGCAATCTTTGCAAGTAACAGCGGTCATATTGCCCTCGGAATCACTTTCTGTATTTTTGTGCTTGCAATATTTTCTAAAAATAATCAACTCTTCTCTTAACACATTTGAGGCTTTTTCATGTTCTTCAATTACCTTTTCATGCTTGGAAATTTCTTCATCAATTTCCGCAACGGCTTGTCGGATTTGAGTGTCCGAAAAAGATTCAATGAGCCTGACTATTACCTGTTCGTTTTTTTCTTTGGCTTTAGCCGCATTGCCTTGCTCCTGATTTAGCTCGCGAAGTTTAGCGCGCAGTGTGTCTGATGACATTTTTGTTTCCTTTCAAAGATTCAATTTATCTCTTAAATATAACATCTCTGACGATTTTTAGTTTCGTTTCAATTCCTTCTTGTGCTAGTAAATAAGTAAATACTGAAAAATACATTTTTCCAGCGATAGCGTTAAAACTGCATTTCTAGATAAATTAAACCCCGCAAAAGCGGGGTTAACTTATTTCTCCCAAAACTATGTCTCGTGTGGCGCCTGCTTTATTGATGAACTCTTCCGGTACGTAAATTTTAATTCTGTAAACCGGGGAGTCGTCACTATCGTCGTATCGCCTTAGGCCGCCGGGAAAAAGAAACGGAATTTTTATTTTTCTTTTTTCTTTTCCGGCGCCGATATAAACGCAAACTTTTTTTTGTGGAATTTTCAATTTGTGGGCGACTGTGTCCGCCAAATATTTTCTTCCTCTCCAACTCTCCGCCAATTTTTTAAATTTTCCCGAAGGATATTTGTATTCCATGCTGAAAACTTCGTGATACCAATTCCACCGAATAGCCTGATCCGCTAAATATGCCGTCTTTGGATTGCATTTTTCAAGCAAAAAATTCAGGGCCTTAACATCATCCAGAAAAAAGAAATTTCTATGGAGGTCGCCTTCGCAAAACGCTATCTCCAGGGCGCGGTAAATCATAATTCCGATGTTCAGATGCGGCTGACTATATATGTTTCTATATACAGCCAAACGGCAGTAGCGCCACATTTCTGCGTTGGCCCGGACACTGCTGCCCAAATACCATTCTTTATCAAATCTAAATCGCGAGGCGATTTTTTGGGCATCAAACTCCGGGCCTCCGCTTCTCATCACTTTGTTGTGCCTCCCGACGTTATCCAGATTATCCAAGTCCATCGATCCGTGAAGAACATCGGAAATCGGTTTATCCAGACCCGCGACCAAATCAACAACTTGCTTGCTTGTCATCCCAAAATCTTTCAAAACCTTTTCCGTTTCCGAGCCGTCAAGAATATCTTCCAAAAAAGATTCGCCATTTTTTCCGGTCATCTCTTTCAAAAAATGTTCCGAGGTGTGGGAAAAAGGCGGATTACCTGCGTCGTGAAGCAGCGCGGCAACGGGAAGCAAGGTTTTGTATTCTTTTAAATCGCGGTTGTTGTTTACGACAATTTGCGCCAAATGGCATACTCCCAATCCGTGATGAAAACGACTAGGTAGCGCCCCTTCAACTATAAGATTGTTCGGCAATGTGGATTGGGTGATATTCCGAAGGCGTGCCATTTCTTTTGTATGTGCCAATTTTTCTATCGCGGGCGGCAATTTCCATGTTCCGTAAAGCAGGTCGCAGTAAAGCATTTTATTCCTTTGTTAAAGTGCCCCGGTATACTATATAATTGTTGCATGTCATTTGTCCACCTCCACACCCATTC
>CAYRCJ010000001.1:0-43377 GCA_964422785.1 uncultured Candidatus Saccharibacteria bacterium | reverse complement strand
TGGTAAAGCTGGTCACCATCGCTCATTTGGACGGATTTTATTATAAACCAAGAATTGACAAACAAACTCTAAAAAAATATTCTGCCGGGCTGATCGGGCTTTCCGGATGTATGTCCGGAGAAATCCCCCGGGCGCTTATCTCGGGCGACGAAGAAAAAGCGGAAAAATTGTTGAGAGAATACAAAGATATTTTTAATGACGGGGATTTCTATATTGAAATAAGCACTCATCCCAACGTACCCGGGCATCCGGCACTTCGCACCAAACTGATTGAGTTCGCCAAAAAAACAAACACTCCGCTGGTGGGCACGCAGGATATTCATTACTTAAAAAAGGATGACGCTGAAGCGCAGGATGTACTACTGGCGGTGCAAACAAACACCAAGCTAGACGACGAAGACAGGCTGACGATGAAAGACGATGATTATTCTTTCAGAAGCCCGGAAGAAATGCGGGCGCTTTTTGCAGACGCTCCGGAGGCCGCGCAAAATACTTTGGCGATAGCCGAGAAATGCAACTTGGAAATGGAACTCGGAAAAATTCAGTTGCCGCAATTTGAAGTTCCGGAAGGAGAAACAGTTGATTCTTATCTGCAAATTTTATGCAGAAGCGGGCTCAAGAAAAGATACGGTGAAAATATAAGTTCTGATATAGAAAAAAGGCTTGATTACGAATTATCCGTTATCAAAAAAACCGGCTTTACAGAGTATTTTCTTATAGTTTCTGATTTTGTGAATTGGGCCAAAAAAAATAACATCGTTGTGGGCCCCGGAAGAGGATCGGCGGCCGGATCATTGATCGCGTACGCCCTGGGAATTACAAACATCGATCCGATAAAATACAATTTAATTTTTGAAAGATTCCTGAATCCGGAAAGGGTTGAGCCTCCGGATATTGATCTTGATTTCGCGGACACCCGCCGGGATGAAGTCATAGAATATGTCGCCAAAAAATACGGGCGGGACCGCGTGGCCCAGATTATAACTTTTGGAACAATGGCGGCCCGCGCCGCCATACGCGACGCAGGGCGCGCCCTGGGAATGAGCCTGGCGCTTTGCGATCAACTTTCCAAAACAATACCGTTCAACCCGAACCAAAACGAAAAAGAGGGCTACCTCGCCCAATGTCTTGCGGCGGTCCCGGAATTAAAAGCCGCCTACGACACCAACCCCGACGCCAAAAAGATAATAGATTCGGCGATGAAGCTGGAAGGCGTGGCGCGGCATGCATCCGTACACGCTTCCGGAATAGTTATCTCGAGAGATCCGCTTTCAAATACCGTGCCGCTTCAAAGAGCGACTCTCCGCGCCGGCGATGATGAATACAAAAAAGAATCGATAGTCACCCAATACGATATGCATGCGATTTTAACAATGGGGCTTTTGAAAATGGATTTTTTGGGTTTAAAAAACCTGAGTATTATTGAAGAGACCCTGAAACTGATCAAAGAAAAATATGACAAAATAATTGATATCGAAAATTTAAATCTGGAAGATCCTCATCCGTTCAAAATGCTGGCCGAAGGTAAAACAGTCGGCATATTCCAACTTGAAGGCACGGGGATGACCAGGTACCTGAAAGAATTAAAACCCACAAACATCGAGGACATCATCGCGATGATATCCCTTTTTCGTCCGGGACCGATGGAGCTTATTCCAAGTTTTATTTTACGGAAACACGGCAAGGAAGAGGTCAAATATCTGCATCCGCAGCTTGAGCCGATTTTAAAAAACACATACGGCATCGCGGTTTACCAGGAGCAGCTGATGCAAATCGCCAGAGACCTGGCCGGATTTACAATGTCAGAGGCGGATATCTTGAGAAAAGCCATCGGCAAAAAAATCAGGAGCCTTCTTGAGGAACAAAAAAAGAAATTCGTAGACCGGATGCTTGCAAATAAAATCCCCGGACATGTTGCCGAAGAATTGGGAGAACTTTTGGAGCCGTTCGCCAGATACGGATTTAACCGTTCCCACGCGGCCTGCTACGCCATGCTTGGATTTCAAACCGCTTATTTAAAATATTACTATCCGCTGGAATTTATGATCTCACTTCTTAACGGAGACAGAAAAGACACGGAAAGAATTTCATTTTTGATAAAAGAGTGCAAGGCCTTGGGCTTGGAAGTCCTCCCGCCGACGGTTAACTCCAGCGATAAAAGATTTTCCGCTCCGCCGGGCGCCAAAAAAGAAATACGCTTCGGTTTGTTTTCAATAAAAAATGTCGGAGAAAATGTGGTTCAGGCGCTGATAGAGGAAAGGGATAAAAACGGCCCATATTTATCGTTGGCGGATTTTTTGGAAAGAGTTGAATCGCGCGATCTCAACAAAAAATCCATAGAAGCCCTGGCCAAAGCGGGAGCCCTGGATGAATTTGGAGAACGCCAGGAGGTTTTGAAAAATATAGATAAAATCTTGGATTATGTGAGACATTTTCATCAGGCAAAAATTCAAAATCAGTCGTCGCTTTTCAGCGTGATGAGCGATAAATCAACCGTGCCTCAGCTTAAATTGGAAAAAATTAAGCCCGCTACGCTTGAAGAAAAATTAAACTGGGAAAAGGAACTTTTAGGTCTTTATGTTTCGGGGCATCCATTGGACAAATTCCAAAGCAAAATAAAAGTAAAAAATAAAGTAACAATAGAGTTAATAAAATCCAAAAAGCCCGGAACAATGTTTACTCTAAACGCCATAGTTATGGGGTCGAGAAGAATTCTCACCAAAAATGGCGACCCGATGATGTTTTTAAAACTGGGAGATCTTACCGATGAAATCGAAGCGGTGGTATTTCCGCGGACACTCGAGAAATGCGCTCCGCATATTTTCGATGACAACTGCGTCCTCGTCCGCGGCAAATTTTCCGAACGAAACGGCATCCCCTCTATAATCGCGGAGGATATTAAACAGATATAGAAATTATTTGCCGCTAGCGCAAAAATCCTATATTATACATTCATGTCTTCGGAAGAAAATATTAAGGAAATAGAAAAAATACGCCATTCTTTGGCGCATCTTTTGGCGGCGGCGGTACTTGAAATATATCCGGACGCGAAACGCGCCATCGGCCCCGCGATAGACAACGGATTTTATTACGATTTTGAATTGTCATCCCCCATTTCAGACAGCGACCTTCCAAAAATAGAAAAAAGAATGAAGAAGATTTTACCCGCCTGGAAATCATTTGATCGCGCAGAAATTTCCAGGAAAGACGCGGAAAAAATATTCTCAGACAATCCATACAAACTTGAACTTATTAATGAGTATTCCGACCAAGGACTCACTCTTTACAAATCCGGCGCATTTGAAGATTTGTGCCGCGGAGGACACGCGGAAAATCCGGCGAAAGACATTGACCCAAACGCGTTTAAATTGACCCATGTTGCCGGCGCCTACTGGCGCGGCAATGAAAAAAATAAAATGCTTACCCGCATTTACGGCTTAGCTTTCTCCACCAAAGAGGAATTGGATGCGCATTTGGCAATGCTCGAGGAAGCAAAAAAGCGGGATCACAAAAAGCTCGGCGTGGAGCTGGATTTATTCACTTTCTCTAATCTTGTCGGCGGAGGACTTCCGCTTTTTACCCCGAAAGGAACGGTGCTCCGCGATGTTTTGGATGATTTTGTCTGGCAGCTCCGCAAAAAACACGGATACCAACGCGTTGATATCCCGCATATCACCAAAAAGGATTTGTACGAAACCAGCGGTCATTGGGATAAATTTAAAGACGAGCTTTTCAAAATAAATACCCGCGAAGGCCATATTTTCGCAATGAAGCCGATGAATTGCCCGCATCACACCCAAATTTACGCCCGCAAACAGTGGAGTTACCGCGAACTTCCACAAAAATATGCAAGCACCACCAAAGTATATCGGGACGAGCAAAGCGGGGAACTTTCCGGCCTTTCCAGAGTTATTTCCATAACCCAGGATGACGCGCATGTGTTTTGCAGAATATCCCAGACCAAAGAAGAAATTAAGAAAATTTGGGAAATTGTCCATACATTTTATGAAGCATTCAATATGAAATTGCGGCTCCGCCTGTCTCTGCGGGATCCGGAACAACCCGAAAAATATCTGGGAGACAAAGAACATTGGGAGCGCGCAGAAGAAATACTCCGCGAGGTCGCCAAAGAAAATAACACCGAATATGTTGAGGCATTGGGGGAAGCGGCATTTTACGCTCCAAAGCTTGATTTCATGGCGGAAGATTCTTTGGGGCGGAGTTGGCAGGTGGCAACAATACAATTGGATGTAAATATGCCTGGAAGATTTGGCCTTACCTGCATCAACGAGAGCGGCGAAAAAGAAACCATTATTATGATCCACGCCGCGATAATGGGATCCATCGAAAGATTTTTGTCCGTCATAATTGAACACTTCGGCGGAGCATTTCCATTTTGGCTGTCTCCGGTGCAGGTGAAAATACTGGCCATCAATGATCAGGTTGCGCCCTACGCAAAAAGCGTGCGCGAAAAACTTGAAATAAAAAATATAAGGACGGAGCTGGATGACCGCAATGAATCTATAGGAAAAAAAATAAGGGAAGCGGAGCTTCAAAAAATCCCTTATCTTTTGGTGATCGGTGAAAAAGAAAATGAATCTCAAACCGTCGCCGTTAGAGAGCGCGGCAAGGGAGATCTTGGCCAGATGAAAATTGAAGACTTTCTCAAAAAAACAGGTTAGAAAAAATCCCCCGAGGCCATCGGGGGATTTTTATTTCTTTTTTTGTTTGGAATTCAAAAAACTTTTTTTTGTTATAGATATCCAGGACCAATCATAAAATCTGCCTGTTTGTTCCAATGGCGTGCTGGAAAGGACTCCGAGGGCGTAAGTTTTGCCGTTATAGTTAAAAAGCAACGGACTCCCGGAAAGCCCCTTATCCAGATGCTCGTTTATTTGGATAGTGTTCTCACCCACCCACTCTATCTCCGCGTCTTTATATCTTACAAACCAGCCTCCGATAAAACTGATAAATCCGCGCAAATAAACGCTCTTTTTAATTCCGTCTTTCAGAAAAATTTCATCAAAAACTTTATCGTCCATCAGAGGAATATGAGAATGGGGAATCGACGGATCGACACGGACTTTGAGCAGTGCCCTGTCCGGATCATTCAGCATGTGCGGCGCGGGAGAAATAAATATTTCCTGAATGTCGGACAAATTGCGACCGTTGGCGGTGAAAGCCGAGGTAGAAACAAGTTTAGAATCTTTAAACCCGGCAATGTTTTCCACACTGATGTTGTCTTTGGAATTCTTTTGATACTCGCTGAAAATTCCGCTCTTGTCCAAATCGCCCACGGTGGAATCACAAAGCAATATATGGCTGGCTGTTACAACGGCCTCTCCCTCTCCGTAGAGAAGAGATTCATCTATTTTCTCTTCTCCCGAAAAGAAACCGTTGCCCATTTTGGTGACACTGATCTTAATCTCCTTATTTGCCGGAGATTTGAGTAAAATAGAGTAATTGCAATTCACAAATATCCTGACAAGGGCTTCCGCTTCTTTATCGATAAATATGCCCTTTTGAGGAGCGGCTTCAGCATAGCCTGCCGCAAAACAGAAAAAAGCAAGGAAAACTATGAGTATTCTGTATTTCATAGATCTTTCCTGTTTTCTAAAAATCTACTTTAATGGTATTAAAAGCAGTATATGCTGTCAAACAATAAAAAAATGGTAGTTGTGGTCGGACCCACTGCCTCGGGCAAATCTGATTTGGCTGTTAAAATCGCCAAAAAAATCGGCGGGGAAATAATCTCCGCGGATTCGCGCCAGGTATACAAGGGCCTAGATATCGGCTCCGGAAAAATTACAAAAAAGGAAATGCGCGGCATCCCGCATTATTGCCTGGACGTGGCCGATCCCGAGAAAATTTTCACGGCCCAAGATTTCAAAAAATGTTTCAATGAAGCTGCGGATAAAATATACAAAAAAAATAAAATCCCGATTGTTGTCGGTGGTACCGGTTTTTATATCGATGTGGCGCTGGGGAAAATCGATACCGCATGCACTCCCCCAAATCAGGCACTTCGGAAAAAATTGGCCAAAAAATCTGTGAAAGAACTGTTTAAAATTTTAAAGAAAATAAATCCAGAAAGAGCAAAAAATATTGATGCCAAAAATCCTGTGAGATTGGTGAGGGCTATTGAGATTGCGAAAGGCAAGAAGGGAGGGATAACCAATGAGCCTCCGAACGGGTTTTTCGGCCTTTTTGGCATGGTACCCGAGCGAAGCGAGGGGCAAAAAGGCGCGAAATCCTCGGAGGCCGTCGCTGGACGGCCGAGAATGAGTGAGGAGGCTTCATTGGTTAGCCAGAGCGCACTCTGGCTAGGGATCAAAAAATCCAAAGAAGGGCTCAAAAAAAGAATACACAAAAGATTAATTAAACGGCTGCCGGGGATTATTAAAGAAATAAAAAAACTTGGGCCCAAGGCCCACCAGCCAAGGGCTGGCCTAACATGGAAACGTCTATATGATCTTGGTTTGGAATATCGCTATATCTCTTCATTTATCCGCAAAAAAATAGATAAAAAAACTATGATAGAAAAACTGGAAACCGAAATAAACCACTACGCCAAAAGGCAAATGACTTGGTTTAAAAAAAATAAAGACATTCACTGGGTTTCGAAAGAAAAAGAAGCGATGAAGTTGTTAAAAATATGAGAAAAGGGCGCCGGTTTTCGGCGCCCTTTTTTGCTAAGGCTGTTTATTTTGAAACAGAGCCCGTCTCCAATCGGAGACTAGAAGGAGGATCTTTAAGCTCTGCTAGATTGTGACATAACTGGCCAACACCATTAGACTGTCCAATACAGATGGACTACTACAAACCAGTTATTCAGTAATCTATACGGACAAAAATTTTTGAATTTAAAAGTGCGGTGGGGAACTCCGCTTCCGTGAAGCGCCGACCCGTCATCGGCGTCACCCTTCTGCGGCGTTCCCCGTTTGATGGCCAGCATAGCGGACCTTCCGCCAGCCGCGCATCTCGCCTTTTCATTATACTCTTTCTATTAGTTTTGTCAAGAGGGTTCGGGCAAGCTCCGGACTCGCCGCCCCCTTGGTTTCTTTCATCATTTGTCCCACCAAAAATTGGATAGAATTTTGTTTTCCTTTTTTGTAGTCCTCAATTGCTTTAGGATTTTCGGATATTATCCGTTTGGCCATTTCCTCGAGCGATTTTTCGTCGCTTACCATAGCAAGTCCTTTATCTTTTACAATGGTTGACGGGTCTCCCCCGACTTCTACCATATGGATCAAAACATCTTTGGCCGCGCGGGAAGAAATTTCTTTGTTTGAGATCATTTTGATGAGTTCCGCGAAGTTTTCCGGGTCCACCAAAAGTTCCGATATCGGTATTTCCTTTTCTTTTATCAAACCAAAAAGATCGGAGGTAAAATAATTTACAGCCAGCTTCATTCCTTCTTCAAACTTTTCAGGATCTTCCCACTCCTTAAGTTCGGAAACTGTCTCCTCCCAAAAAGAAGAAAGCGCCTTTTCTCTAACCAAAATTTCAGCCATATGAACAGGAATTTTGTATTCCTCAATCAATCTCTTTCTTTTTTGCCAGGGAAGTTCGGGAATGGTCGCCCTTAGAGACTCTATGTATTTGTCGTCGAAATTAAACGGGGGCAAATCCGGCTCAGGGAAATAACGATAGTCGTGGGCTGATTCCTTTTTTCTCTGCGAAAAAGTAATTTCTTTGTCTTCGTCCCACCCCCTGGTTTCCTGGTGAACTTTTTCGCCGCTCTCCAACAATCTTTTTTGGCGTTCAATCTCGTATTCAATGGCTTTTTCAACCGCCCGAAAAGAATTGAGATTTTTTATTTCAACTTTTGTTCCCATGTTTAGTGATATGTTTGCTTCGCATCGCATCTCCCCTTTTTCCATATTCGCGTATGACGCCCCTAAATATTGCAAAACAAGCTGAAGTTCTTCGCAAAATTCTCTCGCTGTTTTGGCGTCCCGAAAATCAGGCTCGGTAACCAATTCCATCAAAGGAACTCCGGCTCGGTTGAAGTCGACCAGCGAAGCTGGTCGCTCCGACTTCGCGTCGGAGCTTCCTTCATGTGAGAGTCTGGCCGTATCTTCCTCCAAATGCACTCTGGTTATTCTTACCCCCTTAAGCTCGCCTCCAAAAACCAAAGGATGCTGGTATTGAGAAATTTGATATCCCTTGGGCAGATCCGGATAAAAATAATTCTTGCGGTCAAATTGAGAAAATTTCTGCACCTGGCCGCCAAGCGCCAGCCCAACACGCTGAACATGGCGCACCGCCTCTTCGTTTATAACCGGCAACGTACCCGGATGCCCCATGCAGACGGGGCAGATATTAATATTGGGATGACGCTCATTGGAATCGTTTTTTGAGCCGCAAAACATCTTCGTTTTTGTGCGAAGTTCGGAGTGGATTTCAAGCCCGATTGTGCCTTGATATTCCATAAAAATTATGATACACTAATTTGAAATGCTTTCATATACGGATTTAACCAAAGGAACCATATTTGTAATGGAGGGCGAACCCTACATTGTTTTAGAATACGCCTTTTTAAGAATGCAGCAACGCCGCCCGACCTCGCAGACAAAATTAAAGAATCTTATTACGGGCAAAATCACCACCCGCACTTTCCAGCAAAGCGATTCTTTTCCCGAAGCCGAAATAGACAAACAGCCGATTATATTTTTATATTCAAGCAGAGGAGAATATTGGTTTAGAGATAAAACAGATCCCAAAATGAGATTTTCTTTGAGCGAAGAAAGTCTTGGGGAATCCGGCAAATATTTAAAACCAAATACGGATGTGTTGGCTTTTAAATTTGGAGAAAAAATATTAAATGTTGAGATTCCGGTAAAGATGGATTACGCGGTCAAAGAAGCTCCGCCCTCTTACAAAGGCGACACGGCCACCGGAGGATCAAAAACCGTTGTCTTGGAAAACGGCCTTTCAATGAACGTGCCTATGTTCATCAACGAAGGAGATATAATTAGGATAAACACCGAAAGCGGCGAATATACGGAGCGAGTAGAAAAAAAATAACCCCGTCATCAGACAGGGCTGTTTTTTATTTTGTATTTACGAAAATTTTCCGCCGGAACTATCTTCTTTTCTCGCGCGCTCGATCGCTTCCGCCTCGTGCTTACGCAATTCTTCTTGTGTATCCATGAAAAGACGAATCAGCTCAAGACCAGAAATTACTTCAGCTCCCAGATTCATAAGGTCCACCTGATAACACGCATTGGATCTGGCTGCATAATCCACATAGTTAATGCGATTGCCTAGAGCCGCTGATTTCTCGATCCCTCTGACCACATACACCTCAATGCCGTTCTCGCCATCAACTTTTATTAAATCGTCAACAGAAATCATTACCTGATCAGTTATCTTCTTTGGCATCTTATACCTCCTTTGCTTGTGTTAGAAAGGCTCTGAGCTCTTCTTTGGGCTGTGGAATTTTCCAAGCCGGAACATATTTATAGAGCCAATGCGATCTGGCCTTGTCGTGAAAATATTTTTCATGGTCCCATTCCGTTTTGGACATCTCCAAAAGATCCGGAACAAATTGGTTGCACTCCGCCAAATAAGAGTATATTGCCGCATCTTGATATTCTAAGATATTATTTGCCTCCAATTTCCCCGCGCCGTACATAGAAAAAAACCAGCCAAACGGCAAAAACGCTCCTATCATGCAAGACGCGCTTACCATTTTCCCGATTACCCACATTCTTAACTCCAGGAATTTATCAGGCTTCTCACCAAGCTCCACCAAAATTTCTTTTACTCTCTTTCGATGGCGCACTTCGTCATCCTGTATTTTCATAATTTCTTGCGTTTCTTTGAAGTTCCAGCACGATCTGGAATGCCCTTCATAAGCAAATATAGCCGCGCGTTCTCCGGAATACGCCCTCTTTAAAAGATCTATCAATGCCCTTCTGGCTTCAGTTTTTATCATCACGCCCCCTTTGTTTTAGCGATAAATAATAAAAAAAATAAAAAGGGTGGACAACGCCAACAGAATCAACATGGGTATTGGAAGGAAGTAGGCGAATACAAATCCCAGCGCGAAAAGAAAAATCCTAAAAATCATCTCGGGCCTCCTTATCTCAAAAACAGACTTTTCAAAGCTTCCGCGTGAAAGTTAAAAGCATCCGGCGGTATGCGGACAATGATCCCCACAATCCATATGGAAATTAGAAAAATCGGCAATGCGATATGAGCTCCCGCCAGAAGCGCAAAGAAAGCGGCCCAATTTGGACACCGATATATGTAAATCAGAAGAGCGATTGCAAAAACACTTAGCGCTATTATGAGAGCTGAAGACAAAAAATACCCGCCAAAAACTCCTAAAATTATAGCAAAAATCCACACCACAAATTCCATGCCTAGCCTCCTTTTTCAATCTAAAAACAAAATAGCATAAAGATGCTATTTTGGCAATGTGTGAAGTTTTAAAAATTATTCAGCTCCGACAGATTTTTTTCTTCGGATGTTTCGGCTCCAGGGCCGCCCTCCTTTTTTATCAAAACCTCTCTCGGCTTTGCTCCCTCGCCCGGGCCTATGACGCCTTGTTCCTCAAGCATATCCAAAAGCCTCGCGGCTCTGGCATATCCGACGCGAAGGCGCCTTTGCAGATACGAAGCCGAGGCCTTGCCTGCCTCTATCACCAATTCTCTAGCTTGTTCAAACAGCTCATCATCATCGCCGCCTTCATCATCCCCGATAAAATCGCTTGGGCCGTTGGGAATCTGCGGCAACTTAACGTCCAAATTAATTTCTTCTTTCTCAAAGTCGGTAGAGGATTTAGCCAAGAAAGAAGCGACTTTTTTAACTTCTTTTTCGGAAATATAAGCGCCCTGGATTCTTCTCGGCTTTGAAGTGTCCCCCGCCAAAAATAACATATCTCCGTTGCCCAATAATTTTTCGGCTCCGGACATATCTAAAATTGTTCTTGAATCGATTCCAGAAGCCACCTGAAGAGCAACGCGCGATGTGATGTTTGCCTTTATTAGCCCCGTGATAACCTCCACCGAAGGCCTCTGCGTGGAAACAACGAGATGAATACCGACCGCGCGGGACATTTGCGCGAGGCGCACAATCGAAGCCTCAACTTCCCGCGGGAACGACATCATTAAATCCGCCAACTCATCAATTATCACCAAAATATTGGGCATTATCTCTTGGCCGTCCGCCTTAAGAATCTGGCTGTTGTAAGAATTAATATCTCTGGCGCCCACGCCGGAAAGCAACTCGTAACGCCTTTCCATTTCTTTCACTCCCCAACGGAGAGCTTGAATCGCTTTTTTGGCGTCAGTAATAACCGGGGTCAAAAGATGCGGGATCTCATTATACATAGATAGTTCGACTCTTTTCGGATCTATCATTATAAGACGCAGGAATTCCGGAGAATTTTTATAAAGGACGCTGGTAATCAAGGTATGAATGGAAATTGATTTTCCTGACCCGGTAGCTCCGGCGATTAAAAGGTGGGGCATCTTGGCGATATCCGCGAAAACCGGCTTCCCGGAAACATCCCGCCCCAAAACGATAGTCAGGGGATAGCTATTTTGAAAATCTTCCATGCTAAATAATGTCCTCAAGCCGACTAGAGCTATAGAACGATTTGGGATTTCGATTCCCACCAAAGATTTTCCAGGAATCGGGGCTTCTATCCTTATCGGATGGGCCGCCAAAGCCAAAGACAAATCGGAATGAAGAGCGGTGATTCTCGAAAGCTTGATGCCTTCGGCGGGCTTTAAAGTATATTGAGTTACCGAAGGCCCGACATTTATTTCCGCCATTTCCACATCGATGCCGAAGTTTTCCAAAGTTCTTTTAATGATGTTGGAATTTGCTTTTACATCTCCGCTCGATAGCGTACCCTTGTCGTTTTCCAGAAGATCAAGCGGCGGCGGAGTGTATTTGATCATTGAATGTTTTTTTTGCGGCATCGATTTAGAGAAAATATTCGCCTTGGGAATATCTTCTTCATCCTCGGATTCAGAATCCTCGTCCACAGAATTTTGCTGAGCTATTTTTTTGTCATCTTTCGGCTTCGGCATGGCTGCAGCTTTAATTTCTTCCACCAGATTAAATCCTGACGGCGCTTTTTCTTCGGTATCAGCTTCCTCCTCCGCTTCTTCTTTGTCTTTGTTCCGGCGCAAAGGAATGTTAAGCATGATTATGATTGAGGAAACAAAAAGTGCCAGAAAAATCACAATGCTGGCCCAAAAATCAAGCCACTTTAAAAATTGAAAGGATGCCAAATACCCGGTATATCCCCCGGTATACGGGCCAAACAATATGTCCAGCGCTCCCAATGAACTAACTAAAAAAAGCGCGCCGCCGATCAAATTGGAAGCTATCAGGCGCTTGCCCGGAGCCAAAATAAAAGCCAGGCCCTCCAAAAAGAAGGCCAGAGGCGCCAAAAAAAATCCCTTGCCAAATATGAATACAAGAAACTTTTGCAATGTTTCTCCCAACGGTCCGGCCTTTCCAAAGGCCGCCAAAGTTAATATAAAAGCAGCGGCAAAAGAAATTATGGCCAGAAGCGAATTTTTTGTTTCCGGCTTTAAACTATGGTGCCAAGAATCTTTCTTAATCCGTTTCTCGGCAGGCTTGTTTTTGTTATGATTTTTGTTTTTGGACATTTGATTCCAGGAACTCAAGTTCCTGCAAACATTATAACAAAAAATCGTCCCGATGGCCATCGGGACGATAAAAGACCCACTGGGTCTTTTATTTATTATTCTAATTTGGGCCGTAAACGCCGGTATTGGCGTTTTTGGGCAGCGAAATTTCTTTCTTTTTGTTAAATACCGTCGATCCGTTATCTTTTTCAATGTGATATCTTTTCTGACCTTCAGTATATTCTATCGCGTAAGGTTCATCTTGAATAAATTGGTTATTTGCGGAGGGGGTGACAATCCCCACCTTTTCGTTTCCATCCTGAAAATCAATTGAAATCTTTTTAGTATTCTCCATATGCAGAACGTCCGCCTTGTTTATATTTTTCTGATCAAAGGGAGGAACGGTTCTGTAAAATTCCACTACCGCGCCGAGAGAAGGAGTATACCTGTCCTGGCCGGTCCATTCTTTTCCTATATATTCAATCGAAGTCGAGACCTCGGTTATCTGCGCCGGATCCATATCCGCGTGAGACGGCCGGGCCAGCTTTATCCTGACATTGTAATTATCTTTCAATTTGTTCCTATAGTTAAACGATACTGTCCAGCCGGCAGCGTCGGTAGATTGCTGCCAAACATCGGCGGGAGGCCCGACTCTGGCTATTTCCACATTTACCGGCTTGGCAACCGGTTTCACTCTGGCTGCCTGCTTCTTTTCTTCAAAAAGCCTATGAAGCAGCTGATCGTTTCTCATTATATCGCCTATGCTTGAGACCGAAACTTTTTCGAGCAAATCAGGCACTCCGAATCCGGGATCCCGGCCTTCCTGATCGGTATCCAAAACCATAATGCCCGTTCCTCCGCCTTGAGGGAAGAAAATCTTAAGGGCCGGCAAACTTTCTTTCTTATTGTTGATTATCCTGAAACCTTCAATATAATTTCCGAGATTATTATCCGGCTTTTCCATGTTTAAGATCTTGTAGTTCGTAAGTTCCAATTCCTCTTTGTGATCGCGCCATACAAAGGCGTTTTGGTCGTCCAGCGCGTTTGGATCCGGCTCTTTCCTGTCGAACTTGCGTTCAATCAGAAATTTACCGCGCTCGATCCATTGCAGAACTCCCCGCTTTTTGGCGTCCTCAATCTGATCGGAATTAAAAGAGAAAGTACTCACGACATTTTTTGAAAGAAAAATCTTTTTAATATCGTATCCGCCTGAAATCTGAGAATTGGCTCCGTAAAATCCCGTGCCCATAAGCTGCTGAAACTGATTATCCAGTTCGTAGGCGCGGACTCTGGCCAAAGTGGCCTCCAAAACTTTTTCTTCGTGTTCCAAGTCTTTTCTTAGATCAAATATTTCAAGATATTTGGCATTGTCTTCATTTTTGTAATCCAAAATTTCATCAACATCCTTTGTAAGCCCTTCGAGTTTTTTGCGGATATCAGTGGCTTTCAAAAGCCCGTAGTTAACCGCGAACTCCTGCTTATCTACGGGTTTTTTTGATAAAAAGTAGAGCCTGTCGGTATAGGCAAAGGCGGCCAGGTTTTGTTCTTCGGTCCAGCCCTCCGCCTTGCCCTTGTCCATAAACTTATCTTTGTAGTTCGGCGCGCAGGCCGATGTAAGCATCAAAACAATCAAAGCCGTTAAAAGATAAACTTTGTAAATTTTCATCTTACACCTCCAACTGACAACGCGGAAATCTGCCTGAGAAATTTCAGTATTTCCTGGACACTCATTTTCTTTACCTGTTCTCCGGCTTCCGGATGCCTCAAGAAATATTCACGGATAGAATTTTGTTCTTTTTCGGTAAAGACATTCTTGTATTGATCAATCAAAAATTGGGGAACTTTAGAGGTGATCATATCGGAAGAACCATTGTTGCCCTGATTGCCGCTCTCCTCAAAAGAAGATCTGGCAATGTCTTTAAGCTTTTCTTCCGGTATGGTTGAAAGCCATTTCATTGTATTCGCGTGCCCGCCATAAATGGTGGGGTCGTAATACCCGGCCATCATAATTCTGAAAATCGAATTTTGATCGTTTCTCCGTTCGTTCATCGCGGACCACCAGAAAGGATCTGAATAAAATTCCGGTAAAACCACGTCTCTGAAAAAATCGTACATTTCTTTCTTGATACGATCTTGTTCCTTGAAGTAGTATCGGTATTTATCCTCGTCAATCTTTGTGGAACCTGCGAAATTGAACTTTGTTATTTCTTTTTGTACCTGCTTATAGTTAAAACCAAAATATATCCAGGCAAGTTCCCTGAGATCTCTGGTGTAGCCGTGGAAAAATAAATTTATCTGATCATCGGGAATGAGCATTTCCGGGATAGACGCGAAGAGTTCCGCATCAAAACCGCCGGACATCGGAAACTTTTGCATGTTTGAATTGGCATGAATAAATTCATGCTCAAACACTACCGGCTTGCTCAAAAGATAATCCAGCATCCTGGCTTGAGGGTTTATGTAAACAACGCCGGTATTTAACCAGGTGACCCCGAGAATTCCGGGGAATTCGGTGTTATAGCCCAAATGAAGTTCTCTCGGCATAAAATCGCTTCTCTTCACCGCGTTTGGAATGCGGTGAAGCTCTCTGAAAGTTATGCCGTAATTAGGATCTTTGTCATCGAGAATTTTTTTGAATTCATCAACTTTGATTCCCAATTTTTCGGCACGAGCCTTAATGGCTTTCTCGGTAAGATCCTGATAATATTCGTAGTCAGCGTCTCTGGCCTGAATGGCGTGTTCAATAAAATCATCTTTTTCAACTTTGAATTGATCTTCGGTAATGAACTGTTGTCCGCAAAGAGTGGTAACCCTGATTTTGTCGCCAATGCGGACCTGATTGTCAAAAATGACAACTAGCTTCGCTTTGGGATTTGTTATGCTCGAAGAAGAGTCTATATCTGTTTCGACTCTAATGGCGCGATTTTCCCCTATCAATTTTACAGCTCTCATGGGTTCGCCTTGGTTGCAACTGAAAGTAGAGGAAATAAATCTTTGGTATTCAGAAAATTGATCAATCGGATCTGAAGTTTGTATCAAGCCTTCTGGAAAATAAAAAGGCAATTCTTTCTGGGTATTTTGAATTACCCGAGCGCCGGCGGCCCTCCTTTGAGGAGCGCGCTGCGCCTCCGATGAGGTAATAAATAACATTGAGGACATCAAAACCATAGAAATCAGAAGGCATTTAATCGTTTTCATACTGGTTCCTTTTCAAAGAAGAGACTTATCTATCTTTAAGGCTATATTGCTTGAAAAAGAACGTCAAGTAGACAAAAATAGGCGCAAAAAAAGCCCCGACGGGGGCTTTTTAACATCTTGTGCTCCTTTTGGCTGAAAGAATTTTTTTGACCTCTCGCTTAATTATGACGGGTAGAAAACTTTTTATTCTGGCTTCGGCTTCGTGCCTTTCGCGAGTTTCCTGATAGACTTTGCGTATCTCAGCGTGGTCAATATCTCTTCCATAATGCCCAATCAATTCCGTAATTGTTGTCTCATGAACTTGCGATTCATCAAGCAAAGAATCGGACATTTTCACCTCCAAAAACAAAATAGCGCTTTTGCGCTATTTTGTCAAATTGATGAAAATTTTCTATTCTTCATTTTCTTCCGTAACAGGAGCGGCCTCCAATTTTTTCATATATTCTTTTCGGTATCCTGTGCCTGCCGGGACCAATCGGCCGATGATAACATTTTCTTTGAGACCTCTCAGTTTATCTTCTTTGGCCTCAACCGCGGCGTTGGTAAGCACGCGCATGGTCTGCATAAACGAGGCGGCGGAAAGATAACTTTCGGTGGTTAGCGCGACATTTGTAATACCCATAACCAATTGCACCGCTTTCGCCGGAGTACCTCCGGCCATTTTGGCTTTCACGTTTTCTTCGCGCAATTTTCCTTTCTCAATTATTTCTCCGATGCTTAGCGGAGTGGATCCGGAATCTTTTACTCTGACCCGGGAGAACATCTGCCTCACAATAACTTCAATATGCTTGTCGTTGATGGCGGCGCCCTGGAAAGTATAAAGTTGCTGAACTTCGGCAATAATATAATTTTGTACGGCGCTCATACCGGCAATCGGCAAAAGCTCTTTTATGTCGACTGAGCCCTCGGTGAGTTTGGCGCCCGGTTCTATCTTGTCATTTGCTTTCACCAGAATAGTTTTCCCGAAGGGAATGGTAAATTCGGCGCCCTTGCCGTCTTCTCCCAAAATTTTAATTACTTTGTCCCCCGCCGCGCCATCCTTTGATTCCGAAATATCAATAACCTGCCCTCCTATATTTGAAATAATGGCTTTTAGTTTTGGAGCTCGGATTTCAAAAATTTCTTCCACGCGGGGCAGACCCATCGTGATGTCCGCGGCTCCCGCGATACCTCCCACGTGGAAGGTACGCATTGTAAGCTGAGTTCCCGGTTCTCCGATGGCTTGAGCGGCGACTACTCCCACCGCTTCTCCCAACTTAACCGGGGTGTGAGACCCCAAATCATATCCGTAGCAAAGCTGGCAGATCCCCCTGGCCAAACGACAGGTTACAGGCGATCTTAATACTACCGTTGGAATGTCCAACGAAGCGATTTTTTCCGCATCGATGTTCGACAAAATATGACCGCTCTTAAATAGTATTTTGCCGGCAGGATCATTAACATCTTGCGCCAATACTCTTCCTAAGATTCTTAACGCGAAATTTTTGCCCAGCCTTTCATAATCTTTTTTGAAAACTGGCAATCCGATTTCGTCTTTACAGTTTGGCTCGCTGATTATCACATCTTGAGCGACATCAACCAACCTCCTGGTCAAATAACCGGCAACGGCGGTTTTTAGAGCCGTGTCAGCGGTACCCTTTCTGGCGGCGTGAGTGGAAATGAAATATTCCAGAACGTTAAGACCCTCTTTATAACTTGAAATGATCGGGAGCTCGATGATGCGGCCGGACGGGTTTACAACAAGACCCTTCATACTTGCAATCTGGTTGATCTGGTTCCATTGTCCTCTGGCGCCTGAGCCGACCATGTAGTGAATGGGGCCGTATTTATCCAAAATAGCCGGAGTTTTTTCATCAATTTTTGCTTTTACATCCCCCCAAATAAAAGTAACTTTTTCGTATCTTTCTTTGTCCGTCAAAAGCCCGATGTTGTATTGGTTTTCTATAACACGGGCCTCTTCTTTTGCCTTCTCAACAAAGGCATTTTTTTCTGGAGGTATTTGGATATCATCCATTCCCCAGCTGATTCCTGATTTTGTGGCGTAACGATAACCTAAACTTTTTATGTGGTCCAAAATGGGCGGAGTGGCGTCCACGCCGTATTTTTGAATAATAGCCGCGACCAAACGCTCAAGGTCTTTCTTTTTCATTTCATTATTTATGTAAGAATAGTCGCGGGGTATCACACTGTTGAAAATCAATCTGCCGACTGAGGTTTCCAATATTTCTTTTTCCAACGATTGATACTTTGGAGTCTTGGTTATCTTAACAAAGACTTTGGCCTGAAGGCTTATAGTATCGAAATCATACGCCAAAATCGCCTCATTCGGACTTGAGAAATATTTCCCCTCGCCTTTCGCGCCTTCGCGAATACGGGTAAGGTAAGAAATTCCCATAACAATATCCTGAGTAGGAATAACAACAGGATCTCCATTGCCTGGCTTAAACAAGTTTTTATTGCTCGCCATAATATCTCTGGCTTCTCTTTGAGCCTCGTCGGTCAGCGGAACATGCACAGCCATCTGGTCTCCATCGAAGTCAGCGTTGAAAGCGGAACATACCAGCGGATGAAGTTGAATAGCGTTGCCTTCTATTAATATCGGTTTAAATGCTTGAATGCCCAGCCGGTGAAGAGTCGGCGCGCGGTTGAGGAGCACGTGTTTATCCCGGATTACTTCTTCTAAACTTTCCCAAACCTCAGGGACCAAATCATCAATTAATCTGCCCGCTCCTTTTATGGTATGTGCCAAAGTGCGCTCCATCAATTTTTGAATTACGAACGGCCTGAAAAGCTCCAAAGCCATGTGCTTGGGCAGACCGCATTGACTCAATTTAAGATCAGGCCCCACTACAATAACGGATCGTCCGGAATAGTCCACGCGTTTTCCCAAAAGATTTTGCCTGAATCTTCCCTGCTTACCCTTGAGCATATCAGCCAACGATCTTAATGGTCTTTTTTGAGCTTGAGAGGTGGCGGCAGGTCCCTGGTTTCTTTTGATTGAGTTGTCAATCAAAGAATCAACAGCTTCCTGAAGCATTCTTTTTTCGTTTCTGACAATAACTTCCGGAGCCTTGAGTTCCAAAAGTTTTTTGAGACGGTTGTTCCTGTTGATTACACGCCTATAAAGATCGTTGATGTCGGAAGTGGCATGACGCCCTCCTTCCAATTGAACCATGGGGCGAAGCGCCGGAGGGATCACGGGGATCTCAGTCAAAAACATCCATTCCGGATGAACTCCCGAACGAATCAATGTTCTTATCAGACGGATACGTCTTTGGATTTTCTTTTTTTGGATCGGGGAAGCGTCCACCAGTTGCTTTTCCACCGTCGGTAAAAGTTCCCTCAAATTCAAATCGCCGCAGATTTTGCGGAGAGCCTCGGATCCGATGTCCGCCTCAAACGCATCCCCATATTTCATGCTTAACCTATGGTATTCAACTTCGGAAATAACCGCCCCCGGAGTTAAACTTTTAATTTCGGATTTTGCTTTGTCATACGCGCCTTTTAAAACATCTTTATTGTCTTTGGTATCAGCGCCTTTTAATTTTGATTTGTATTCTTTGTCGAGAGCGTCCAAAACTTCCTGGCGCTTATCTTCAAATACTTTAGTGATTATGTAGCCGGCAAAATAAATGACCTTCTCCAAATCCGGAACTGAAATATCCAAAAGCATGCTGATGTGCGACGGCACGCCTCGTAAAAACCAGATATGAGAAACAGGCGAAGCAAGTTCGATGTGCCCCATTCTTTCGCGGCGAACAATTGAGCGAGTCACTTCAACTCCACATTTGTCACAGACGATTCCCTTGTATCTTACGCGTTTATATTTTCCACAATAACATTCGTAATCTCTTTCAGGGCCGAAAATTCTTTCGTCAAAAAGCCCGTCCTTTTCAGGCCGTTGTGTTCTGTAGTTTATAGTTTCCGGTTTTGTAACTTCCCCTTTTGACCATATCAAAATCTTCTCGGGAGAAGCGAGTTTCATCATTAATGATTTGAAATCCGTGATTCTTGTTTCCATAATTTATAAATTTAAGATTTTTTGCCGGCTACTTTTTTTACTTTTGCCTCAACCTTTTCCTCCTCCTCAATAAATTCATCGAAGTTTTCTCTTTCTTTTGATTTAGTGACGAATTTTGACCGCTCTTCCAAATCTTCTTCCGGTTGAGATTCTACTCCCTTCATTTCCACATCAAGCCCAAGCCCCTTTAATTCATTTACCAAAACATGGAATGAGGCGGGAATATTGGGAATCTGGAAAGGCTCCCCGCGCACAATCGCATCGTAAGCCGCGGCCCGGCCCAAAACATCGTCTGATTTTATTGTCAGCATTTCTTGGAGAGTATGCGCGGCGCCATATCCTTCAAGCGCCCACACTTCCATTTCTCCGAATCTTTGGCCTCCTCCTTGGGCCTTTCCGCCCAAAGGCTGTTGGGTAATAAGTGAATAAGGACCGATTGAACGCATGTGGATCTTGTCTTCCACCATGTGAGATAACTTCATTATGTAAACCTGGCCAACGGTCACTTTTTGATCAAATGCTTCGCCGGATCTTCCGTCAAAAAGTTTGACCTTTCCGTCTTCCGGCAATCCGGCTTTTTTTAATTCTTCTTTGACTTCTGATTCTGTCGCCCCGAGAAGAGCCGGAGTTACGGCGTGATATCCAAGTTTTTGGGCGGCCCACCCCAAGTGCGTCTCCAAAATCTGCCCGATGTTCATACGGGAAGCCACACCCAACGGATTTAATATGATGTCTACCGGAGTTCCGTCCGCAAGATACGGCATATCTTCTTCCGGCAAAATCCTTGAAATAACTCCTTTGTTTCCGTGTCGTCCGGCCAGTTTATCGCCGACCGATACTTTTCTCATTTCCGCCACCTCGACGCGGATCTCTTTTATTACTCCGGTTTCCAATTTGTCTCCTCTTTCTCTGGAGAAAACTTTCACACCCACTATTCTTCCTCGTTTTCCATGAGGCATTCTCAAAGACGTATCCTTAACATCTCTGGCCTTCTCTCCAAAAATCGCCCGAAGAAGCCTTTCTTCAGGAGTAAGATCTGATTCCCCCTTCGGAGAAATTTTACCCACCAAGATATCTCCGGACCTGACTTCGGCTCCGATGCGGACAACACCGTCTTCATCCAAATCCTTTAATTTCTCTTCTCCAACATTCGGAATATCATGAGTTGTGATCTCAGGACCTAATTTTGTATCGCGCACCTGAACGGAAAAATCCTCAATGTGCATTGAACTGAAAATATCGTTTTTAACCAGTTTTTCAGAAATAATAATGGCGTCCTCAAAATTGTTTCCGCTCCAAGATAAAAATGCCACCAGCAAATTTTGTCCCAACGCCAAATTACCTCTGTCGGTAAGAGAGGTGTCTGCCAAAATATCGCCTTTTTTAATTTTGTCGCCAAATTTAACAATTGGCCTCTGATGTATGACGGAAGATTGGTTGGTTCGAACAAAATTTGAAAGTTCGTAATTTTTTGTTTTTCCTCCTCCTTTGACCGTAATATGAGTTGAATCGATAGATGAAACAGCGCCATCTAAATCCGAGATTATAAGTCTGCCGGAATCTCTGGCCGCGCGCTCTTCCATCCCCGTGCCTACCAATGGAGCTTGCGGGTTGATGCAGGGGACAGCTTGTCTTTGCATGTTTGAACCCATCATTGCGCGGGTGGCGTCATCGTGCTCCAAAAACGGTATAAGAGAGGTGGCGATACTCAAAGCCTGTTGTGGAGAAACATCGATGTAGTCAATTTCACTTTTGGGAATTACCGAAGGCTGCCCTTTTGCCCGCCCTTCCACTTCTTCCTCAAGAATATTTCCCTTGGAATCCATATTGATTCCGGCATGAGCAATTTTGAACCTCACCTCTTCAAAAGAAGTAAGATAATCTATTTTATTGGTTACTTTTCCACTCTCAACTTTTCTGTAAGGAGTTTCCAAAATACCAAAATCATTTACCTTGGCATATCCGGCCAAATGATTGATAAGACCGATGTTCGGACCTTCCGGGGTCATAATCGGACAAAGTCTTCCATAATAAGAGGGGTGAACGTCTCTCACTTCAAAGCCGGCTCTCTCGCGGGTAAGTCCTCCGGGTCCTAAGGCTGAAACGCGGCGCCTGTGCTCCAATTCGCTCAAAACGTTTATCTGATCCATAAATTGAGAAAGCTGGTTGGTCATGAAAAATTCTTTTATGAGCGCGGAAAATGGCCTGGCATTAATAAGCTGAACCGGAGTCAATGTCTCCACATCAAGAGTGGACATCCGATCTTTAATTGTTCTTTCCATTCTGGACAACCCGACCCGAAGACGCTGTTGGAGCATTTCTCCAACAGATCTGATTCGGCGATTTCCAAGATTATCAATATCATCAGGCTGAGCTTGAGGATTGTTATTTAGTCTTATGATTTCAGACACAATTTCGATCAAATCTTCCGCGCTTAAAACCCTGGGATTATTTGACTTTATTTTAAGAAGCCCGGGGAGTCTCTGAGTTAACTTGTATCTTCCCACCGCTGAAATATCGTATCTTTCAGGTTTAAACATTGTCCCCACAAGCTCTTTGGCATTATCTATTGTAGCGAGCTCTCCCTGCCTTATTCTTTTGAAAATTTCCAAATAGGCCTCATCGGCGTTTTTGGCCGGGTCTTTGTCCAGTGTTTTTTTGAGAAAAGAAATCCCTCCTGTGTCTACATCTTTAAACGCGCTCTCGATCGCCTCATTTGTTTCCAAGCCGAAAATTCTTAAAAGCGCTGTAAAAGAAATTTTTCTTTTTCTGTCGATACGCACGTAAATCGCTCCGTCAGATTCCGTATCAAATTCCAACCAGGCTCCGCGGGTTGGAATAATTTTTGCGCCAAATAACTTTCTGGCCCTAGAAGTTACGGCCGGAGTAAAGTGAACTCCCGGAGAACGGGCGAGCTGAGAAACTATAACCCGCTCTACCCCGTTTATAATAAATGTCCCGCGCGGAGTCATCAAAGGAAAATCCGCCAGGAAAATTTCTTGTTCTTTTTTCTCTCCGGTATTTTTATTTGTAAGCCGGACTTTAATTCTAAGAGGAGCTTCGTATGAAAGATTGTTTATCCTGGCGTGGTTCTCATCAAACCTCGGCTCGTCAATTGAGTAATCCAAAAACTCCAGGGCAAGTTCTTTGTCCGTATAATCTAAAATAGGAGAAAATTCATTGAAGATCTCCTTTAGTCCCTCTTTGATAAGCCAGTTAAAAGACACTATCTGCATCTCCGCCAAGTCAGGCAAGGATGCGTATGGTTCTCTGTAACGAGAGAAGTATTTTTTTTGAATCATAAAAAAAGGCCCTCCCCATCAAAAATTAGGGTTTATAATAAGCTACCTATCCATGGATGCTTATTCGAATATTCAAAGCGATGGGGTTAATCGTACCCCCTATTTTAAAATTGCACAAGATTGAGTTATCCACACCCACATCCATAGGCTTAGACGCCCTCAATCCGACAGTTTTGGTAGTATAGCAAACCCATAAAAAAAGTCAACCCCGCCCCGCCATCGGCGGGACAGGGTTGTATTAACTTACTTTAGGCGTCAGCGGTCCGCTGAACTCCCTGGCCATCAAAGGCGATCTTCCTTGTGAGCATTTTGTTATTTCTTTCCGTACTTTGCAATAGCTCCAAAAACTTACTTTGCTCGCCAGCCAATTGCGCATCCGTGGCATTCAGTTCGTCTTTTAAATCTGTGATCTCCTTGTCTTTAAGAAAAATAGTTTTGTCTCTTTCCAAAACTACCTTTTCCAATTCTTTGATTTTCGCCAGAGCTTCGATTAGCCGGTCTTGAGTGGCTTTGAGCGTAGCTACTTGCTCCATGGCTCTTTCCAATAAGTCGCCGCCTAATTTATGATTTGGTCTTCGCGGCATAGTTTGTCTTTGAGCTGTAGCCGGAAAATCTCCAATTAAAACATATTTAGTGGACATCGCGGCGCAAAGTTCATCAGATTTCTTTATCACGCCATTATTCAATAAACTATGGAGCGCCGCATTAACTGACCCGAAGCCCACATTTAAACTTCTGGCAAATTCAGACACTACTATAGTCGCCGTTTTCTCGTCATTTTGACTGAGAAAATCAACAATTGCCCGCTGTGCTCTTCCTGCCATAGACCAATTGTCCTCCTGGAGTTGTTTTTAAGGGACTAGGAAGCCTTTGTTTTTATTTTAGGAAAGGATTATCGTGCTCAATTCCTTGTCATTATTCTCAACTTTAGCTAAAAGCTCTTGGTTTGCGCGCCCAATAGAGTTATCTTTGGCGTTTTTTTCATCAAGCTTGATCTGGAGTTGAAGTATGCAATCTTTATAGCGTTGTTTTTGTTCTTCATCTCTGGCGCACGTTTCCTCCAAGCGCCTGACCTCTTTGGCAAGCCGAATCGTAGTCTCTTGAGTTTTGGCTAATTTCGTCAGCGCTTTATGAAGCTCAATCGAAAGGGGATCAAGGTCAGAATTTTCGTTTTTTTTTATTTCCGGAAAAAATTTCTGCCACTCGTCGCCTTCTTGATAACCTCCCAGCAGCTCATATTCGGGAGCGCTCACGGAATAGCTTACGCAAGTTATGACTTTATTTTCTAACAACACCAATTGGACAGCCCGCAACTCGCCAAAAGCGCATCCTAGTTTCTGAGAAAAAGGTCCGGGGCTCATCAGCGCCCTGTATCCATATTTCCTAAGGTGAGCGATGATTTTGCCGGCAATTTCTGTTTGTTCCACTCCGATGTCTCCTTTTCAAAGATTTTCCACTGATTAACCAGGCTTAACTTAGCATTTTTACCACCGTGAGTCAAGATCTCTTAATGGACATTTTATATGAGGTGACCAATAGAGCGCTGGCTATGAAAATTGAAGAATATGTCCCGCAAAATACGCCTATGAGCAGGGCTAAAGAGAAAAATTTAGTGCTGGCGCCGCCGAACAGATAAAGCGCCGACATAACCAAAAGAACTGTCAGAGACGTGTTGATTGAACGGGTTATCGTATTGCGGATACTTTTCTCAACGATACTTTCAAAGTTTTCACGGGAACCCAGTTTATTTAAATTTTCCCGGATTCTGTCAAAAACAACGATTGTATCGTGCACGGAAAAACCCAGTATTGTTAAGAGCGCGGTGACAAAAAGAGTATCCACTTCCACGCCATAAAAATGCCCAAGAACGGAAAATACCCCGACCGGTATTGAAACATCGTGAATCAAAGCAATTATTGCCGCGACGCCGTATTTCCAGGATGAAATAGGTCTGGAAACTTTGCGAAACGCCCAAGAAATATAGGCGACTATCATTATTAATACGATAGCTATCGCCCAAGCGGAGTTTTTCTTAAGTTCGTTGCCTATTGTAGGGCCGATGGAATTAAACTGTTTTTGATCCAGATCGCCGAGTTTTTTTAAAGACTCCAAAATATCCTGATGAGTTTTTTCATCGATATCGCGGAAGCGCAGTATGTCAGCTTTCTCTCCGGAAGGCTGAACGGTGGCGTTGAGAATACCGGTGCTTCGGAGCGCATCCAAAATTTGATTGTTGGCGGGGCGCGCATTTTTGTATTCGATTTCCATCAAAGAACCGCCGGTAAAATCGATCCCCGGTTTCAGACCCCAAACAAACAAGCTTAAAATAGAAAGCAAGGACAGTGTCCCGGAAATGATATAAGTAATTTTTCTAGCTCCGATAATAGTCATATATTATTTGATTTTGGCTTGGTTAGTTTGGATATTTTGGTTTGAAGTGTAGTTATAATACTCCGCTCCAAAAAGCCAAGCCATGCCAATAACCAGTATTGTAAAAAATCCCAGTAAAAACTTCCAAAAATGTTTGTTTAATAGGTTCATAGACCGCCACCTTGCATCTCGCGAATTATAGCATCCTTATTTGGCGGATCCAAGGCCAAAGCCTGATCGTAATATTTTTTAGCGTTTATTTTGTCGCCCTTATCCAAATAATCCCCTGCCAAGATCACCATTAAGCCGGTATCCGTTGGGAGTTTTTCCAGGCCCTTAAGAAGAACGCCCATCCCCTTATCTTTGTCTTTAAATGAAAAATAATAAAGATCATGAAGATTCCTGTATACAGACGCGGCTCCCGGTTCAAGTTCTACGGCTTTTTTCATATAAATTTCCGCCTGTTTTGGATCGTGCAGATAATTGCCGTAAATATCACCCAGGTTGTTATAAGAAATAGGTTCTTTAGGTCTTATAACGCTGGCGTATTTCCAAGCCTCTACCGCCCCGTCATAATCTCCAATAAATTTTCGCAAAATGCCCAGCTGGAGCCAACCGGCAAGATAATCCGGAGTCTGTTTTAAGGTTAAAGAAAGATCTTGAATTTCATTGATAATTTTTCCGGCTTCGCCCGGTGGCAATTCTATTTTCATGACAATTTGCCTGTTTAGATTTGGGGCGGAATTTTTTATCTCAGCTTTTGAGTTTTCAGTTACTTCAAGCGGCGCCGCGTCAGTCTGATTATTAATTGTTTCTTTGGGAGCCGATGTCTTTTTAAAGTCTTTGAAAACAAAAACTCCGGCTCCGATTAAGGCGGCTAAAATTAAAATAATGCTAAAATAATCCTTAAATTTATCGTTCATGATTTACATATTAACAAAACCAAAAGCCCCCGTAAAGGGGGCTTTTGGTTTACCTGCCGTAAGGCAGGAGCTAATACTAGGTCACAAGCACTAGTACTAGTTTGGACTTGTGAAAGTCTCGATCGGCATGTTGTTGGTCGGGAGTCCTGGCAAGAGATAACCGTTAGTGAAGTCAACGTCTTGGAATGCACTCGTGGTGCTGGTTGATCTTGGAGACCAGATAAAGCTGTTGTTGTTATCGCGGTTTGTTGTTGACGCGTTAAACATATTACCTGTTCTGTTTTCTTCACCTATAGTTGTGTTACCCGCGGTTCCACCCAAGTGGGCTGGCCTTGCGAAAGCGGCGTCGCCTTGCAATTGAACCGTGAATGATTCTTGTCCAGTAACATTCTCAACATTAGCGACAGTAGCGGCAAGTCTGAAGTATCTGGTTGTCCCGCTTGGAACAACATAAGTCGTGGTCGCAGAGTGAACAGTAGCCTGGAGTTTCTCCATGAATATGTTCAATGGGAATTGAGATCCGTTTATTCTTCCTGCTGCAGTTCCACAAAGACCTGGTGTGTTTTGGTTCTGAACTCCAGGAGAGGCGTTGCCAACTGTGTTGTTGCCGGCGGCGTTCGCCATAGCTCCAGCACAGAAGTCTTGACCGTTGTTTAGCAAACCGTTGCTGCTAAATCCTGTGTCCGCGGAACTCATAGCTGAATCGGTGTACGCATAGAGCGAGAAAAGAGACGTAGTAGCGGTCATACTTGTAGAACTGACTTGGAAAGTAAGTTTGTACAAAGCTATATCGCCACCATTAGCTGTAACAGAGAATCTGTACAGAGTCTTATCCGCAGTTGTTCCCGGAGTTAATGTCCTGTCAGAAGATGTAAGAGGAATGTAAGTAAGTGTCGGGTAGGCCTTCATGATTCTCACACCTGAAGATACTGTGTCAGCACCTGTAGGTGAGATTGTGGTTCCTGAAGATACGCCTGTTCCATAGGTACCATTGAGACCGGTGTTGCCTCCGTCGTAATCGACAATCAACAAATCACCGGAAGAAGTCAAAGGACCTGAGTTGGAGATCGCGGCGATATCACCTTTAACAATAAGGGTCTTTGCGCCGTCTCTTGGAATCTTGAAGTTTGTGATAGCGCTTGAAGTCGCGAAAGCATTTGTCGGGAATACCGCTGAACCAACTTGTTGCATTGTATCCGCATCCCACAAAGTAACTGATCTTCCTACCAAGTCTACTGGTGTAGTTGAACCAACACCGGTTGAAGAAGCAGTTCCTGTAATCTGCAGGGCTACTTGCTTAAGGTTAATGTCTTCATTTGAAGCACTAAACCTGATCCTTGAAAGTTCAACTCCGGTAGCTCCGGCATTTACAACTTTGTATCCAGCACTTTGGGCATCCAAAGTGGCAGCCAAGGATCCTCCAGATGAAGCAGTCATTAATTGACCGTTTGACTCATTGAGTGTTTCGGTAATTGTTTGACCGCTGGTAAGACCGGTAGCGCCTGTGAATGAAGAAGCCTGATCTGTGTCAAGACCCCAGATGTATGCTCCTGTAGCTCCTCCAGCTACATCACACTTAAGAGCAAGAGTTTTGGAAGATCCTTTTGGAATCACCAATCCTGTTCCATCGAAAGTAAATGATGTTGATGAAGATTGAGATGTCGGGTTCTTGGTGTTTGAACCTGTTGTAACAGAAGCTGATCCATCCCACATCTGACAATTGGTCAGATCTGAAGCGGAACCATTTGCTACTCCGTAAACCACAGGCAAGGTTGTCAATCTCACATCTTCTCCTGACGCAGTGGCGTCAAGAATGTAGTTGGCAAACGTAAAGCCCTTGGCGTTTGAAATAACGGTTTGAGCAATTGGAACGCTGGATGCGCTAACTGTAAGGTTTCCTGTCTTTACAGTCATTGTGTTGAATGTAATGGCAGATGTCGGGGCTGGAGTAATGGTGTTGCCAGTTATCAAGCCGCGAACTGTTCCTCCGAAGTCTGTTGAAGGAGTTGTGGAAGCCTGGATTGTGACATTGTTTGTCAAATCAGTACCAACTTTACCCTTCAAAGTATAGGTGTGAACACCTACTGGGAAGGTTACAGTGTCTGTGAAAACGATTGAACCATCACCTGATCCGGTAGTATTGGAGCTGTCAGTGGCGGATCCATCAACTGGACCGGCAACTACAGCGCCATTTTCGTCTACCAAAGTGACATTTGTAAGATCGTCTACATCACCAGCGGCCGGCTCTGAACCCAATGTAACGTTGAAACCAATTCTGCTAACAGAAATTGCTTCACCCTTTACATCGGATTGGAATGAACCAAACGGTTGGTTAGACAAGTTTACTGCGATGTTCTGAGCAGGTGCAGTGTTTGAAGTTGAAACGTTCATTGTACCCGCTGAAACAGTAACCACTGAAGCGTCATACCATGGGTCCTCAGAGCTGGTGAAAGATGAAGCATCTGTACCAGCCGCAACTCCAGTTTGAGGAGGAGTTATTCCGTAACCGAAATTTTCTCCAACCAAGCCGATATCTGTTCGTTTAGCAAGGTCAAATGCTATGTTTCTTCCTGATCCACCCACAACATCACCCTTGATAGAAATCTCTTTAGAAAATCCTTTATCAATGAGGATTCCCTTACCGCTGTTGTCTCCGAATGTCGCGGTGTAGTATTTTCCATCAGAGCTTACAATTGTGTCGTAAGCTGTACCTTCTACATAAGTCTTGATATTAGCCAAGTCTCCTGAGGCAGCAGAACCTGTTTGGTTCCATCTGATTGATCTCAAGTAAACTTTTTCGGCTGAACCGGCAGTAACTTTAACAGCTGAGAATACATATCCTATCTGGCCAACATTTTCAGTTTGGCTAGAACCAGGATCTGTAGCTCCTCTTAATAAAGTAACAGAACCGATTGTCAAGGTTTCGTTAACAGTGTGTCCTGCACCAGAAACTGGCAAAGAACCTGCAACGCTAGCAGCATTGCTGTTTACGCTAACCAAGCTCAAGTAAGCAACCTGTCCACCGTAACCACCGTTGGATGTTTGTGCATTTCCAGCGAGGGTCATGGTTCGAGTTTGCCCGGCCTTTACAGTGAAAGGCTCGCTAAGAGTAGCTTGGTGGGTTGAGTTAAGAGTTTTCGCAACTCCTAATTGTATGCCTTGCTCATCCAAGAGTACTACTCCTGCAAAAGCGGCGTCGTTTGCCAAACCATCTCTTTCAACTACAACTGAGTTTACAGTTATGTCTTTGTCAGCCGGAGCTGTAAATTTCACAACAGTAAAAGGAACTCGTGTCGCGTTAGTTGGGAAAAGACTTGAATTTGGCTGTGTTCCAGCGTCAACTCGCAATGTTCCTGAAGCTGCCGGTACTGGAGCCGGTGTTCCTGGAGTTGGGTTCGGGGTTGGTGCTGGTGTCGGAGAAACCGAAACCGTTGAAGAATACTTGGCTCGTGAAAGAGATCCGAAGTACCCTACAGCCGGTGCAACACCGTTCGCAGCCTGCCATGCAGCTACTGCATTTTTTGTTACATTACCGAAGTAACCAGTTGCTCCACCTGCAAAGTTAAAGTGTCCTGTCGACTGCAAGTAGTTTTGCAAACATGTTACATCGTCACCTTTCGCACCTACACTGAGGCTCCGTGTAAATCCACAGGCGCCAGCTGATGCCTTACTCGATCCTGCAAGGGAAGATAACTGCGCAGTTAAGGCAGCTATTTGAGCTTGCAACTGTGCGATTGTATCAGACGTTGTATCAGCAGAGGCAGTCAAGGGCATTATCAACGAACCTCCTGAAAGCAATCCTACAGTAGCAACACTCAATAAAACTGAAGTGAACTTACTTACAGTTTTATATGTTTTTCTATTCATATTTTAAATTCTCTTTTAATAATTTATCCAACTAAAAAGAATTTCGACAAAACGTTTTTAGTTGGTTTTGAAACTAAACCTAATAATTAATTCTACTTGATCAATGGAGCAAAATCGTTTTTGCTCTTTTTAGTTGGAGCAAATTCGACCCGACTTAAACTCCTCAGTTATTACAAATTAAATACGCTTAAACTTAGAATGAATCAGATGTTTTTTAATTTTCAAAGTTCTTTCTTGCCAGAAAATATTTCATTAGCTTCTGGCGACCGGCAGCTATTTTTTATTTAACTCCCAGTCGTCATAAGCCAACAAGTTGGCCAAAACCTTGGCCTACTTAACTAATTATTTCACACAATTCAGATATTCGCATTTGAGCTTAATTTCATTATAAATCCCGCTTTATATACGTGCAAAGCCATTTATGTGGATAACTCATAAAAAATACCTTCTCCATCTCTTCTCGCCCTCTTGCTTCACATTCCCGGCGGCAACCAAAGAACTCAATTCCCTTTGGACAGTCTTTTCGCTGATTGCTCCGGCGAATAATCCTGCTAAATCGCTGACACTGCTCGGTCCTTTTGTCTTTAATGCCTCCAGTATCGTTTCTTTCCTTTTTGGATCTCCGCGCTCAACAATTATTCCGGTTGGTTCAGATTCTGCCGGCCTTGAAACTTCTTCGTGTCTGATAACATTACTATTATCAGTGACCGATACATTGTCCGATAAACTGTCTGATACGATGTCCGTTAAAGGCTTGTCCAATAAAAGCGTGGGGATGAAGCTTCTCTTCAAAGACTGTCCTATGGCAATATATTCCCGCTCCAAAACATCGAAGTTTGTTCTGGAAATGAACGTTCCGCTTGAGGCAAGCTCAAGCTTCAAAAAAAGCTTCTTCACTAAGTTATTTAATTTTTCTATTTCCCTGGACCGCTCGTACTCAGACTTTCCTTCTATGCCTGAAACTATCTCTAATATGGAAAGCGACGTTTCGCGAAGAGACCATTTGAGAGGCTCCACATCGTAAAACAAATCCGTAGTGCGGTATAAAGCCTCTGTAATTTTTAAAGCTTTCTGCTTAATCTCTTCAATATTGTTTTTCTTATCACCCTCCATAACTACCAAGCTTAAATGGTATATAAATCCCGTCAATATTGACCCAATAGCGAAGTTGGGTTTAATAATACATGAAAAAAGCCCCGACACAATGTCGGAGCCGTCGCGTTATTTTCACCTTCCGGACTTAAGGGATGTACCCATGATCCAGTCGGCCAATGGGCAAACCAGGCAAATATTTACAAGCGTCCCCCACTCTTTTTCTCTGGCATGATGCTTCCAATGATAGTAATTCATAAAGTTATAGAACCTTGTTCTTTCGAGCCATCTGCCGGCAGGAACATGGTAGCAAGTATGGACATAGTTATACGCCAAAAAATAAAAAGTTGAGGTGATGGCGACACACCAGGATATCGCCCAATGACCTGAAAAATAACTGATCAGCATGCCGGGAAAAGTCAGCCCTCCGACAATAAGAGCCCCGGCCCACCAGGGCAGATTAACATTCTGACCATGTTCAGAATTTTGATAATTCCGAGGAGGATATTCAAGATGATGTTCCCGATGTTTGTTTTGAAAGAGGTGCGCGGCCAGTTTTTGAAGATATTCGGTGGGCATTTCTCCATGCATGAATTTTCCATGAACTAACCATTCCAAAAAGTTACAGGCTATGAACGTAGCCAAAATAGAAACGATGATGATCGGCATCATGAAGATCCCCCAAGTCTTTTAAAAATAATCTAAAAACAAAATAACATGATATTGCATTCAACAACAGCATTTGGTAGTCTTCTACCCGGGGTTCTCCAAATAGAAAGGTGGGATTATGAAACAGCCGCTTTACGCATTGCTTGTCGCGCCGGGTCACAAAACCAGAACAGAAATTCTTTACGGCAGAAAAACTGTTTCCATCCGTGAGGGTCATAGAGATTATAAAGCGGGAAATCCGGTGATGCTTTGCTGCCATATAGAACCTTGGGCGGTAATGGCGGATATTACGCAAGTCAGTCATTGCACGCTTTCCGAGGTAACAGAAGAAGAATGCAGAGATGACGGAGCCGCAAACAAAAAAGAATTGCTTGCCGATCTTAAACGTTTTTATCCGAACATAACAATGGACTCACCTGTCACAGTTATCCGCTGGGCGAATGTAAGAGGGTGGTTAAAAGATAATGACGTGGAGTATCGCCTCCAACCGCAAAAATTGTACAGCAAAATCCAACCGGAATAATTTATAAAAACACCCCGATAAATCGGGGTGTTTTATTGTTATTTTTCTGGGTTATGTTGGTGGTGAACCGACGCGTTCGAATGATTAAACGCCAGCAAGCCCATCATAAAGGCGACGTAAATTCCGATCACCGCGGCTGTCTTGTGCATATTTACCACCTCTTTATCTTCGGCAATTTTGAAAAATATTTTGAGCAGATAAACCGATACAACGCCCATAAGAGAGCCTGCCAGCTTTTCCTTGAGTATGCCCGAAGAAATATGAGTTAGACATCGCGGGCGTTTTTTCATAGGAACGCCGTCGGCCGGTTCCGTGTACACAAACACGTAAAAACTTCCGGCGCTGATCAGCCAAATAAGATTTGCGATCATCGCGATATCAAGCAGCTCAAGCGCCTGCACGGTATGCTCGCTTATGTTTACCGCTTCGTTCATCCCCGCCAGCAGCATGACGAAATCAACTGTAATTTTCAAAATCAACAGCAATAACGCGAACAACATCGGCAAGAGCAGGTACCTGGACTTAAGCATTAAATTTTCAACTTCCATAAATCTGGCTATTTTATCCAGCATATTCCCCCCCTTTTCTATCTGCCCTTAGTTTAACACATATTAACAAAAAAAGCAAGCTCACTCTATCGATTTATTGGCCCAGATGGCCAGCTCGTCCGGATTTTCCAAAATATCCGGAGGCACTTCATAATAATTGATCAGTGTTTGTTTTTCGCTTGCCTTAAACGGCTCCATCCCCGCTTCTATATAATCCCGGCGATTTCCGGCGTTCAAATTGCCAGTAAAATTATAACAGCATATTAGTGATTATTTAATTTTCCCCACTTCTTCACCTAGGTATTTTTTCATTTTTGCGATTGTTTCGTGAAGCTTTGCAAAAAGATGAAGCGAACCAGCTTTTTCCGGAAACTCCGGACGCGCTCCAATGCTCAGAAGTTTTTCGAGCTCCGCGAGATCGCCTTCAAGTAGAGCCGCCATTTTCTCAACATCTCTCCCCGCAATAATACCGTAGGCCTGATGCATTTTATTTTTTGAAGCGTACCGCCAAGAAATAAAACTTGATCCGGATATAATAACAAGCATTGCAATGATAAAAATCTCAAACCAACCGAGATTAATAAATCCTCCGAGCGACAATATAATTTTAGCCCGCACACTAAATAATTCTTGTTTGGCAGGATAGCTCGTAGCTCCGCGATCATCCCTGGCTATAACCGAAAGAAAATATTGTCCGGTAGGCAAAGCCTTTTCTATGCTTATTTTCCAATTTCCTGACGCATCGCTTTGTGAGGTGCCCTTAAATACTTCTTCTTGTGAAGCATTAAACGCCCGCGCATCAATAAAAGAATTTGGTATTGATTTTCCGGAAGCAAAAAGAAGGTCATCTTGAGAAACCGATCTGGTTACAAATTCAATAATCGGCATGGGGAGCGGTAAAATTTCAAACTTAAGATCAGCCTCCACACTGTTCCCCGCCAAATCGAAAATTCTTACCAATAGAGCGTGTTTGCCCGGGGGTTGCGGGGGTAATATAGTAGACGTGGTAGTTGATTTCAAAAATTCTTTGCCATCGAGAAAGATAATGTTATTAGAAATTCCGGAAAGCGCATCGTGCGCCTCATATCGTATTTCAGGACTTGGGTTATCGCTCACAAGCTGATCCATTTTCACCTCAAATGGCGTAGGCACTGTAGTGTCAATGGCGATCCTATAGTGGGCGGTTTCCCCCCAACCAACATTATTTCTAAATCGTACATGAATATACCAAACGCCCTCTTTTAAAATCCCAAAACTTTTACCGGTGAGTAATTCTTTTTCCGGATTTGCAGGTATCGTATTGGGATTTTTATCCAGAGCGGCGGCTACCTCTATTACATCCTCCGGAACATTCCAAAGGACCGCTGTGTCGCCTAAATTGTTGTGCCACTGTGTCTGATCAGGATATAATGGCACTCGAAGCTCCGGTTTTTGAGGCAATTTTTGGGCGGGCACCGGCTGCCGGACTATCTTTACTACTTCGGCCGGTGGAGGAGGAGCAACAACCGTGCCGGTATTGGGCAATTGGACAGATGATATATTAATATTTGCTCCATTGAGTTTGGAAAGTACATTTGTCCCCTTGCCGTCAGGCGCAGTTACCGCCGCGTCAAGAATAGCAAGATCCGCGGCACCCGCAGCCTTGGCCCTAAATTTCATTTTTAAAATCTGGAGAGAGGCTCCGGAAATTCCCTTGCCCGCCCCTCCGGTAAAACTCATTGTGCCCTCTTCATTGGATATCTTTGGTTCATCTGTCCAAAAACCAAATGCGGAACCGGTTTTATCAACTTGGGTTAACTCAAGAACGCCGGCAGGAAATCGGATAGTCGCTTGGCTGGCGTTTATAAATACTTCTTCAGTATTAATTTTTATGTCCACACTGAATTCTTGCCCCACAACAAAATTTCTTGACTCAGGAAACAAAGAGATGGTTGCGGCGCTTGCCTCAAGCGCGAAAAAGAAAAAGGCGAGAAGCGGAAATATGAAAAAAACTTTTTTATTCATTGTTATTATTTATTGCTTGTAAAAAAATACTAAAATCGGAGATATCTATTTTTCCGTCATCATTAATATCGATTTTGCTTCTTAAGTCCTTGTCTGTTGAATTCCATCGGAAAAGAAAAATACTCCAATCGGTGATATCGACTTTATCATCGCCGCTAAAATCCGCTTTCGGGAAAGTAAGTAGAGAAACACGAAACGTGCGAGAAATGGAAAATTCACTTCCCTTGCCGCTCGCATCAGTTTGCCTCGCGCGCGCGTAATGATCTCCGATTCTGAAGGGCCGAGTGCTTGTCGCATATGACCAAAAACCATTTTTGTCCGCTGTGGCCGCTCCTTTCATTATACCATCTATATCGATATCAATCTTATCTCCAGCGAAGGCGTATCCCTGAATTTTTATATCTTTGCCAAGCGCCACAACCGCTTTCTCAAAATCAACGGTTGGAGGGACAAAAATATCCCTTGCTTCCAAATTATCGGTACTTGATAAATCCGTGTTAAACGCGATAACACCGGTCTTTCTTCCGTCTTTATCTACGGCTCGGAGAGCAAATAAGTACTGTCCTTGCAAAAGAGCGGTAAGCTGTATTCTAAAAATTCCGTCAGCCGATACAGTGGAAATTGCTTCCGGAGTATTCCTATATGTTTCGTCTTGGATGCTTTTTCTCAAAAGTTCGATTGTGCTTCCCGGATACGCCCGCCCGGAAATAATTACACTTGTTGGAGCGACCTTGCTGCCTCCCTCACTAGATTCCGGATTGGGTGTTGTTGCCGGAGTTGTCACAGCTACTGTCTGCGTGTTGGAAGTACCACCGCCGGGGGTTGGATTCACGACAGTAATGGAAAAAGTGCCGGCGGCAGAAAGATCCGAAGAAAGAATAGACGCGGTAAGTTGCGTAGAAGAAATAAAAGTTGTGACGCGATTCGAACCGTTCCACTGAACTACCGACGAAGGAAAAAAATTTGTACCGTTTACAGTAATGGTAAAAGCTGAATCGCCCGTGCCCTTAGAAGAAGGGCTAACCGATGTAGTTGTGGGGACTGTAAAAGGTAATTCAAAATCATAGGTTGTTGCCACATTATTTATACCGATACTAAACGCGTCAACGCTCCCTACAAAACCGCCACTCCAGCCGCCGCCGGCCTTAAATTGAAGAGCCCCGGTGTTTACTCCCGCAGAACGAATGCCCGCATTTGGAAAGGCGGCGCGAAGTTCTGACCATGTACACGGATTATTGATTGTGCACACCGCATTTCCAGGCGCACCGGTAAACCACCAATTGCCGGTGCCGGCGTTGTCGAGCGGATTCCATGTCTGCCACACTCCCGTCTGAACGGCGTGCGTATAATATGGTTCGTACACAAGCCTCCCCTGCCATGCTGTGTTGGCATCCGTGACATTGGTATCGATATCCAATTGAAGAGACGCGGCAAGAGCGCTTCCGCCGGAAGCTCGGTAAGTGCTGTACGCAAGAGACGTGATCGCATCAAGTCTGGTGCCCGCAAAAGCAAATGTTCCAAAAATTACCCCTCCGGTGCCGTTGACTGTGAGCTGGGCGCTCCCTCCGCCAAGCGGAGGCGTGGACGGACCGTAAACAAAAGTTCCGGAGCCGGTTGGAGTTTCCTCAAAAAACCACCAGTCCGGAGTACTCGGAGTAACTACCACCATGCCTGCCGCATACGCATATTGAGCAATTCCGGCCGCAACAAATACCAGACTGATTCCCATTAAGCCCCGAAAAATATTTATGAACAATTTTTTCATAGTGGCGTTATCTTTCCCAGGAGTTCTCGAGCTTTTCTTTCACTCTAGCGACAATTTCTTCAATCTTGACATTGGATTTTACAATATACTCGTACACACCGCTATCTAGCGCCGCGGCCACCGATTCATTTTGCTCAAGAACAGTGAGAATAATAATTGGAATATCTGTTGTTAACGGATCGCTTTTTAATTTTTTGGCAACGGCCAAGCCGTCAATTTTGGGAAGAAGGATATCCAGCAAAATAAGATCCGGCTTCTCGCTCTCTGCCAACTTCAGCCCCTCCTCGCCGTCATACGCCCTTAAGACATCAAAGCCGGCATCATTTAGGCCGCTACTGAGCGTCTCGGAGAGTATTTTATCATCCTCAATTAAAACTATTTTCTTTTTCATAAAGTTGGCTCCGCTCCTATTGGATGCGATTCTTTCGCAAAAAAGTTTTTTATCTTCTCTATAATCTCGCCGACCGCGTGGCTTGATTTTACCAAATAATCATTTGCGCCGAGCCGCAAACCCTTTTTAATATCTTCGTCTTCTCCAAGAAGCGTAAGAATAATCACCGGGATACTTTCTGTTTCCGGAGATTTTTTGAGCTCCTCCAATACTTCAAACCCGTGCTTTTTTGGAAGAACCAGATCAAGAAGTACCAAATCCGGATGCTTGGAGCGCGTCATTTCCAAGCCCGCTTCTCCGTCAAATGCTTGTGATACTTCAAAGCCGGCGTCAGTTAGCTCGGCGCACAATACCTTAGATAAAATTTCATCATCTTCAACTAAAACTATTTTTTGCGTGTTCATATATGAATCTATTATACACTATTCCTTTGGATGAGCTAACTGACTCTCCAAAACCAGCCCCCTTTCTCCCGGGCGAGCATGTGATACAAAAGGAACTTCAACAAAAAAAGTGGAACCGTGCCCCTCCTCGGACTCAAACCAAATTTTTCCACCCAAAAGTTTTACCGCCTCCGCCGCAATATATAGGCCGAGTCCGGTGCCGTCGGGCTTCGTAATTACCGCGTTCGAGGCGCGAACAAATTTTTGAAAAATACGCCCCGACTCTTTTTTGGGTATGCCGATGCCCGTATCTTGAACCGTAATAAGCACAGTATCTTTCTTTTTTTTCACCGATATCTCAACACTCCCCTGCGGCGGCGTATAATCAATGGCGTTTGAAACAAGATTTCTTAAAATATAACCTAGCAAATTTTTATCAGTGGTAATGCGAAGTTCTGCGGGATGCGTTTCAAAAATAAGAGATACTTTTTTCTTCCCGTAAAACATTTGGCGCTCATGGACGTATTCATTGATAAATTCAACCAATTCCAACGGCTCCGGACTAACGGCAAGCTTCCCGGACTCAATTCGCGAGACATTTAATAGAAGTTTTACCAGTGTGCCCAAGCGCTTCGCTGAAAAACGAATATCACTGAGGTATCTTTTGCCTTCCTCCGTTAATTTTTCTTTTTTTGCAAAAAGTTCGGTTGTCCATTCAATACCGGTAAGCGGCGTCCGGAGCTGGTGCGATGCCAGAGAAACGAATTCTGTTTTGGCTTTATCAATTTCTTTTTCTTTTGTAATATCGTGAAATACAATTATTGCTCCCGTTGGTTTTGCGTCGAGAAGAACCGGTGTGGCGGTTATTGATACAGGAAATTTTGTTCCGTCTTTGCGGACAAAATAGTAAGTGGCGGTTGTGGCCTTGCTTAAAGTCAGAGCCATAGTTATGGGTTGCTGTGTATTGGGAATCTGTTTGCCCTCCACATCTTCCAAAGAAACTGCCTCGACAAATGACTTCCCCATTATTTCCAGACTTGTGAATCCCAGAAGATCTTCCGCGGCCTTGTTCATTATGATCATTTTGCCGGCTTGGTCGGTAGCAACCACGCCCTCTCCAATACTCTCTAGCAGTGCATCGTCTTTTGCCTTCGCTTCAGCAAGCCTTATTTTCTCCGCCTGAAGATCTTCAAGGACATTTCGGGCGGCCATCTTTGCATCTTTCAAATCTTTCTCTATTTGCCTCCTATCCGGCCTGATAATTTTAAAGGCCATAAAAATAATAAAAAATAGAAAAGAAGAGGTAATTAGCCCGTATATTGGAGTTTTATATAAATTTTTTAGAAATTGGATGAAAATTTGAGTAACTGGGCCGGATCCGGTTGATGGAAACTCCGGTACCGGAGAATTCACGCCAAATAGCTTAACTTGGTTGTGAGGGGGCAACAGTAGAAAATAATACCCCGCTCCGGCTACGCCTCCCAAAAAAACTACAATTAGTATTAATTTTAATTTGGTTTTTATCTTCCCCAGCTTGCTTTTGCGGGTCAAAACAAAAAACACAATAAGTACAGTCAGAACCGCCAACATTGCTCCCCAGGCGGAAATTTTTGAATCAGCCATTTTTATGATTTCCGTTGCCTTTATTGACCTGTTCTTTCAAATCTTCGATTTCTTTTTTAAGCTCCACCATTTTTAATTCCCTCCCGATCATAGTTTTATTCAGTCGCTCCAATTCTTCCACGCGCTCTTCCAATTCTGCCGTTCTCTTGGCAACTTCTACCGTTAGTTCTTTTGTAAATTCTTTCATTCTATCCTCAAGCTGTATCTGCTTGGTAATATCTTCCATGGCCAGAAGCATGATCGGTTTTGTTTTGTCCTCTATCGTATGGACCTGGCGGGCATTAAGCATCATGATCTTAAGCCCTATTTTTGGAAAATCATGCTCAACTTTAAAATCTTCAAAATGGGTATTTTTTGGCAAAATATCTTCGAGTAATATTTTTAAGTTGGGAATATTCCATTGCCCGTTTCCCAAGTTATAGACCAGTTTCCCCTCTGTTTCTTCGGGAATAGTCTGGAAAGTCACATAAAAAGTTTTGTTGGCCGAGAGAACCCGCAGGTCTTTATCAAGAACTAGAAAAGGCTCCCGCACGGTATCCACGACAGTCCTAATATATGTCCAGGCAATCTCCCATAACTCATCGGCATTAATTTTTTTATCCTCCATGCTTTTATAGTATTATTATGTCATGAAAATATCAAATAAAATATGGCTCTTTGGGTTGTTGATCTCTGTTTCTGCGGCCGGAAATAGCGCCAAAAGTTTTACATTCACGCATAATCTTACAATCGGAATTCATGGAGATGAGGTATCCGCCCTGCAGCAGTTTTTAATTGAAGGCGGTTTTCTAAAAATTGTTGCCCCAACCGGCTACTTCGGTCCACTTACGAAGGAAGCGCTTCGGGTATGGCAAGCAAAAGTTGGCATCTATTCAAGCGGTTTTTTCGGCCCCACAAGTATAGCCATTTTAAAGAGCGAAAACGGATCTACCACCCAGCCCACTGGCCTGCCGGTGCGTCTAAAAATTCCAAAGCTCGCAATCGACGCAAGCTTCCAATACAATGGCCTCAAATCCGATGGAACAATGGAAATACCGAACAATATTTTTGACGTGGGATGGTTTACGGGCAGTCCGCACCCCGGAGAAAAAGGCAACGCCATCGTCACCGGACATGTTGCCCAGATACGAGGAGGCGTATTAACAAAACTCGGTGTGTTTAGTAATTTAAACGAATTGCGCCCGGGGGACACTCTCTATATTTTAAACGACAAAGGAGCGTTCATCACCTTCATGGTCCGTGAGATCCGCAGTTACGATCCGGCGGCGGACGCCGCTGATGTTTTTAGATCCGGAGACGGCGGCGTTCATCTTAATCTTATTACCTGTGAAGGCGCATGGAATCCGGACAAATTAAGCTATAGCCAAAGGCTGGTAATATTCACTGACGCTATTTAATTTCTTTATCGGTAAATACTACGAATCTATTGGAATAACTTTTCTGAGCCTTATCCCAAACTCCTTCGCAAGTAACCAGATTAAGGTGCGCCTTTCTATCCATTAAGCTAAAAACTTCCGGAGCGTAATCATTTTGACTATACGTCCGAAATTCTCGCACCACGAAAGCGTTGGTCTTTCCTTTTTCATCTTCAACATATACCTTGTCTCCCTTCTGCAATTTATGTAAATTATCAAATACCGCCGGTATGCCATTTTTCCAGCCGTAATGCCCGGAAATAATTGCGCTGCCAACATCTCCAGGGCGAGCGCCAAGATCAAACCAGGCTACATCGTCCGGCCCTTTGGGTATGTCCATCGCCCCGCCGGAGGTAAGACCGACATGCTCGACGGAAGTATCAATATCTATTTTGGGAATCTTAAAACGCACCGGCAACCCGGAATTTATTTTTTCTTGTCCATAAAAAGCAGTGGTGTTTTTCGCAAATTGCACCGGGCTGTTTTGAACCGGACTCTTTGAGGTAAAATAAAAAATAAGCGCCAGAGAAAGCGCTGATAGAGCCAACAATATTTGCTTTAACGAGATTTTTGATTGCATAGATTTTATTTCAAATTTGGAGATTCGCCAACCGCTTCGTCTGCCGTGTCGGCATCGGCGTCAGCCTTGGTTTTATGTACTCGGCCATCGATGTGATTTGGAGGAGCGTAGACGGTGTAGATTTTTAAATTTTCCTTTCCGGTATTACGAAAATTATGCTTAGTGCCGGGGACTACAACAACAACATCTCCCGGGCCGATCGGGAACTTTTTGTCATCAAGCGCACCCTCGCCTGTTCCTGAAAGAAAAAAAAGCGTTTGTTCGGTATACTTATGCGTTTCTTCTCCGACTTCGCCGCCAGGCGGGATACTCATCACCACCAACTGGCTTTTCTGGCCGGTAAACAAAACTCGGCGGAAATTTGTGTTCTCTTTCGCGTCATTAACTATGTTGGTGTAGTAACTCATTTTTTTTGGAGTTTGATTAGTCGCAAATAAAACAGGTTTTCTAAATAAAATAATTATTAAAAAGAAAAAAATCGTCAAAAGAGCCAGGCCAGATTTGGCCTGGCTCTTGTTGAGAGAGCGAAAAAATTTATCAACTATTTTCAATCTTCTGTTAAACTGTCAATTTCTTTCTGGCTAAGTAGAGAGAGGACAGGATAAGAAGAACACCGGCCGGAATAATTACGTTCCACGGGACACTGCTACCATCGCCAATTCCGGTATTCGGAAGGCCGGGTGCCGATACAACAACAGTAACAGGTGAAAGGTCGACAGCAGTCAATCCATTTGCATGACCTGTGGCAGTACCGATGTTTGTTGTGGTCTCTTTAATATTGGTTTGGCAAGTGAAAGACCATGATTCGTTGCTTTCAAGCAAGTTATTATTGTTAAGATCTCCAGGATGCCCCACAACTCTGCCGGGCAAACCGGTACATTTGTCATCAGTAATACTGACCTCGCTCAATGGAGCTGTGCCTGGGTTAGTTACGGTGTAGGAGTAAGTAACTGCTCCACCGCCGGCAGGAAGAATAAATAGGTCTGGTTTCTTTACCACATGGATCAACGGAGGCACTACGGGCACTCCCACAACAATAGTAGCGGTAGAAACATCGTAGGCATCGTAACTATTAGCTCGGCCGTGAGCGGTAGCTGTGTTTGTTTCAGTTTTAGAGACTGTTTTAGTACAGGTATATATCCATGATTCGCCCCTATCAAGCATTGAATCATTGTTGGTGTCTCCTGAAACAAATTTTACTGAATCACATTTGTTATCTGTTACACCCACATCATTCATAGCCACAGGTCCTACATTGGTTGCTGTGTATGTGTAGGTTACCGAACCAGGTCCTGAAGGAAGGGCTAAGGGACTGGGTATTTTTGTGAGATTGATAAGCGGAGCTGGATAACTACCGGCACCATTGCCACCTGAAGGCTGCGGCGGAGGGGGTGGAGGAACCGGCAACGGAATATCCGTGTTAATTATCGTACAAAGCTTGTCGTCGCCCGGAGCGAGAGTTATGCTGCCGCTAGAATTGCAATCTCCGCTGAATATTTGCGTATACGAGGTATTGGTATTTTCACTTACTACGTATGTGCCGGCGGAAAGCGAATAAGAAGTTCCCGGTAATGAAGTTCCGGCAGCCGGGCTTCCGGAAACATCCACGCCGGCGCTCTTTACATGCAAGGTAAAGTTGGAAGGGACTGCTGTGCCTACGCTACTCGAGTTAACAACAACTTTTTCGACATGAAGGGTAGCGGGAAGAGGAGCGACGACGGGAAGAGAAACAGTATTGGCATCGAGCGTAACTTGAGATTGTGCCAGCGCTCTGCCATTTAATACCGCGCCGGTTTGTATGATAACCTGTTTCGCGCTCAATATATTTCCATTGAACGTAGAATATGTTCCGAGGGTTGCGCCGGTAGGACCGCCAACCTGCCAGAAAACATTAGAAGCTTGGGCTCCTCCGGAAAGTACCACTTTGATACCAGCGGGAACGCTACCGCCGGAGGCAATGCTAAGATCCCCTGCAATTTGGAATATCCAAACGTCATTTGCGCCACCGGAGAGAGTAACATTGGTTGGTATTGTAACGTCGGTACTCCACTTGTAGAGTCCTGGAGCAAGCGTCATCCCGCCGATA